>DASSRO010000390.1:0-26521 GCA_035701745.1 Candidatus Sulfotelmatobacter sp. | reverse complement strand
GACGGCAAAACCGTGATCGGTGGGCACGGACTCGGCGCCTATCTAAACCATTCCTGCTCTCCCAACTGCGAGGTCGACGAGATCAAGGGACGGGTGTGGCTGTTCGCGATCCGCGACATTGCCGCCGGCGAGGAACTGGTGTGGGACTACAACCTGTACGATGACGACGATCCCGCGCCCTGCCACTGCGGTTCTCCGAAGTGCCGCGGAACCATGTATTCGCGCGAGTGGATGGCAAAGATGCGGCGCAAAGATGCGCGGAAGAAAAAACGGGCAGCGGTACAGAAAAGCAAAGCCCGAAAGAATGGAGCCAGCGCCGAGGCGGCGGCCTGAGCCGGGCTTAAACCGCGGGCTCGTTGCGGTCTTGCGAGATCGTATCCCCCGCGCGGCTGGTAACTCCCTTGCCGTGTTCCCGCCATCCTTCAATAATCAAATACAAGACTGGGATAAAAAAGAGATTCAAGAAAGTGGACATGATCATTCCGCCGAAAACGGTGGTACCGACGGAATGGCGGCCGTTCTCGCCCGCGCCAGAAGCGAAGACCAGAGGCACAACGCCAAGAATAAACGCCAGCGAAGTCATCAGAATGGGACGCAAACGAATGGTCGCGGCCTGCACGGCCGCTTCCACCAGCGGAATTCCACGCTCACGCAACTGCTCGGAAAATTCGACGATTAAAATCGCGTTCTTGCTCGACAAGCCGACCAGCATGACCAGTCCTACCTGGCAGAAGACGTCGTTCTGCAGGCCGCGGATGAACTGAGCTCCCAGCGCGCCGAGAAGAGCCATCGGCACGGCCAGCAAAACGATGAACGGCAGAACGAAACTCTCATACTGCGCGGAAAGTGTGAGGTAGACAACCAGAGTGCCCAAGCCAAAGAGAATGAGCGAGGTTCCTCCGGCCTGCAATTCCTCCAGCGAGAGTCCGGTCCAACTATAAGAAAAACCTTGCGGCATTTTTTGGGCTAAGTTTTCCATGGCTGCGATAGCCTGGCCGGAGCTGTAACCCGGCGCGGGCGAGCCGTCGATTTCGGCGGAGCGGAACAGGTTGTAGTGACTGATGACCTGCGGCGTTGAAGTTTGCGTGATGCTGATGAGATTGTCGAGCGGCACCATGGCGCCGCTATCGGAGCGCACGTAGAAGCGCTTCATGTCTTGCGCGGTTGCGCGGAATTGCTTGTCCGCCTGCACGTAAACCCGGTAAGAGCGGTTATTAAAATCGAAATCGTTGACGTAGGACGAGCCCATGTATACGCCCAGCGTGTCGGTAATTTGCGATAACGGAACATGCAGGCTCTTGGCTTTTTCACGATCAATCGTCACCAGATATTGCGGATCGTTCGCGGTAAAGGCGGTGAACAGGCGCGTCAGGTCTTTGCGTTGCGAGGCTTGCTGGATCATCCCCATGGTTGTGTTGGCCAGGTCTTCCAAGGTGTGGGCTGCCTGATCCTGAACCACAAACTGGAATCCGCCAAACTGTCCAAGCCCCTGAATGGGAGGCGGAAGCGTGGGAAATACAATCGCTCCTGAGACGGCAAACATTCGGGGAGCGATACGGCGCAGGACGGCCGATGCGCTATGTGCGTCGCCCTTGCGTTGGGAATAAGGTTTCAAGGGCACAAAAATAAGACCTTGATTCGAGGCTGCGCCGGTGAAGCTGAAGCCGGCGACGGAGAAAGTTCCTTCGGATTCGGGCACGTCGGCCAGCAAGCCGGCAACCTGCTTTCCAATCGCTTTGGTGTATTCGAGCGATGCGCCGGAAGGCGCCTGAATGATGATGATGAAATATCCTTGGTCTTCGTCCGGCACAAAACCCGTGGGTACTCGGGTGAATACAAAATAGGTGAGGCCCAGTCCGGCAAAGAACAAGATCGACATCACCACTTTGTATTCGAGGACGTGATGGAGCAGGGCACGGTAGCCACGCGTGAGGGCAACGACACCCTGGTCAAACTTGCGCAGCCACCACCACTTTTCCCGGTGGCCGCCGCGGAGAAGAATGGCGCCGAGCACCGGGGCCAGAGTAAGCGCGTTGAAGGCGGAGATGGCGATGGAAAATGCGATGGTCAGCGCGAACTGGCGAAACAGAATTCCTGTTGTCCCTGGAAAAAACGCAACCGGCACAAAGACGGCGACCAGCACTAGCGAAGTAGCAATGACGGCGCTGGTAATCTCGGCGGTGGCTGCTGACGCGGCTTTGCGGGAGTCGTGCTCGCCCTCAGCGATGTGGCGCTCAATGTTTTCGATTACGACGATCGCATCGTCAACTACCAAGCCGGTGGCTAGCGTGATGCCGAACAAGGTTAGCGTGTTAATGGAAAAGCCAAGCAACTTCACAAAAACGAAGGTACCGATTAGCGAAACCGGAGTGGCGATGAAGTGAATCATCGTCGTCCGCCAGTCGCCCAGGAAAATAAAGATCACCAGGATGACCAACAGGATGGCTGAACCGATGGTGAAGAGCACGTCGCGAATCGATTCGCCAACAGCATCGGTTGTATCGAAAGCCAGCTTGTAATGCATGCCGGGAGGAAAACTCTTGGAGAGTCGCTCCAGTTCGGCGATGGCTCGGCGGTCGACGTCGAGTGCGTTGGCGGTGGAAAGTTGCGTGACTCCCAGTCCCACCGCGTCTTGGCCGTTGAATTGCAGGTCGGAACTGTAGGTCTCCGCGCCGAGTTCGGCGTGGCCGACATCTTTGAGGCGAACTAGAGTGCCGTCGGCGTTGGTTTTTAGAATGATGTTGTCGAATTGCGCGGGCTCGCTTAAGCGGCCGACCGCGCGCACGCTCACCTGATACTGCTGTCCTGCAACTGACGGTTGCTGGCCGACTTGTCCGGCGGCGACTTCGACGTTTTGCTCGGAGAGAGCGCTCACCACATCGGGCGCAGTCAGGCCACGACCGGCCATGCGGTCAGGATCGAGCCACAGCCGCATGGAATATTTGCGCTCGCCGAAGATGATCACGTCGGCGACGCCGGGAATGCGCTTCAGAGAATCGCGCACATACACGTCGAGATAGTTGCTCATGAAGAGCGTGGAGTAGCGATTGTTGTCGGAGATGATGGCGGCGCCGAATACGAAATCCTGCGATGTCTTGACGGTAGTGATGCCGACGGCTTTGACGGAGGCGGGCAGGCGACCTTGGGCCGTGTTGACGCGGTTTTGAATATCGACCGTGGCGAGATCGGGATCGCGATTGAGATCGAACGTGGCGACGACGCTGCTGGTTCCGTCGTTGCCGCTGGTGGAGGTGATGTACTTCATTCCCTCGGCGCCATTGATCTGCTGCTCGAGCGGAATGGTGACCGCGCTTTCGACGGTCTGGGCGCTCGCCCCGATATATACGCTCGTGACGCCGACCTGGGGCGGAGCAAGATTCGGAAACTGCGCGATCGGCAGCGTAGGAAGGACGGCCGTGCCTGCCAAAACGATCAGCAGCGCGCAGACTGTGGCGAAAACGGGACGTTGAATGAAAAAATTAACGAACATGAAATCTCGAACGGTCACCCTGATTTTGCTGCCCGGCTGCCGGTTCCAGCCGCACAACAAAGATAACAAGTGTGGTTGAAAGATTCTGAATCGTCGACCGAAGCCGAGCGCCAGAAGCCGACTCCGCTAGCTCTGTGGAATTACCGGAACCCCGTCACGCAAAAACTGCGTTCCCGAAATAATGACTTTGTCTCCTGCCTTGATGCCCTCGCGGACTTCATAATCATTGCCAACGGTCTGACCGATCTGCAGAGGTTTCTGCCGCGCCACGAACGAGCCACCATCCTGAGGTTCGGCTACAAACGCAAAATATTGTCCGGCCAGCCGCGAAACTGCGAGGATGGGAACTTCCGGATTCTTGTGCGTGCCCCACACCACGCGCGCGCGAATGAATTGGGATTGTCGCAGCGCGTCGTTGCCGTTGGTGATTCGCGCCTTTACGAGAACGGTCTGCGTGGCGTTGTCGACCTGCGGGGAAATAAAACTGATTCGCGAGTCGGCCAAGACTTTGCCGTCGCTGTCGAGCACTTGCACCGGAAGGTTCATCTTGAGTTGCGAGGATCGCTCAATCGGCACATAAACGTAAGCCTCGAGGCTTCCCGGCTGATCAACCGTGGTCAACTGGGTAGCGGTGGTAACGCGATCGCCCTCGCGGACAGGAATATCGCCGACAACTCCGGCGCGCGGCGCAACGACCTTATAGTAATGAAGCTGTACGCGTTGCTCACTGACCTGAGCGTCAAGCGAGTCCATCTGCGCCTGCGCCGCGTCGAGGTTCGCCTTCGCTTGCTCCAAATCCTGCTTGCTCACGACACCTGCCGACGACAGACCCACGGCGCGTTCGTACTGTTTTTTTGCCCAAACCAGATTGGCTTCCTGCGCTGCGCGCGAGCTTTCCTGGCTCTTGACCGTGGCTTGCTGCTTGAGTGGATCGATTTCGATCAACGCGGCGCCCGCCGCTACACGTTCGCCCGAGTGTACAAAGATTTTCGTGACTTGCCCCTCGACCTGCGGCATGATCACGGCCGAGTCGCGCGATTTCAGAGTGGCGACATACTCGGAAGCATCGTCGACCGGAACGGCCTGAGCAAGAAGCACTTTGACAGGCATGGCGCCCGGTCCGCCGGCGTGCGGATTTTGCGCCGCTTTTCCAGAGCAGGCCAGCGTCACCGCGCTCGCCGCCAAAGCGGCCGTCAGTAGGCCATTCGCCATGCAACTTCGAAAGGTATTTGCCATATGCCGAACAACGTTCCCTAATACTGTAACCCGAGAGCGAGAAAAACGCATTTCGCGACAACCGGCTCACTGCCAACAATAACGATTCTTTACTCTGAATTCGGATGTGATTTCAAGTTGTTATTGGCCCTTTCCCCGGAGCGGATCATCTTACCTAAAATTTCTTTGAGAATTTTCGCCGCCACGGTTGCAGTGATGCCCGCCACATCCTGCGCCGGGTTGTACTCCACGATGTCGGCTCCGACGATCTCCCCTTTGATCGCGTGCAAATGGGCAATCGCCTCACGCATGGTCATGCCACCGGGCTCACGATGCGACACTCCGGGAGCGAAGGCGGGATCGAGGACGTCCATGTCGAAACTGATGTAGACCGAGCCTGCAGCCTGCATATCAAGCACCCGAAGAGCCCTCATCTCAATCACTTCGACACCAAATCTTTCTGCCTGCTCCCGCTGATGCCCGTTCATGGTCCGGATTCCAATTTGCACTAGTCGCTTCGCCAAGCCCGCTTCCATGATTCGCGCGAACGGACAGGCGTGAGAAAACCGGTTGCCCTCGAACTCCTCATAGAGATCGGGATGCGCATCGAAATGAAAGATCGTCAGCGCGGGATGCCGCGCCGCCACCGCTTTTACGATGGGGAAGGTGATCGAGTGATCTCCACCGAGCGAAACGGGCCGCCGGCCTTGATCGACAAGCGCGCTGACTCCGGCTTCAATCGCCGCGAAGGCGTCTTTCTCGGAGAACTTCAGATCGCCCGCATCTTTGTAGGCTCCAGCCATGCCAAGGTCGATACCGGTCTCAGTCCAGGAGTTTGAAGCGTCACAGCGGATGGCTTCACGGATTTTCGAAGGAGCATCCGCTGCGCCGCGCAGGTAAGACGAGTAGGCGTCGAAGGGGATTCCGAGAAGAGTTGGCACGCCCATATCGATTTAGCGATCCTGTTAGACAAATGGTCGGCACAGAGTGCGCGAGCGGGATTCAGGCGAGTCTGTCCCTCCGGGCGGATCTACTTCTTGACCGCGATCCCCAACTCCCGCAACTGGCGGTCACTCACCGGCGTCGGAGCGTCGCACATCAAGTCGACGGCGCGCGCAGTTTTGGGGAAAGGGATCACCTCGCGCAAGCTCTCGGCTCCTGCCAGGATCATGACGATGCGATCGAGTCCCAGCGCGATTCCGCCGTGGGGCGGAGTGCCATACTCGAGCGCCTCCAGAAAAAATCCGAACCGCGACTTGGCTTCCTCTTCCGTCATGCCGAGAGCGCGGAAGATTTTGCGCTGAATGTCCTGGCGATGAATACGGATCGATCCCGAACCCAGTTCGGTGCCGTTAAGGACCACGTCATAAGCGAGTGCCCGGACGGCGCTCAACGGCGATTGCGGATCGTTTACAGACTCGACGCCTGCCTCGAGCAACGCCATGTCCTGTTCGTGCGGTGAAGTGAAGGGATGATGGGCCGCCATCCACTGCTTCTCTCCCTCGTCCCACTCGAACATGGGAAAATTGGTAACCCAGAGAAATCGGTAGTCCTTCGCAGCATCGCCGCTCTTCTTGAAAATGCCGTGCCGTTCCGCGTACTTCTGCGCCAGCGCCAACCGCAACAGCCCGGCTGACGCGTAAATCGCCAACTCCGCGGGCGTAACCTTGCGATGCGTGGGCATCGCGGTCTGCGGCCCGGCCTGCGCTGACCCGGCGACAAGAACGATGAGATCGCGGTCCTCCATGCCGGCCTTTTTTGAGATTGCGGCGGCGGCTTCAGGGAACTTGTTTCCGATGCGCTTGAAGTCTTCGAAAATCTTCGCGCCGCCTTTGGGGTGGAACATCGGCTTGATGTCGTCGCGCTCTTTGCGCGACAGTTCGCCGACCTGTGGCGTGCGGATTGCAATCACCGGCAGGTTCGCGTTGATCGCCAGTTCCTGCAGATTCTCGGGCGTGAAACAGTCGCGCACGTCGGTGAATGAGGGCAACCGCAAATCAGGCTTGTCGATGCCGTACAGGCGGATCGCTTCGTCGTAGTCCATGCGCGGGAACGGAGTCTTGATCTTGTTTCCCGCTGCTTCAAAGGCCGAGGTCAAAAATCCTTCGACCACTTCCCATACGCGCTCGGCCTGCGGATACGACATTTCCAGATCGATCTGGGTGAACTCGGGCTGACGGTCGGCGCGCAGGTCTTCGTCGCGAAAGCAGCGCACAATCTGGAAATATTTGTCGAACCCCGAAATCATGAGGATCTGCTTGAACAACTGAGGCGACTGAGGCAGCGCATAGAAGGTTCCGGGTTGCACGCGGCTGGGGACAAGATAATCGCGCGCGCCTTCCGGCGTGGAACGCGTCATGAAAGGCGTTTCGATCTCAAAGAATCCCTGCGCCGAAAGATAATCCCGGATCGCCTTGGCGACTTTATGGCGGGTCTCAATGTTGAACTGCATCACGTCGCGCCGCAGATCGATGTAGCGATACTTCAGCCGTGTCTCCTCATTGGTGAGCGCCGTGTCAGAGGGCAGGAACGGCGGCAACTTCGATTCGTTCAGGATGCGAATCTCACTCGCGACCAATTCCACTTCTCCGGTGGGAATATTCTTGTTGACCGTATCGGCGTCGCGCCTCTTAACCGTGCCAATCACGGCGATAACATATTCATTGCGCAGAGTGTTGGCTCTGTCGTGGGCCTTGGCGTCGAGTTCGCGGTTCAGCACAACCTGAGTAATACCGGTGCGGTCGCGCAAGTCGATAAACAAGAGATTCCCTAAGTCACGCCGCCGATTGACCCATCCCATGAGCACGGCGTTTTTGCCGGCGTCGGATGCGCGCAGCGTCCCGCACATGTGAGTGCGGCGAAGATCTCCTAAGAAATCGAGCAAAGTATTTCCTTCAAGTGAGAATGCGGCAGAATGCCGAAACAGAGGATTATAAACGTTATTGCTTAGAAGCACTTGCGCCGAAGCGCCCGCCAACGAAGATTTAAATTTTGCGTGGGATGGCCTCGCGAGTATCCCGAGCGGGCGTCCCGCATCTAGTATAAGCAGGATGATTACAGCCTCCCTCGACGAGACTGCTGTGCGCCAGCTGGAGTTGCGGCTTCTGGTCGAGATGCCGTCGAGGCCGGGAGTGTTTTTCGGCAATCTTCGCGATCTGATTCTTCCGCGGCAGTTGGCGCCCCTCGAGCTACGCTCCAGCCCTGACGTTTTCTGGCCGGATGTACTCGTGGAGCGTAGGCTGCCATGGGGGCACCTCGTGCAATCGGTTGGCTTGCACATTGTGGCGCTCGCGCTGCTGATTGCGGGCACCCGCTTTTTTTCGTCGCAGCCGCAAGTCGTGGCGAAGCCAGCGTTCGATCGCTCGCAGGTGATCTATTACCAGGCTTCGGAATATCTTCCTCCACTGGACACTCGCAAGGCGGAGACGGCGGAGACGGCGAAAGCTGATCCGGAGTTTGCCCGCCAGCCCATCATTTCCCTTCCTCCCGAGGCGGATAACCGATCTCAGACCATCGTGACTCCACCCAGCATCAAGCTGAAACGCGACGTTGCGCTGCCCAATATCGTCGCCTGGTCTGACACAGTGGAGAAGCCGCAGCTTGCAATTCCTCCCGTGCCCGTGACGCCGGCCGCTGAAATTACGCGCATCGCGCCGCAACTGGAGAATGCCGTAGTGGCCCCGACGCCGGATACGGCGCAGCTCACAAGCCAGCGAAATTCGCGCGCGTTGCAAAATTCTCTGATCGCTCCTCCGCCAGAGCTGGCCGCTTCGAGCACTTCGGCGTTTCAAGGTCCGCAACCGGCGGTCATCGCGCCACCGCCGAGGGTTGAGGCCGCCGCTCGACCGCTGGGCGAACTGAACATTGGCCCTAGTTCGGTGATTGCGCCCGCGCCCCAGCTTGCCGTTGCCCAGCAGCGCGCGGTTTCAGGGGCCGGTTCACGCAGCATCGGCGCTCCGCAGTTGGTTGCTCCTCCTCCGTCGCTGGCCGCTTCGGGGGCAGCCGCGGAATCTTTTGGAGCGCGGGGCCGCGTGATCGCGCTTAATCTGCATCCAGTTGTGGGCGCGCCGCCGAATCCGCCCGCAGGCAATCGTCGTGGCGTCTTCTCTGCTACCCCGGAAGGCCATGTGGGCGCTACGGGATCGCCGGGAGCGCATGGCGGAAACGGCGCTGCTGCGGCGCCTTCTGGCGCCACCGGAAAAGAAATTGGAAGTGGGAACGGAAAAAGTGCCAGCGAAGTTCCTTCGGGGCTTTATGTAGGGAATACGGTGGAGAAAACGTCGCCGGTTGCAGGAGATAAGCCGGCGGACAACCAAGTGAACCCGAACCTGATTGCGAGCGTGCGTCCTCCGCGTGTCAGCGCGCCGGCGCGCACGATGCCAGCCGAGAGCGCGGGCAAGCTTTCTACAGCGGAACGCGAAGTCTTCGGCGATCGCAAGTTTTACTCCCTGACGCTGAACATGCCGAACCTGAATTCCGGTGGCGGCAGCTGGGTAATCAGGTTTGCCGAGCTCGATCACAATTCTAGCCAGGATGCGCTTACCGAAAATCTGTCGCAGCCAGCGGCTACCCGGAAGGTCGATCCGGCGTATCCCTTGCAACTGATGCGAGAGAACGTTGCTGGCACAGTGGTCTTGTACGCAATCATTCATGCGGATGGGTCTGTCGGCAACGTGCGCGTTCTACGCGGGGTTGACGAGCGGATCGACCGGTTCGCCAGCCAGGCGATCGCGCAGTGGCGGTTTCAGCCCGCCATGAAAAACGGAACTCCCGTCGATGTCGAAGCTACGTTCCAGATTCCGTTTCGCCCAACGCGGCTCGGGACGAATTTCTGAGGATAGGGATCCTTCGACTGCACGTAACCACCGTTCACGCGGTTATGCTTGGCTAACTTGCATGACACAAATCGGAGAGATGTAGGCTTTAGCTTGATTCGAGGTTGGTAACACGGTTTATTTGCTGGCGCCCTTTTTCTTCTCCAGGGCGGTATAAATTGCGGGGTCGGTGCAAATTTCATAGTACGAGCGATCGGTCCATCCCTTGATCGAGAAGTCGGCGGGATCGATGCGGGGGATGCGGCTTGCGCGGACCACGATTTTGCGAAAAATATCACGGACGACCGGGACCGTGGCGCTGAACAGGCGGTATTCGCCCTTGTCGGAAGAGGCTACTGAGGGCGGAAGGCGCACTTGCAGCGGCTCCAGCGTGATCTCCTGCTGCAACTTGCGGAAGGCCATTTCATTCATCCGGATGCCGCCAAGGTTGAAGCTCAGAATCACATCTTCGGGGTTTCCGTTCTCGTCGAGTTCGGCGGCTTGGAACGCATATACGTGAAAGGGCCCAGCCTGGGGCTCCATCACTTTGCGCGCTTTCTTGTTGCAGGAAGAGAGACGATCGCTTTCGTTTAGCGCTTCTGAAATCATGATCTGATGTTCGCCGTCCATCAGGTAGAGCGGAGCCGACTCCTGCAGCGTGATGCCGACGCCCAATTCCAGTTGAGGCATGCCCGAGCGCTGCATCAATTCGTTATATCCGCGCACAATTTCGATGATCTCGCGGGCGAGCACGCACATGCGGCTGACGGCCAAACCGGGTTCGCCTTCGCGCTCGAGGATGGCGAGAATGATGGCGTCGCCCTCCAGAAATACTTTTTGCGCGCCGTATTTTTCCAGCAGCTTGTTTACCGGATCGTAGAAATTCAAGCTGAAATATGATGCGGGATTCAGCCCTTTCTCCATCATAGTGCGGGTGAGGCGCGTGGAGTCGCGCACGTCGGCCTTGAGCACTACGTGGCGCAATACGCGTTCCGTGTCGGTTTGCGCCTTTTCGTCGGGAAGTAAAAATTCATAGAGCGTGCCGTTCACGCGGGAGAGTTCCTGCAGGCGCTCATTGCTGACGAGATTCACAGAGTCGAGGGCGGCGTTGGTGACTTCCAGGCGCCGTAAATCGCGGTGATAGTGAAAAAAATCTCCGATAAAACGCGCCGCCACTTTGGCGCGTTCGGCGCCGCGACAACTGGCGACCTTCGCCACCGCGGCGTACAAACTGTTGGGCGACAGTTTGCCGTGATCCTGAATCATGCGCTCGACGCGGTCGCACTCGGTGCGATCAATAAGCGCATTTTTTAATTGCTGAGGATTGATGCGGGGGGCATATTCGCTGAGCAGCGGCACGACGTGATAGGAAGCGATCACGTTTTCCATTACGCGCTCGTCTTCGAGCAGCCGGACCCAAGCTGCCAGTCGCTCCTGCTGAGCCATGCCTTCGCTCGAATCGTCCGGCGTGCCGGTCCCCACTAGTTCGCGCGCGTTATCGGGAACATTCATCCAGGAATCGATAACCTCGGCAGTTGTTTCCTGGCCGTAGATCGAACGCAGGAAACCGGAAGCAATTTCACGCATCCGGCCATAGCGGTCGGGATCGCGATCCCAGTTTCCGAGCATTACATAATGCTCGGCGCACAGGTAGTCGTCCCGGCCGTCTTCGGAGAACAGCAGGCGGTTGAGAAACAGGGGATAACTGAAGTAACTTCCGCTGGAGGTCTCTTCGCCGAACAGCGAACGGCGGGTACGCGCCAGCGTGCTCTTCTCAACCTCGCGGAGTGTCTCAAATATTTCCTGCCCGGTTTTTCGCAGAATGATTCTCTTTCGCACCTGGAAAGTGGCCAAGCGTTCGCGATACTCGATGCTCCTTTCCATCCGCATGTTGTCGAAGCTCTTGAGTTGAACGCGGCAGCGCTCCAGCACCTGCAGGAATTGCTGGTTCATTTCCGTGCGTACGAACTTGGTGACGGCGAGCCGCGCCAGCAGATCGACCGACATCAACGATTCTTTTTTGGCGCGATTGAGCGAGGCTACCTGCAATTCGGTCAGAGCGCGTTTCCAGCCCCCCGGATCGTTTTTGGGGCCAGCCTCGCGGCCTGCCTGATTTCTCATCCATGCCGGACCTTGCGATTGAGTGGAGCGAGCAGAGTCGGGCGACAACAACCCATCCAACTCGCCGTGACGCGCGATCAAACGCGCAATCTGCGCCCGCCCCAGTTCTACAAATCGAGCGCTGAGGACGACGTCGTGGCGGAGATTATCGACGCCTACACTTAAGCGTTCGAGCGAAATGGACGGCATCGAGGCGGCCAAAGACGGAAGCTCCGGCTTATCGGGTGCGCCGCCGAGACGAAAGATGGGAATTCTTGGCATCCGAGATCGGGTATTTCGGAAGTCGCTGATTTCAAACGGACATGTCGAGGTTAGCACGCAGCGGAGCGACTCTAAAGTTACCTAGGTTACGGGGTCAAACCCATGATTCTGATCGACCGGGAGGTTGCGGCCAGCGTTTCCCCTGTAGAGAGACGACTGCCGTTGCTTACTGGCTCTTCGTGCGGGCTGCTTCAAATTCGTCGCCCTTTTGCCATTCGATCAGTTTGGGCAGACTCGCAGCTTCCCATCCCAATGCAAAGCCGAAGCGTGCCATTGCCGAGTCGCCTACAAAATCCATGTCTGCGTGGTATTCGTCGCTGGGTTGGTGATAGTGCTTCTCAATGTACTCGTGCTCCTGCTCGAGTCCCCAGGAGGCTGGATGCCCCTTGTACTTGGTGCCTTCGTTAATGGAAAAGGCGGGAATGCCGACGCGCGCCAGGCTGAAATGATCGGAGCGATAGAAGTGTCCGGCCTCGGGCAAGGCATCGGGACGAATCGCCAAGCGGAAATCCTTAGCTGTAGACTCGACCGCCGGATAGAAAGTTGTGCGCTCAGCGCCGGCGACCTCGACTTCTTCGGGAGCCCCGAGCGGCATAACGTTATCGTAATTCAAATCGAGAGTAATCTTCCCAGCTGCGATGGGCGGATGCTTTCCCAGATATTCCGAGCCCAGCAGGCCTTGCTCCTCGGCGGTAACAGCGGCAAACAGAATCGAGCGGCGCGGGTGCTGCGCGGCGGTGCCAAATGCGCGGGCCAACTCAATCAAAATGCCGCATCCGGTGGCGTTGTCGTTAGCGCCGTTGAAAATGTTGTCGCCAGGCATATCGGGACGAATACCGAAATGATCGTAGTGGGCGGTGTACAAGACCGCTTCATCGGCGAGTTTGCGATCGGCACCCGGAAGAATCGCGACCACGTTGGTCGACTCGAAATGCCGAACCTTGCTCACCAGATGCGCTCTGAGCCTGGCGTGCAGGTTCACGGGATGAAAGTCGCGGGACTGCGCTTCCTGCATCATTTTTTCGAGATCCATTCCCGACGCCGATGCGAGGCGCTTGGCCACGTCTAACTGCACCCACGAGGCAACCTTCAGCGCTGGCCCTTCGACCTTCAAGAACGACTTCTCGCCCGAATTCGAATTGCGCACCACTTCCCAGGGATAGCTCGCCATCTGCGTCTGATGAACGAGGATAACGCCGACTGCGCCCTTGCGCGCGGCCTCTTCATACTTGTAAGTCCAGCGACCGTAGTAGGTGAGGGCCTTGCCTTTGAAGAACTTCGGATCGTCCGAGGAAGGTTCGTTTACCAGCATGAGCAAAACCTTGCCGCGCACGTCGAGACTCTTGTAGTCGTCCCAGTTGTACTCGGGTGCTTCGATTCCATATCCTACGAAAACGATGTCGGCATCGACATCGGACTGCGGCTGCTGCGTGTGATCGTAAGCGACGTACTCGTCGAGCGGGCGCAGGTTCATGGCCTCACCCTGCTTGGGCACGAGAGAAAACTGTGTTTCGGGAAGGGTCGTAATTCCGACAAGGGGCACTCGTTGCATGTACGTGCCGTGATCGCCTGCAGGTTTCAGACCGTACTCGGCGAACTGCGTGGCAATATATTCCGCGGCAATCTCGCCACCGCGCTGGCCCGTCCCGCGGCCCTCCAGCAGATCGTGCGATAAATAGCGGACGTGCCAACGGATGTGGTCGGGGGTAATTGTTTCCAGCGCCACAAACGCCGTGCCCGGCAATTTCACAGCAGCAACGGGCTTGGAACCCTTTGCCCCACTGGCGCCGGCTCCGCCCTCCGCCCAGAGCAGCAGGCTCATACACACGACCAGCCCAGCCGAAATGACTTTCAGCATTCCTCGCATAAACAAGTGTCTCCCCCAACCAAGCGGCGCGCAGAGCCAGGAAGATTTGGTCCAGAACTATCAGGATTGTAAAGGACAGCCACGCTGCGGTTGTACGAGAAGTAACTGAGGCGGTTGCACGAGAGTGCACCCACTATTGTGCAGCAGGTATCTCTACTCCTGGCTTTTGCGGTTGGGTCGGAAACGATCCGCCGAACTGGCGGTTAATTTTTAGACCCTCAACCAGCGCGGAAATCACGCACCTCTTCTCCGGGTCGGAACACCACGGCGGGTGTCGTCTTTTCCCCACCTGCCATCCGACGATTGATCTCTTCGAAATCAGCCTTCACCCATCCCACGCTCGAAACTTCGATCTCACCCTCCTGCGCGACCCAGAAAATGGACGGGACATTGGTAAGCCCGTAGGCGTTGGAGGCCGCATAGGAACGTGGATCATCGAGCAAGATCGGAAAGGTAATGCCGAATTCCTTGATAAATGCAGCCGTCTCCCGAGCATCGTTCTGCGAAACTCCAATCACCCTAGTGCCCTTAGAGCCGTAGGCTTTGTGCAGGCGCTCCAGAAACGGAAACGCATACTGGCAGGTCGGGCACGATACCTTGAAAAATGCCAACAGCACCGGCGCCCGCTCCCGCTCCCCATCCAGTGAAAACGCTTTCCCGTCTACGGTTCTCAACTCAAATCCGGGTGCCTTCGCTCCGGTTGCTAATGCCGCCATCGTTGTTTCTCCAGTTTGCCCCCGCGAAGAATTTCGCAGCCAGCCTGCGAGACCGCGGGGAAGGCTCACAGTTGTTAGATGACGCAGAGTGCCGATCGGATGGGCAAAGTCGCAGTGTTAGTGCGGCCCAGTTGCCGCGACAAGGATTTCTGCCTTGCGCAAAATCTTCCGAGTCAGGCCGGTCAATGCGACTCGTCCTAATCTTTCCGCCGGCACCCATCTCCCAGCGACTCCGGAAGGTGCCGGTTTGCGCCATACCCGCACGGTGTAATCCGTTACTGTGATCGAGTGACGGACGGTGAAGAGCGGCGTGTCGAGGTTGATAATTCTGCCGTTCGCATTCGCCTTGCCATTTTGAGCCACGCGAGAAACTTGCTTCCGATGCGCTGCGAATTCGGTCATCTCGGGTAGTTCCCACATGCCCGCCATGAGGCGCGCATCCCGGGGACGGCGGACCAGAAAGACGTTCCCGTCGCGCCAGTCCAGAATAAAATGAATCTGGCGTTTTTGCTGTGGTGGCGTCTTTGCCGACGCCGCCATCTCTCCTCGCGTGGCACATAAGTCCAGCAGCGGGCAGGTCAAACAGCCCGGCGCTCGCGGAGTGCAAACGGTAGCCCCCAACTCCATCAGCGCCTGATTGAAATCTCCGGGACGCCCGTGGTCGAGGAAGGACTCCGCGACGGTCCACAAATCTTCCCGGTCGAGGCTGCATCCCAAGAAGCGCAGCAACACTCGCTCTACATTGCCATCGACCACTGCGACCGCCTCACAAAATGCAATGCTGGCAATGGCAGCCGCGGTATAGCGTCCGATGCCGGGCAATTCCCGTAATTCTTGCGCCGTCGCAGGAAACTTTCCGCGGCGTCGTCGTGCAATAATCTTCGCGGCTGCATGCAGCATGCGAGCGCGCCGGTAATATCCCAGGCCGCTCCACGCCGCCAGCACGGAAGCTTGCCGTGCGGCAGCCAGCTTTTCGATGGTCGGAAATCGGCGCAAGAATTCCTGGTAATGCCCAATCACGGCAGCGACGCGAGTTTGCTGTAGCATGATCTCCGAAAGCCAAATGCGGTATGGGTCGCCGGTTTCTCGCCATGGTAGCGCGCGTGCGTTCGCGTCATACCACGCGAGTAGGCTGGTGCGAAAGGTCTGCGTTCGCAGATCTGGATGAGATTTCGCGGCGGAGTGACTCATTGCTGAGAGCCGCATTGTACCTCAGCAGAGCCAAGGCGAAGCACGGACGAGCTTCGAACGAGCGACGGAAAATCCCATTCTTTCCATTGACCCCAAACCCCACTCAACGAAATAATAGTCGAACTTGGCATTCGTACCGCCGCGTGGATCAGTTCACGTCCAGTCGTAGCGAGGAGCAGCATGAAGGACTTCAATCGCAAGGTGGAAGACGCGTCGGCACGAGTCAGCCAGACCATCGGCAACGCCGCCGAGCGTCTGGAAAAAGAAATTCCGGAATTCATCAAGTATCTCAATGACGAAGTTGTGCCGGCGGTGCGCACGCACTCCACCAAAGCGCTGCGCGTGGCCTCCAAGAAACTTACGGAATTCGCCGACTACATGGAGCAGCAACAACATCCGCCGAAGTAACACCGCGCTGGGGTGCGCGCTTCGCGGAATCGCTCCACTCGTGTCGCCATCGCTATGCTTGTTCTTGTTCTCATCGCAATTCTTTTTCTGAGCGCCTGCGGCCATCCCAGGCAGGCGCAGGTGAACGTTCCGCCACCTCCGCCTCCGGCGTCGACTGAGGAGGCAACGACGAACCCGCGGCCAAGTCTCCCGGGTGCCAAGGAAAAACCGAACCGGAAGCCAGAAGAATCGGTTGATCTCGCTGAACCGATACTCCCTTCCGGCGCCAAACCCATCGCCACGGAAACCGGCCTCGCCAGCTGGTACGGTCCGCCCTACCACAACCGGCGGGGATCAAACGGCGAAGTCTATAACATGCATGCCATGACGGCTGCGCATCGCACGTATCCGCTAGGCTCGATCGTACGCGTAACGAATCTCAAGACAGGGGATGTTGCGCTGGTGCGCATAACCGACCGCGGGCCTTTCATTCCCGGGCGGGTGGTCGATTTGTCGCTCGCGGCAGCACAGAAACTCGACGTTTATAAACCCGGTGTCGCGCGCGTGAAAGTGGAATTGATGGAGACGACGGCATCCGCCGGATCTCCTGGAAAGTGGGCCGTGCAGATTGGCGGATTTCCTCACGAACCCGCCGCCACCAAACTCGCGGATCACCTGAAACGCCGCTACCACACGGCGAATGTGCTCTGTTTTGCAAGTCCGGCCGGAGACTGGTGGATCCGGGTGCGAGTGCAGGATGACGATCACAGCCGCGCTGAAAAGCTGGCGGCAGAAACAACAACTCCAGAAGGCGCAGTATTCCTGGTTCGCCTGGACTGAAGGCTGGCGCGGCCGCTCGCCCAGTTCACCTTGTTGAGCCCAGCCTCTTGACCGGATTCGCGTCCCGGTAGAAACTGAGCAAGCCATGACAGACGCTAGCGCCAGCTGCCTCTTCTGCCGCATGATTCGCGGCGAGATCCCTGCGAAAAAAGTTCACGAGGACGAACACGTCTTCGCATTCGAAGATATCAAGCCACAAGCCCCCACGCACGTTCTGATTGTTCCCAAAAAACATTTTGCCGGATTGAAAGAGGCGCAGGCAGCCGACGCGGAAGTGATAGGCCGCTGCCATCTCGCGGCTGCGCAGATTGCCCGCCAACGCAACATCGAACAGGGTTACCGCACCGTTCTCAATGTTGGCCCGGGCGCCGGGCAGTCGGTCTTTCACCTGCACGTGCACTTGCTGGGTGGGCGTACGCTCGCCTGGCCGCCAGGATAGGCGCGCAGTGGGGCGACGGCTCTAAATATTTTTCTCGGAAACGGCGGGGGATGCCGGCGAGAGCCCAGACGACTGAGGGCGTTCCTACTGTACAGTCGGCTCTAAATCTTCCGGGGCGCCATGCCGCCGCAGCAACTGCGGCAGATTCTGCGAAAATGCCGATCGCGGCAGCACCATGTCACAACCCACTTCGTGCGCCTTCTGCTTCAGGTCTCCCTGCACGTGCGACAGGAAGCCGATGATCGACGTCCCCTTCTTCAGCTTGGTCTTCAGCTTCGGAATAAGGGTGAGGGGCTTCACGCTAGCCAGGTTCAAATCGAAAATAATCAGCGACGGTTTCTCTTCCCCGTTCTGCTGCATCTTGTCCATCAGATCCTTGTCGGTCTTCACAAATTCAACTTTCACGTTGAGCTTGCGAGCGGTCTCCTGAATCTTCGCCATGAAAAAAAGATCTTCGATAAAGGCAAAGATGCGCGAGTTCGCATCGCCATTCATGGGCAGTGGTTCCGGTTCAGGCTGCGGATACTGTGTGGCAAACCCTGGCCTCTGCCGTCCGCCGCTCTTGTGGCCATTGTTGTTGCCCCCGGCTAAAGCGGCCCGGTAGCTGTGATCCATCGGCGCCGTGTAGATGCCGTCTTTGTTCTCGCGGCTCAGGCCCTGCCCGGGCTTTTGTCCGCGTTGATTGTGGGGACGGCGTCCGCGCCGCCGTCTTCTTCCCCCTCCACCGCCGGAGGGTCTTCCTGGTCCTGCGTTCATAGTCCTCTCAAGTTGTTACGAAAAAGCGTTGCAGAATTTTACAGATTTCGAAGGCCCTACCAGTCGCGCACTTGCGCCGCGTGGGCGTGGCTCCGCCTACCCTGACGACTCGAACATACGCAGTTGCGGGTTGCGACTGGACTCACCGTGGAACGAACCCCAACTCCTGAAACGAACTGCTTACGCGATGAAACTACTGTTTTGAATGTCTATCGATTTCGCTTATCGGATCCGTTTAAGGCGCCGCCTCGAATCGGCTGGCGCGGAAGGCCCACGCGGGAACGTGGCCTAAATGAGAACACCTCTATCGTACTCGTCCTTGAGCAGGCGCGCAAGGCCCATCCCGCCCACATTTTGCACAGGAGGTCATGACTCCCCGGGGCACCCCTTTTAGTGCGGACTCGAAATCGCCCGAGCCCACTGCTGCGCCTGCCAGTAGTCACCGGCAACTTCATCGGAATTCAAATGCAGGGACGAGGTTAAGTTTCTGACAGCGTCCCAGTCGCCGCTCTCGTGAGCCAACATCAGTTGAAAGACCGTGCGCAGTTCGCTGGGCTGCCCGAGCAAGACCGCCTTGGTCGCATGATCGAGTGGGATTTTGTCGAGCACGGTGGCCATGGGCATTTCCAGCATAGCATCGATGAGCGACAAGAGACCCAGCAGGAATAAATCCGATTCGCCATGGAGCACGCGCGGCGCGAGCAATTCCCCGAAACGGCCCCGCACCAGGGATGCCAGGACCAAGTCGCTTGTTTTTCCCTGCCCTGCGCCCACCGCCGCCACCAGCCTGACCCACCGCCTGACTCCGCGCTCGCCGAGGATCGACAGGGCGTGGCGCACGGAATGGATTTCGCTCTTGAAGCCGAACACGGCAGAATTCAGATAGCGAAGCAACCGGTAGCAGACAGAGGCTTCGGCCTTGACCAGTCTTTCCAGTTCCTCCAGATTCAGTTCGGGGCGCGACACCTCCTGAAGCATGCGCAGATAATTCATTTGGTTCGCCGGCATGTCGCGGGTCTCCATCATCTCGGGTCGGCGAAAGAAATAGCCCTGAAAATAAACGAATCCCTGGTCGCGGGCCGCGACGAACTCGGCGTGCGTTTCGATTTTTTCCGCCAGCATGCGGCAACGCCAGGGTCCGAATTGCCTCATCAGGGCGGAGCGCTGCGCGCCGGTCGTCAGCTTCATTTCTACCTTGATAATGTCGGCGATGTCGGCCAAAGCTTCTCGCGGATCGTTGGCCACATAGTCGTCCAGCGCGATCATGTAGCCTGCTTCCTTCAGGCTTCGGCAGGCGGCGACTACATCAGGATCGGCCGGCACGTTTTCGAGGACCTCAACCACCGTCGTGGTCGAGGGCAGCAAGGTGACCAGTCCTTTGATCAGCGTATCTCGCGTGCAGTTGATGAATGCACGACGCCCGTCGCACAACACTTCCAACCCTACCAGCAGCGAGCGGTCGAGCGTCGCCCGCGAAGCTTCATCGAGGTTTCCATTAAAGGCATTTTCCAGACCGTTTCGAAACAAGAGCTCGTAACCGAATACTCGTTGCTCTCGGTCAACGATCGGTTGCCGTGCCACGTAGCGCAACGGCTTGGCCTGGACCACCGTAGTTTTAGCCGCAGCTGTTCCTGCTGATGGATTGCTCACCTGTATCCCTATCGGCAGGCGAACCAAAAACCTGATTCGATCAAAGGGGATTAGGGAAAGTGAGAAGTTGCTTAGGAAAGAGGACCTTGATGCGATGGACACTGACGCGTTCAAGAGCCGCCGCGTCGCAGAAAACGCCAGCGAGATGGGAAAAGCAGTCGCCCCGGCGCATGGCAACTGGAGAGAGTTTTAAACTCTTTGCGTACCACCCAGCTTAGTCAGAGCCGCAACGATCGCCGTCGACCATTGCGCTATTTCTTCATCGCGCAGCGTCCGCTCAGCGGATTGAAATCGCACTCGCAACAACACCGAATATTTTCCAGTGGGGATGGAGCCGCCACGGAAAACTTCCACCGGCCGGAAGTCTCGCACCTCGCGAATGACCAATTCGGCCGCGGTTTTCCGCATCTCGATGAAGTCAATCTGATCCGGAAATACAAACGAAAAATCTCGATCCACCGACGGATATTTTCCCAGCGAACGAAATTTTACCCGCCGCGGCCCGATTTCGTACAAGGCCTCCAAATCAAACTCCGCCAGGAACACGTCCTGCCGCAGCTTCCGCTCCGCCGCTACCTCTGGATGAATCTGCCCAAACTGTGCGACCACGACCGCATCCATCACAGCTCGCGCCGACCGTCCCGGATGAAAGTATTCCGCTACCTGCCGTTCGTAACTCGCATCGCCCCACCCGAACGCGGCCAGCAAATTTTCTACGTCGCCTTTGAATCCGCGAAACAACTCCGCGGCCGCCGCTTGCTCACCCTTGCTCACATCCAGCGCGCCGCCCACAGGCAATGAAGCGCGGATCGCCGCCGCCGTCGCACCCAGGCACATGCGCTTCGGTTCCACGCGGCCTTCGCGCGACAAGCCGTAAACGCTCCCAATCTCAAGCAGCCGCGCCTCGGGAACATCGCGATTCAGATTCCAGCCCAGCATGTCGAGCATGCCCGGCGCCAGCGAAGTCCGCATCACCGAGGCTTCTTCGCTCAAGGGATTCTCCAGTTCCAGCACCTTCATTTCGGTCGAGGCAGAGGAAAATCGTTCCGCATCGGCGTGCGAAATAAACGACAGGGACAGGGCCTCGTTATATCCCAGCGCAAGAGCGCGCTGACGCAGCGTGGCATCGATCTCCTCATGCGGCAGTTCCACTACGGCGCCGCTGTAAGCGGGCAACGTGTTCTGAAACTTGTCGTAGCCATGCAATCGCGCAATCTCTTCGATCACGTCAATCTCGCGTTCGACATCGAGGCGCCAGCTCGGAATATGCACGCGGAACTGCGCGTCGCGCTGCCCTTCGGGGATGAGCGCAAAACCGAGCCGCTTGAGCAGCCGGAAAATTTCACCGCGATCGAGATTTCCACCTAAAATGCGCTGCACTTCGGCGACACGCAGAATGATCGGCGCCTGATCCATGCGCGCCGAAACCACATCTACGACGTCGCCAACCAGTTCCCCGCCGCCGGATTTCAAAATCATTTGCGCTACGAGATCGCAGGAAGGGATGGTCGATTCAAAATCCGCCCCGCGCTCGAAGCGGTGAGACGCGTCGGTATGCAGGCCGTGCCGCCGCGACATTTTGCGCACGATTCCGGGATCCCACCACGCCGACTCGATCACGATGTTCCGCGTCTTGTCGGTGATCATGGTGTCGTAGCCGCCCATCACTCCCGCCAGCCCCACCGGTTTTTTCGCGTCGCACACGACCAGGTCTTCCGGAGTCAGCTTGCGCTCAACGCCGTCGAGAGTTTTCAATGTCTCTCCGTCGCGCGCCTTGCGGACGACAATCCGTCCGCCTTCGAGCAAATCGCCATCGAAGACGTGCGTGGGCTTGCCCATTTGCCAAAGAACGTAGTTGGTGGCGTCGACGGCATTCGAAATCGGCCGCTGGTCGAGCAGTTGCAAACGGTGCGCAACTTCTTCAGGCGAAGGCTCAATGCGCGTCCCGCGAATCACGCGCGCGGAAAAACGTGGACAAAGCACCGGTTCCTCGACCGTGATGGAGAATGGGGCAGCACCGGCCGCGGCTTTAGCCGTGGCTTTGACATCGCCGGCTGTTTTGGCTTTGGCGGTTGTTTTGGACTTGGCAGTTGCTGTGGCTTTGGCGGTTGCTGTGGAAGAGCGGCGCTTTAGCGCCGCGTTACCGCTTGGGCCGGATGTCGCGGCTTTAGCCGCCGTGCCAGAGATCTGAGAACTGAAAGCTGACAGCTCTTTCAGCGGCAATTCGTAAATGGCCGCCGCTTCCCGCGCCACGCCGTAATGATTCATCGCGTCGGGACGATTCGTGCCGATTTCCATTTCGAAGACCGTATCGGCGCCAGCTCCGGTGATTCCCTCGACCGAGATGCCCACATTGGTCAAGTCTTCGGCCAGCCGCCGGTCGTCGACAGTGAGATCAACAAAATCGCGAATCCAACTTGCTGAAAGTTTCATTTGTTAAGTTCTGTCATCCTGAGCGAGGATTCTGCCCCGACTTTGCCGGAGCAGAACCGCAGTCGAAGGATCCCTATAGGCTTCGACTCGCCCACACGGCTCCAACGGGTATTTCTAGCGAGAACCCTCGCCGCGATCCCGGAGTACTTGGCGGAGTAGGGATCCTTCGACTCCGTAAGCAGTCCGCTACGCGAACTGCTTACTCCGCTCAGGATGACAATGCCCCATTCACTGCCTCTACCCAAACTGCTGCAAGAACCGCACGTTTCCCTGAAAGAACAACTGAATATCATCCACGCCGTACTTCAGCAGGGCGAGGCGGTCCACGCCCATGCCGAAGGCGAAGCCCGATACTTTTTTCGGATCGTAACCGTTGTCTTTCACGAACTCGAACACATTCGGATCGACCATGCCGCAGCCGAGAACCTCAATCCAGCCGGTCTGCTTGCACGGGCGGCACGGGGCGTTATCCGTGCCCCGCTTGCCGCTGCCTCCGCAGATGAAGCAGGTGACATACAACTCGGCGCTGGGCTCGGTGAACGGGAAGAACGATGGCCTGAAGTGCGTCTTCACGCTCGACCCGAACAAAGACTTCATCGCGTGATCGAGTGTGCCCTTTAGATCTCCGAACGTGATGTTGTTGTCGACCGCCAGCCCTTCGATCTGATGGAACATGGGCGAGTGGCTGGCGTCCGGAGGATCGTTGCGATGCACGGTGCCGGGAATAATGATGCGGATGGGCGGCCGCATCTTCTCCATGGTGCGAATTTGTACCGGGGACGTGTGCGTACGCAGCAAAAGCCGCTCCCGTTGCGGCTTTTCCTGCTGCCCTGCGATGAACAGCGTGTCCTGCGTATCGCGCGCCGGATGGTTTGGCGGAAAGTTGAGCGCCTCGAAATTGTAGTAGTCGGTTTCGACCACGGGCCCTTCGGCGACCGAGTACCCCAACTTCTGAAACACGGAAACAATCTCGCGCCAGGTGCGCATGACGGGATGCTCCGCGCCAATCGGTCGGCGAACGCCAGGCAGAGAGATGTCGATGCTCTCAGAGGCAAGCGGATCCGCGCCAGAGCGGGCGATCTCCGCGCCCTCCACCAGAGACTGAATCTTAGCCTTCAGTTCATTGACGCGAATGCCGGCCTCGCGTTTGGCTTCTTTTGGCGCGCCCTTCAGCCACAGATCATTGATCTGTGTCAGGATTCCATTCTTTCGTGCCATCCAGCGGTCGCGAAAGGCCTTCAGTTCGGCCTCATTGCGAACCGCGCTGGCTTCGTCCGTGCATACGTGAATGCAGGCGACAGCGGCCTTCTCCAGCGACTCCGCTGAGTAGTCCGTGAGTTTGGGAACGGTGTAGGCCACGTTTTTAATTTTGCGCCGTGGTAGAAATTCCCGGCGAGAACCGTAATGATGTTGAACTGAAAGGGATGCTTCGACTGCGCAAACCGACTCGCGTTGCGAGTCGGCTTGCTCCGCTCAGCATGACAGTCGAAAAAGTTGAACGATTTAGGCCGCCGCGATCGCGCCCTTAGCCTGCGTCGCCAGGTTGGCAAAGCCTGCCGGATCTTTCACTGCAAGGTCCGCCAGAATCTTGCGGTCCAGTTCAATTCCGGCAACTTTCAAACCGTGAATGAACTGGTTGTAGCTCATGCCGTTCAGCTTGGCAGCCGCGCCAATGCGGACGATCCACAGCGAGCGGTACTGGCGCTTGCGCTGCTTGCGTCCGGAGTAGGCAAACTTCAGCCCGCGCTCGACGGCTTCTTTCGCCGAGCGGTACAGCTTTGATTTTGTGAGGAAGTAGCCGCTCGCGCGGTCTAATATCTTTTTGCGTTTAGCGCGGCGTTTGGTTCCGCGTTTTACACGAGGCATGGGTGTTCTCCTTTTTAATTTCTACTTGGCGGCTGGAGGTAAGGGAATGAGTCTGACCTCTTCACGCGCCTGAAGCAATTGCTGATTGATGCTTTCTGATTGTAGATTGAAACCCGCGAACCGATGTTCAATCAACAATCACGCAATCGCACAATCAACAATGCTCCTATTGGTACGGGATCATGCGCTTGACTTTGCGCAGATCGCCATCGCTCACCAGGGTGGATTTCCCCAATTTGCGCTTGGTCTTTTTGTCTTTGGACGTCAGGATGTGACGCAGTTTTGCATGTCCGCGCTTCACCTTCCCTGTCCCGGTTACCTTGAAGCGCTTGGCGGCGCCCTTGTGGGTTTTCAGTTTCGGCATAAAGTCCTCAAAAACAGCTCTTAGCATTTAGCAATTAGCGAAAACAAAAGCGTGCACTGGCATCTTCACGACTGGCTAAATGCCAAGTGCCAAGTGCTGATTGCTGTGAAGTTGTAAATCGGCCGCCGCGTCCCTACGACGCGGGCTTGGCGACCTGCGCCGGAGGCGGACTGGGCGCACTTTGCGCCGCAGCCTTGTGCTTCTCTTCTCTCTGCTTCTCTTCTCTCTGCTTCTCTTCCCTCTGCTTTTCTTTCTCGCGTTCCTTCTCGGTTTTCTTCGGCGCGAGAATCGCGTGCAGCGTGTTTCCTTCCTGGCGGGGACGGAACTCGACGATGCTGTGCGGCTCCACGTCTTTAATCAGGCGCTCCAGAATCTGGCGGCCCAACCCGGTGCGAGTCATTTCGCGCCCGCGAAAGAAAATCGTGGCCTTGACCTTGTCACCCTCGTCCAGAAAGCGCAGCACGTGATTCTTTTTCGTCTCGTAATCGTGGTCGTCCACATTGATGCGGAACTTGACCTCTTTTACGGTGATGGTCTTCTGGTGCTTCTTGGCTTCGCGCTCTTTCTTCTCCTGCTGGTAGAGATACTTCCCGTAGTCCATGATGCGGCACACGGGAGGCTGCGCGGTGGGCGAAATCTCAACCAGGTCCAGATTCTTTTCGCGGGCTTTTTTGATAGCTTCGTAGGGCGGCATGATGCCGAGCTGCTGCCCTTCGTCGTCAATCACGCGGATTTCGCGCGCCCGAATGCGATCATTGATGCGGATAAAACGTTTATCGATACAGTCCTCCGTGCTCTAAGCGACTGAGAATAAAGAATTATAGCATGGGGTCGGAGATGCGGCCGATTCCCGCAGCAGAAAATGGGTCCGGGCATCGCCCGGTGCTTCCGGGAATCAGGCCGATTGCGGCACAATAGATCAGATCTTTACGAGGAACTGTTTTTATGTGCAGAAATATTAAAACGCTTTTCAACTTCGACCCGCCGGTCACAGACGAAGAAGTTCGCGCCGCGTCCCTGCAGTTTGTTCGAAAAATCACCGGGTTCAACAAGCCATCGAAGGCCAACGAGGGACCTTTTCTCGCGGCGGTGGAGGAGGTGGCAGCCATATCGAGTCGCCTTTTGCATTCGCTCGAAACCAGCGCCGCGCCCAAGAATCGCGAGGAAGAAGCGGCGAAAGCGAAGGCGCGCGCCGCCGAACGATTTGCGAACTAGCTGACGTAATAATGGCCGGGATGTCTATTCCAAGATAACCCCGCGCGATGGTTATTTTTCAATCCCTTGCGCTGGAGTCAGTAATTTCCCCGACAGACGATGCGGGTATTTTCCCGTTGATTTTAGCGCCTCGCGGTCAAATAATTTGTCGAGGCATGTCCCTGCCTCTGAGGCCCCATGACTCCTGACGAACGAGAACGTATGCACGTGTTGTGTGAGCGGATCGCGAAGGAACAAAACCACGAGAAGTTTGTGAGCCTGGTGCAGGAGCTCAATGATCTTTTGGAGCACAAAGAGCATCGGCTTGAGGAGTCTTCCCAAAAAACTAACGGGGGCGGCACAGATTGACCGATTCGCGGGACGAGAGGAAGTCTAAGGCGCCTCCCAGTCGAGGGAGTAAATATCCTGGGTGCCAGTGTCGCGAAGAAGCAAGGGAGCATCGTCTGGCGTGAGCGCGAGCGCACCGCCGTAGCGGCCGGCGCTTGCAAAAGCTTTCAGGTCCGCCACAGTTTCGATTTTACGGTCGGAGATGCGGATCCTGACCACGGCATTTTTTGACAGCGTGTCCAAAACATAGACGTAGTTTCCGTCTTGCGACCAGTTCAGCCAGCCCAACGATCCCGTAGCGAGTTCACTCCATTTCTGAGTATTGACGTCGAAGAGCAGAAGCCTCGTTGAATCGGCCGAGAATGCGGAAATGTACCGGCCATCGGGGGACCAGCGCGGCGAGAAATCCCCCTGCGACTGCGGAAGGCTCGAGATTTGGCGCGTAGCGAGATCAAGCACGCGAATGGCGGACAGTGGATCATTAGACTCGCCCGCGAAAACAATTTTGCTTCCGTCCGGCGACCAGTTCGGATCCAGTTGCTGTTGACGATCTTCCGGCATGAGTGGGC
>DASSRO010000389.1:0-2066 GCA_035701745.1 Candidatus Sulfotelmatobacter sp. | reverse complement strand
GCCGGGGTCCGTGCATGTTCGCCTGATCATGTTTGTCCTGGGCATTATTCTGTGGGAGGTCACAAATCAGTTTTCTTTGGACCTTAAGATATTCGTTTGGGGCGAACCACTAGGTTTCTTGATCTTGAGAAGTTATTCTCTTTGAGTCAAGTTTACGCGGCGAGCTTCGCCGCGCGCACGCGACGGTCGATTTCGGTCTCGATTCTGGCGAGATGCCGTTGTAGTTGGGAGTTGCCGGGTGGTGCGTTTGGCAGCACTTCGGCCAGCGCCGGCCGGTAAAGGCGGGCATGCGTCCGGGTGAAGAACAGTGCGGCGCGAAAGCCGAAGTCGGTGACCTGGTATCGATGTGTTTTGGGAATCCTCTCGATCATCCCGTGCAGGCGAAGGCGCCTGAGATCGTACGTCATTTTGCCCTGGGTGATGTGAGGGGGCTCTTGCCCGGTGAGGACTGCGAGTTGTGCCCGCAGATCCCGATTGGCGAAGCCGCAAGGCAATAGACGGAACCAGACCAGCAGATGCCAGAGCGCCAGTACGCGGAGGTCGGTGATGCGCAGAGCAGCAGCCCGCTGCCCATTCACCTCCACCGGCCGGTTCAACTTCAGCATCGCTTCTTCTCCCACGGCGCAGTCCTGGCTGAGACGTTCGACTTCGAGAACACGTCGGTTGGCCTGAAAGCCCACCTGCCGCAGAGCGGGCAGGTTACACAGCCGCTTGCCGAGGGAAAAGTCGCGTGTATTGTTGATGGTTGTTTCGGTGCGGGCGCCCACTTCGCGCACCTCGGGAACCTGTTTGAAGTATTGTTTGATGCGGGTGTTTTTGTAATCGATATGCAGAGAAGGGATCACGCCGTCGGTCAGCACGCGGGTGCGGAATCGCCCCGGCGTTCGCTTCGTCACGCGCCGGTCGAAGATCAGTTGCACCATGTCGGGTCGGCCGAGATCGAGATTCTCGCGGATGATCTCCTCAAACAGCATGCGCCCGCTCAGAGGACGGTCCAGAATCTGCGTCAGCGAGAACTCGGCCTGTAAGATCGACACGTCGTAGCGGTAACCGGCTTCTCTGTCCGGGGGCGTGAAGGGATGCGGTAATCTCGCCAGCCAGCGCCGCAGCAGAAAATCGATCTGTTCCGGCCCCAGTTCATCGCAGATGGTCTGCAGCCGGTCGTGGTCGTCGCAGGAAACGAATCCGTTATCCAGCGCCTTGAATCCGATTCCCTCTTTGCCGAGTTGGCGCCTGGCATATTCGTGTCCGTTCAGGCAAAGCTTCGCGTTATAGGGGAAGTAAGAACAGAACTTCAGGAAGAAAGGGCCGAAGTCCCGGTCCAGGCAGTAGCAATAGAAGTGGTTCACCATCGCCGAAGAGCGCACAATCCACGGATACGCGTACCCCGTTTGCGGATTGCGGCGCTTCTCGGTGCGAAACACCGGCGTCTTCTCCTGCGCCTTGCCGATGAACACGACACCTTCGGGTTTGTGGAACCGCGCGAGGTGCTCCTTCATCACATCGTCCTTGCGCTGGCCCTTGCGGAACTGCACCACCGGGATCTCATGCTGTTGGGCGAAACCTTCCATTGCCGCCACGAACGCTTTCGTCATGGGGTCCATCAGCGCTGAGGAGGCGAATTTGTGGCCGCGGTGAATGCGGAAAAACTGCGCGATTCCGCTCTCACACTGCAGCCTCGGCACGTAGACATTGAGGTACATCCGGTCGATGCACTCCAGTTGAAAGGTCACATGCTGATTCAGGATCTCGGCGACGCTTTGTGTTACGCTCATTTTCGGCTCCGGTACGACTCCAGTCCTTCGGGATCGACTGCCGCCTCGGCGGCTCAATTCATTGGCAGGAACTGTCTCAGTTCCTCACCGTCGACCGGAGCCATTTTTCGGATTATCCACTATGCTGCTGGCGTCACGCGCTACATCTCGTCGGTCTGAGGCGGAGCCTCGTTAGGGTTGCATATGGAATATCGCGCTTGTACTGGTCGAACTTGCCCGATGCAAACAGGCCGCGCGGAGGAACCAGCGGTTTGTGCACCTCATTGACAACGGCGGATTTGCCGATTCCGG
>DASSRO010000388.1:0-23169 GCA_035701745.1 Candidatus Sulfotelmatobacter sp. | reverse complement strand
GCTTCGGGGAATTTCATTTCATCTGGCATACGGCGAAACTAAGGCCCTGTTCGGCGTGGCTGGTTCGGGCAAGAGCACCATCCTTAAACTTGCTTTGGGCCTGCTCAAGCCAGACGCAGGCCGGATCCTGGTTTTAGGCAGCGATGTGACGCAGACTCCCGAGAAAGATCTATTCCCTTTGCGCGCCAAAATCGGCATGGTATTTCAGGAGAGCGCTCTTTTCGATTCGCTCACGGTGCGTGAGAACGTTGCCTACCGCCTGATCGAAGAGCATGGCTTTGCGGATTCGGAAATCGAGCAGCGCGTGCGGGAGGTGCTCCGTTTTGTGGAACTGGAGCACACCATCGACAAGTTTCCCTCCGAACTTTCCGGAGGGATGCGCCGCCGCGTTGCGATCGCACGGGCCATCATTACGCAGCCCGAAGCAATTCTTTACGACTCGCCCACGGGCGGTCTGGATCCTGTCACGTCGAACACAATCGTGGAATTAATCATGAAACAGCGCGATGTTTATAAAACCAGTTCCCTGCTGGTCAGCCATCGCCTGCAGGATGCTTTCACCATGGCCACGCATGAGTTTGATATTAAGACCAACCAAATGCGTGCGCTGCCCCATGGCCAATATTGCAACGTACCCATGAGTTTTCTGATTCTACGAGACGGTAAAGTGATTTTTGACGGAGACGTTCGCGAGCTTGCCCAAACCAAGGACGAGTACATCCGGGAATACATTTCCTAGAGCTAGTCTGTCGATGTTTTCATTCGCGAGCCGTACGAAACTTATTCACTTCGAACCCGAACTAAGATTCTTGCCGGCCTGGGTGAATGCGTCGACGTTGCTCTTGTCGATCAGCGCGGAACCAGTATCGACGAAGCTCGGAATTGGAGCATAACTGTCTTTAGACCAGTCGGTGTCGAGCGATGAGGGCTTGTGATGATAAAGAACGTCAAGCATTTCCATACCGACTAGAGCCATCGTGTAGGGCTTCTGCGCGATAGTCGCAGCGATCACGCCTTTTTGAATCCAATCCAGCGTTTCCTGGTCGGTGTCCATCGCGATCACGATCTTTCCTGTGACGTGATAGCTATTGAGCACGCCCGCGACCTCCTTGCCGGATTGCGCTTCCAGACAGACGAAGGCGTCGACCTTATCGCGCTCCTTGCCGACGATTTGCGTCGCGGTATCGAACGCAATTCGCGGATCGCCCTGAATATCGACCACACGGGTGATCTTGATGCCCGGCGTTTTGCTGAGTGCCTCTTTGTAGCCACGCAGGCGTTCCTGGAGGTTGGATTGATCGGGCATGGTGAAGACCACGACGCTCCCTTTGCCCTTGAGCTCCTTTGCCAGGCGCTCGCCACCGGTAAATCCGGCCTGATAGTTATTCGTGCCAATAAAAAATAAGCGCTTGCTGGAGGGAGCATCGGAATCGATCGTGATCACCGGGATTCCGGCGACCACCGCCTTGTCGATGCTGTCCTTCAGCAAAGCCGGATCGGTAACGCCAAGCAGGATGCCCGTGGCTTTTTTTTGCACGGCCTGATCCAGGGCGTCGCGCTCGGCCTTGGGATCGTAATTCTGCGGTCCCATAAAATCAGAGCGCACTTTCATCTGCCCGGCAGCATTATTGAACCCCGCCCCCGCGGTCTTCCAGTAAGGAACCTGCAAGTTCGCCGAGATAAGAACGAAGTATTCGTCGGAGTCGTGGGCAGCGCCGCAACTAAGCAGCAATATGAGCGAGAGAACGACGGCGGTGGAGTGGAGAATCCCGCGCAAGCGGAGCATCGCATCCTCCTTCAGGAAATTCTCATCCTGGAACGGGTGAAGGCTGGGCGGATGAGAACATCAGCGACAGGATTGTAAACGAGAGGTCAAGCGAAGGCCAGACGGGCCGCTAGTCCCCTCATCGACAGCGAGCGATGACGAACAAAACTAGACCCCAACAGGAAATGGTTTGGTATGGGTGGTGGACTTTGCCGACGAACCGCCAAAACGACCCTGCAGCAGCGACATCAGGCCCGTGTACCAGTAGCCCACAACGAACAGCAGGAGAAAGGGCACCGTAATGTAGTTTTCGTTGTCGACAGCGTAGTACACCGTGAGCGCGAAGTAGGTGCCCACCAGCAATTCCAGCCACGGCACCCATCCCAGGCGCTTGCGATACTTCTTGGCGCCAACTTTGTCCTGCTTGGAAATGACGCTGTACTTGGGAGTGCGGGCGAAAGCGCTCTCCTTGCCAATGAGAGCCTCTATTACCGCCTTAGTATTGGTAATAGTCAGTCCAATGCCGAGGGCCATCAGGAACGGCAGATACAGCAGAGCGCGTGGCCAGCGACGTGGAAATAGCTCTCGCTGCGAGACCAGGTAAAAGCTGGAAATTGAAAAGGTCGACGCCATAAACAGCGGCAGGTCAATATAGAGCATCTGAAACCACCCCTGATAGAAGCGAATGACCATGGCCGGGAGCAGCAACACGGAGAGCATAATCATCAGCGGGTAGCTCAAATTCGCAGTCAGGTGATACCAGGCTTCGATCTTGGTGTGCAGCGGCGCGTCGCTGCGGAGCACTCGCGGCAAAATCTTTTTGCCGGTCTGGATCAGGCCTTTAGCCCAGCGCGCCTGCTGCGTTTTAAATGCAGTCATCTCCACGGGAAGCTCGGCGGGACATTCCACATCCTGCAGATAAAGAAATTTCCATCCTTTGAGCTGGGCGCGGTAAGACAGATCGGTGTCCTCGGTCAAGGTGTCGTGCTGCCAGCCGCCGGCCTCTTCGATTGCGGTCCGCCGCCACAAGCCGGCGGTGCCGTTGAAGTTGAAGAAGAGTCCGGTGCGAGCACGACCGGAATGCTCCAGGACAAAATGGCCGTCGAGCAGAATCGCCTCGACTTCGGTCAAGAACGAATAGTGGCGATTCAGGTGCGTCCAACGCGTCTGTACCATCCCGATCTTCGGGTCGGTAAAGTGATGGATGGTGCGCATCAGAAAATCTTCGGGAGGAGTGAAGTCCGCGTCGAAAATGGCGATGAACTCCCCTTTCGCCGTCTTCAACCCCTCGGCCAGCGCGCCTGCTTTGAAGCCGGCGCGGTTGGTCCGATGATGGTAGGAGATGGGATTGCCCAGAGCCGCGTAGCGGTCTACCAAACCGCGAGCGACTGCCACAGTCTCGTCGGTGGAGTCGTCCAGAACCTGGATGTCCAGCTTTTCCCGGGGATATTTCAGCTTGCAAATCGACTCCAATAAGCGTTCGACCACATACTGCTCGTTGAAAATCGGGAGCTGCACGGTCAACCGCGGCAGTTCTTCGAAATAAGCCGCGGGTTCGGTGGTGCGATTTTTCTGATGCTTGTAATAGCGGTACACCATGATGTAGCGGTGCATTCCGTAGCCCGCCAGCAGAGTCAGGACAATGAAGTAAGGAATCAGAAGGCCGAGATCAAAACCGTTGGCGTGGTATAGACCGCGAAACGTGTTGTCCAGAAAATGCTGGCGAATGTAAGGCACTACACCCCGCGGGGCGAGCCATAAAGCCAGATTCATGTTTAGGAAGAGAGCAGACATCAATTTGAGTCCCGATGAAAACCTCCATTTTACAGGATGGCTGCCCTCACCCGGACTCCTTGCCCGCAATTGTCCCCTCAGTTACAAATAGAACACGCATGGAATCCCGATCAGCGGCGAATCCTACTGATTCCAATTCACTCAGGATAATTTGGCAAAGCGTCCGCAAGTCGCCATTCTGGATGGTCGCGATTGCGTTGCTTCTTCGCGTGGGCTGGATCGTGGCGGCACACACCTACAGGTTCAACAGTTCGGACAACAACTTCGGCTTTGGCTGGGAGATGGGCCGGATTGGCGCGTCTTTGGCCTCTGGGCACGGGTTCAGTAATCCATTCGGGCCTGAAACCGGACCGACCGCGTGGGAACCGCCGCTGTATCCGTACTTGACGGCGGGCGTGTTTCGAGTTTTCGGGATTTATTCCAGGGCGGCGGCGTTCGTGCTGCTGACGATGAATAGCGCGTTCTCAGGGCTGACCTGCGTCCCAATCTTTCTGATCGCACGCCGGATTTTTTCCGAGAAAGTTGCCATCGGCTCGGCCTGGACGTGGGCCTTGCTGCCCAACGTCATGTTCTGGTCGACACGCTGGGTTTGGGAGACTAGTTTGTCGGCTCTGCTGCTGACTGCGATCTTCTGGCTCGCACTGACTCTGGAAGACCGAGACGGCCCGCTCCCTTGGTTTCAGTTCGGCTTACTGTGGGGAATTGCGGCACTGACGAGCACTTCCCTGCTGTCATCTCTCCCGGCTGCGGGGTTGTGGGCCTGGTACCAGCGCGCAAGGCGCGGCAAGAGATCGTTACCGGGCGTAATGCTCGCCTCCGTGGTTTTCTTTGCATGCATCACGCCGTGGCTTGTCCGGAATTACAAAACTTTCGGCCAGTTCATTTTCATTCGAGATAATTTTGGCGCGGAACTGCGACTGGGCAACGGCCCTGGCGCCGACGGCACATGGATGGAATATCTGCACCCCACGCAGGATGTTTTTGCCATGCGACAGTACCAGTCGATGGGCGAACTGGCCTACATCGCGTTGCGAAAGCGGCAGGCCCTCGATTACATCAAGGCGGACTATTGGCGTTTTACGATTTTGTGCGCCAAGCGGTTTATTTATTTTTGGGCAGGGCCGCCAAAAGCGACGCAGCCATGGTGGATGAATAACGTCAAGAATTCACTTTTTCTGGCGTCTTCGGTGCTGATGTTGTGGGGGCTGGGCCGCGCAGTGCGATTGCGCAAGCCGGGGGCCTGGCTGCTTTTCTGGCTGATCCTGCTCTATCCGGCCATCTACTATGTCGTCTTCCCTGCCCCGCGTTACCGCGTACCGATTGAGCCCGAGATGGCCATCCTGGCGGTTTTCCTGCTCACGGAGGCGGAGAGGACCCGTCTAAGGCATTGAAAGAGAGGAAGCTATGAATCAGCGTCGCCAATCTGCCATCTGGTTGGGAGCTGCGCTGGGAACGACCTGCGCTATGCTCGTTCTTGCTTTAGGAGCGTACGCCTCCGATCATCGCGGCGCTCTGACTGAACAGTTCCATCAGACCTACCCTATGACGGCGGATGGCCGGATCGAGCTCGACAATATCAACGGCGACGTCCACATCTCCAGTTGGGATCAGAACCAGGTGAAAGTGGACGCGGTAAAGTATGCTGACACAAAAGAGCGGCTGGATGAGGCCAAAATTGAGATCGAATCGAGAAGAGACTCGCTTTCAATCCGCACCAGATACCCGGAGCATGACAAGGGCTGGAATTGGGGGTCGCACAATAACCCGGCCAGTGTGGAGTACACGCTGACGGTCCCGCGGGGCGTGCGGCTCGACGAGATTAAATTAATTAACGGCGAACTCGACATCGCAGGCGTGAGCGGCGAAGTTCACGCGTCCTGCATCAACGGGCGTCTGGAGGCGCATAACCTGGCCGGGCGCGCTCATCTTGGGACCATTAATGGGCGACTGGAAGCGCGATTTGACCAGCTTGCCGGGACCGCCGTTGAGTTGAGTTCGGTGAACGGCTCGGTGGATTTGACCATTCCCTCAGACTCGAAAGCGGAAATCGAGGCCAGCACGGTTTCCGGCGGCATCAACAACGATTTTGGCCTGCATGTGAATCATCACAACTTTGTGGGCCACGAATTGCGCGGAGAGCTCGGCTCCGGCGGAACACACATCAAGCTGGGAAACGTGAACGGCAGGATCGATATTCGCCATGCGCAGGACGGCCGCGCACTCAGTCCAGCGAAAGACTTAATTCATCGCAACGGCGATGATGACACTATTTAGCCAAGGCCCTTGCAATCAGTAGATCGTGTATCCGGGAAGCGGCGTACGCAGGTCTGGCTTCGACGCCATCAGCAACAATGCGCCCTCCCGCTTGAATGCCCGCAGATCTTCCAGGCTGTTGAAGGACTTGGTTTTGTAATTGTCTGGAGTGGGCGTGTCGTCGGGAATGCGGCGGGCTTGCACGTCTTCAAAGGCGTGCTTCTTGAAGAGCTCGATGTATTCGTCTGTCGACCGCACATGGACCGGCACCTTGAGTTTGTCGACCCATTGCAGCGAGTAGGGATTATCTTTGTAGAGATTGATCAGAATAAAAACGCGTCCGCGAGGAGCCATAACGCGGAATAACTCCATGAGGGCACGGTCCTGGTCGGGATAGTAGTAGAACGACTCGACCGACAGCACTTTGTCGAAAAAGTTCTCTTCCCAGGGAATTTGTTGAGCCGATCCCCAAACGTACAGAATATTCTCGAAATCCTTAGAGGATTCGCGCGCCTGGCGCACCATTTCGTCGGACACATCAAGGCCGACAACCTGCCCGAATCCCTCGGGGCCTTCACCCACCAGTCTTGCCAGCAAGCGTGTGGCCCAGCCTGAACCGCAGCCGAGATCGAGGACGCGCTCGCCCGGGCGCAGATTCATTAGGCGAATCGCTTTCTCGGTTATGTCGAGATGGTGTTGCTCCATCTTTGGGCCTTCTCCGGCAGCGGCCCATCGGTTGAATTCGTGTTGCAGTTTTTCGTCGGGAGTCAGAGGTTTGTCAGCCATAGCTTCTACTGTAACGCCAGCTCTCGCGAGCCGACTTATCCGTATCGGGTAGAGTCGTTAGGACGGCAGCGTCAGGTCTATGCTACAGTTTTCCTCCTCATGGCGACACCTCCCAACAAGCCGCTACCGGACTCCGAACCGGAATCGCTTTACTGCCCAAATTGCGCGGAAGAAGTGACAGATCCTCTCACCTGCGGCGACTGCTCTTCGGTTATCTGCAGGCGTTGCGGCACGGCGCTGGAATCGTCGGACGAATTGGGTATTGGATGACGGAATCCCCGCAGGTTGTTCCGGCCGCGAGAGTTCCGCCGACAGGTTTGAACCCTGCTGAGTCAAAGCCAACGCTGATTCGCGGACTTGGATTGCTCGACTCGATTTTGTTGTTGGCGAGCGGCGTTATCGGATCTTCGATTTTTTTAACCGCAAAAGATATTGCCGGGCCCCTGCCGCAACCAATGCTGTTCCTGTTGGTCTGGGTGTTAGGAGCCTTGATCTCGCTGTGCGCCTGCTTCGCGTTCGCGGAACTGGGTTCTATGTTTCCCGATTCAGGCGGCCAGTACATCTACTTGCGCGAGGCGTTCGGTGACCTGATCGCGTTTCTCTACGGCTGGATGTTGTTCAGCGTCGCCAACGGCGGATCCATTGCCGCGCTATCGGTGGCGGCGGCGGCCTATGTGGGTCAGGTGTTTCCAATGGTCTCGCAAGAGCACCTGGTAATTACGTTCGCAGGCGTAGCGATCACGCGAGCTCATTTGCTCGGGTTGGCGCTAATCGCTGTGCTTACATATGTGAATGTCGTCGGACTCCGATGGGGCGCTCTGCTGCAGAATGTTTCCACGTGGACCAAGTTCACAGCAATGGCTGCGTTTGTGACTCTGGGATTCGCCATCGGGCACGGACACTGGTCGAATTTTCAATCGCACGGCGTTGGCCTGACCATGGGACTTGGCCCAACGCAATTAATTTCCGCGCTCGGCGTAGGCATGATCGCCGTGTTCTGGGCATACGACGGTTGGGTATACATCACGTGGGTTGCCGGCGAAGTGAAAGAGCCTCGAAGGACGGTGCCGCGGGCCATGGTTCTAGGTGTGCTCGCCGTGGCAGCGATCTATGTTGCGATGAACCTGACTTACGTGTATGCGCTACCGCTCAAGGAAATCGCAGCGCACGAGACAATTGCACATGCGGCAGCCGTGGCGTTGTTTTCGCCGGGGGCAGCGAAATGGCTGTCGCTGATGATTGCGATTTCCTGCTTCAGCGCGGCGGCGACGTGCACGCTGTCGGGTGCGCGCGTTTATCTGGCGATGGCGCAGGACGGCGTTTTCTTCAAACGCATGGCGGTGATCGATCCCAAGTGGCGAACCCCGGCGTTCAGCTTGATTGGGCAGGGGATCTGGGCGGCGACACTTACGCTAAGCGGCCGGTATGACCAACTCTATACCTATGTCATTTACGGAATGGTCTTGTCGTACACGCTGACGGTGATCGGTCTGTTCCTGCTGCGCTGGAAGCGGCCGGAGATTCCGCGTCCGTATCGTTGCACGGGATATCCCTGGCTGCCTGCGATTTACGTTCTGATCGGAGCAGCCTGGACGTTGAACACGATCATCACTCGGCCCACAGAGGCGTTTTGGGGTACAACGATCGTGCTGATGGGAGTGCCGGGATATTTGTTTTGGAAGAGAAGTAGCCGAAAGCACAGATGAATTCGTGTAGGGACAGCCGCCCCGGCTGTCCAAGCGGGCAAAGGTCTGTCTTTGTAGAAAACCAAGTCAACACCGCAGCCGGGCTGCGCCCGCCGGACAGCCGAGGCGGCTGTCCCCATAACTCAAGACTTCTCACACTGGGGTTGCGGTTTTTCGCTGAGGGTTGAAGAACGGGAGCGTCGTCACCTTCACATTGGTCTTGAGGCGCATCGCCTCGATTGTGATTTCCATTTGCAGTGAGGTTCCAGGCTTGGAGTATTCGGTTTCGACGCTGGCCAGCGCAATCAACTTTTTCAGGATAGGCGACCAACTTGTGGTCGTCGCTTTGCCCGCTTGCTTGTCTCCCGAGTACACAGGAACCGCGACACGCGAGGCTTGCGTGGGCGCGGCTGGCGTGAGCCCGTAGCGCTCGTAGAGTTGCTCGACGTCGGTCCAGTCGACTTCGAGCCCTACCAATTGCCGTCCGACACCTTGCTTCTGGTCCTGTTGGAGAGCTCGTTTGCCGATGAAGTTTTCTTTTTCAAGATGGACCATCTTGCCGAAGCCCAATTCGTAGGGAGAAAACTTCTGCGACGGGATCAGCGCCTTTTTTGAACTGGTATAGTCGACCTCAATCAGGAGCAGTCCAGCCTCAACCCTGGCCACGTCGAGCGCGAGCATGCCGGCGGCGTGCAGATCGAACTGCCTGCCTTTGTCGGTAAGCGCGTCCCACACTTTCAGCGCATCAGTCCAAGGCATCCAAATTTCGTATCCAAGATCGCCGGTGTAACCGGTGCGCGAAATGTCGACAGAAACCCCGGCAATTTTGCCGTGAGTCACACGAAAATATTTCAGGTTGGCGATGTCGGCATCGGCAACAGACTTTAACAACTTGGCTGAGGTTGGGCCTTGCAAGGCGAGCGCTGCAACTTTCTCGGAAATGTCCTCAATCTGCACATCCAGGTTCAAGCCGTTTTGACGGAACCAGCGCAGGCTGGGGTCGGCGGCCGTCCAGCGGTAAACGTTTTCTTCCAACCGCGAGATGGTGCCGTCGTCAATGACTTTGCCCTCTTCGTCGCACCAGCAGCAATAAATGACCTGGCCCACTTTGACTTTATTGATGTCGCGAGTGATCACCCGGTTCACCAGGCGAGTCGCATCTCTGCCGGTGATCAGGTATTTGTAAAGCGGGGAAATGTCGATGAGCGCGGCCGCATTGCGAATGGCGTTGTACTCGTGCTCGTGATGCACTTCATACACGCTAACGGTGTAATAGCCCGACCACTCGCGATAGTTCAGGCTGTGGCACAAGGGAAAAGTTCTATCGTGAAATGCGGTTCCAATGGGCAAAAGGGTTCCTCGTTGCGGCCGTTTTCGCTCGCGCTTGCGATCACCACGAAGGGCACGAAGGAGCACGAAGGAAACTGCCAGGTCGGATTATATGCATCACCCGGATACTGCAGCAACCTCCGAGCGAGGTTAGGGATGGCCGGAAACGCCGATGTCTAACCCGACGGATGACGCCGCCATGCCGCCTTATCGTGCAGACAAAAGCGGCGCTTCCCGATAGAATGTGCAGTCGGTTACCGAAACATCCATGCGAACAATCTTGCCATCGCTTTGCGGCATCCTCCGCAGCTGGACAGTCCTTCCCAGCGGGCTCTAATCGTCTTCCGCCCGCGTTACTGCGCGAGTATTATTGCGTTTCCTACAACTGAACGTTAAGGCTAAGAGCTAGGAGCTAAAAGCTAATGGCTGATTCGAACTCATACGACGTAATCGTGATCGGCGGCGGGCATAACGGCCTGGTCAACGCGGCATATCTCCAACGTGCCGGCAAGAAAGTGCTGGTGCTCGAGCGGCGGCATGTGCTCGGGGGCGCGGCTTGCACGGAAGAGATTGTTCCGGGATTCAAGTTTTCAGTTTGCTCCTATGTCGTATCGCTGCTGCGGCCGGAGATTATTCGCGACCTGGATCTGCCTCGTCACGGCCTGGAAATCCTTCCGCTGGACGGGACGTTTACGCCCATGCCCAGCGGCGACTACTTGTGGCGCGTCAACGACCACGGCAAGACACATCGCGAAATTGCCCGTCATTCGCGGGTGGACGCCGAAGCCTACGACGAGTTCGGCAAGGCCATGCAGGCGATGTGCCGGTTCGTGAAACCGATTCTCAGCATGGTTCCCCCCGATCCAACGACGCTGAATCCCCGCGAACTGATGAAGCTGTTGTTCATCGGTCGCCGCTTTCAAGGAATGACGAGCTACGACAAGTACAACCAAGTTCAACTCATGACCATGAGCGCCATTGATTTCCTCGATCAATGGTTTGAAACCGACGTGCTCAAAGCGACGATGTCCGCTTCGGGGATTATTGGCACGTTTCTTGGCGTCCGCTCGCCGGGAACGGCGTACGTGCTGTTGCACCACTATATGGGGGAGATTGACGGAGCGTTCCGCGCATGGGGATTTGCGAGGGGAGGAACGGGAGCGATTTCAAATGCGATTGCAGACGCGGCCCGCGAGGCCGGAGTCGAGATTCGGACCCAGTCGGGAATCGCGCAGATCATCGTAAAGAACGGCAAGGCCAAGGGCGTGGTTCTCTCCAACGGAGACGAGATTTACGCGGATGTGATTTCGTCGAGCGTCGATCCGCGACTGACATTTACGAAGTTCATAGAAGCCCAGAATCTGCCCGGAGATTTTTTAGAAGATGTGAACCGTTATAAATTTCGAGGCTCTTCCGGCAAGGTCAATATGGCGCTGGATGGGCTGCCGAACTTCAAATGCCTGCCGGGGCCGGGAGCGCATTTGCGCGGCGCGATCTCGATTTCGCCCTCGGTCGAGTACATGGAGCGGGCGTACGACGACGCAAAGTACGGGAATTTTTCCCGCCGGCCCTATATCGACATGGTTATACCGTCGCTCACCGATCCGTCGGTAGCGCCGCCGGGCAAGCACGTACTTTCGTGCTTCGTGCAATACGCACCATACAAGCTGCGGCCAGGGTTGACGTGGGACGACCAGAAAGAAGCATTCGGAGACACGGTGGTGAACACGATTGCCGAGTACGCCCCCAACATTAAAGACATCATCATTCAGAAGCAGGTGATAACGCCGCTTGATCTCGAACGCGAATGGGGCCTAAGCGAAGGCAACATATTCCAAGGCGAGCTTTCGTTGGAGCAACTTTTCTTTCTGCGTCCGGTACCAGGCTGGGCGCAATACCGCACACCGATTAAGAACCTTTATATGTGCGGATCAGCGACGCATCCTGGCGGCGGCATCATGGGCGCGAATGGGCGGCTCGCTGCGTTGGAAATTCTGAAAGACATTAAGGGAGCGGCCTAGCCATGCCCGAAAAGAAACGCTCCCCGGAACGTGACATAGTCATCATTGGCGGTGGCCACAACGGTTTAGTCACGGCATTCTATCTGGCTCGGGCGGGATATAAGCCGCTGGTGCTGGAACGTAACGCGCAGGTTGGCGGCGCCGCGGTGACTGATGAATTTCATCCCGGCTTTCGGTGTTCGACCTTGGCGCACACGGCAGGGCCGATCCGCCCGGAAATTTTGCGCGACATGCAGTTGGAAAAGTATGGACTGAAATGGATCATGCCGGAGGTTTGCGTGACCGCGCTTTCGCCGGACGGGCGCGCGCTGTCGCTGTATCAGGATGCGAAGCAGTCCGCCGAACAGATTTCTGCATTCTCGCAAAAGGATGCCACGAAGTACCTCGAGTTCCGGCAATCGCTGGCGAAGATCAGCAAGGTGATTGGCGAGGCGCTCGCCACTACGCCTCCCGACATTGACCATCCCAGCCGTGGCGATTTGTGGAGCATGCTGCAAACGGGACGCGGGATTCGCAAACTGGGCAAGAAAGATATGTTCCGCCTGCTGCGTTGGGGGCCGATGGCGGTGGCCGATCTGGCGGCAGAATATTTTGAAACCGAATTGCTGCGCGCGGTGATTGCTGCGCGCGGAATCTTTGGAACATTTCTGGGGCCGTGGTCCGCTGGAAGCGCGCTCGTGTTGCTGATCCGCGCGGCTGGCGATCCGCATCCGGCTGGTTCGGCGGCGTTCGCTGCGGGAGGGATGGGGGCAGTCACGCAGGCGATGGCGTCGGCAGCCAAGGCTGCAGGAGCGGAGATTCGCACGAGCGTGGAGGTCATTGAGATCCGGGTCGAGGATGGAATCGCGACCGGAGTACTGCTTTCAACGGGCGAAGAAATTTCCGCCAGGGCGGTGATTTCCAATGCGGACCCGAAGCGCACGCTGCTGAAGCTGACCGATCCCACACAACTGTCGCCGGACTTCGTGCAAAAGCTGCAGCATTATCGCGGCAATGGCACCGTCGCCAAGGTGAACCTGGCGCTCTCGGGTCTGCCAAAGTTCACCGCACTCAAGAACGGGGACGAGGCAGCGCTCAGAGGGCGCATCCACATCGGCAACGAGATCGATTATCTGGAACGCGCCTTCGACGAATCGAAATATGGAAATTTCTCGCGCCAGCCGTATCTCGAAGTCACGATACCTTCGCTCACCGACCCGACGCTGGCGGCGGAGGGAAAGCATGTAATGTCGATCTACATGCAGTATGCCCCTTATAAGTTGAAGGGCGATTGGGAAGAGCAACGCAAAGCGCTGGGCCAGACGGTGGTGCAGACGCTGACCCAATATGCGCCGAATCTTCCGGAGTTGATCTTGACCCACCAGATCATCACGCCGCACGACCTGGAAGAAAAGTACGGGTTGAGCGGAGGACAGATTTATCACGGCGAACTTGCGCTCGACCAATTCTTTACTATGCGGCCATTGCTCGACTGGGCGCGGTATCGTACTCCGATTCAGAATTTGTATTTGTGTGGAAGCGGGACACATCCGGGGGCAGGGCTCACGGGCGGCTCGGGGGCGAATGCGGCGCGGGAAATATTGAGAGACTTAAAGAAATAGCCGCAAGCGAGACGCCGCAGGCTACATTGATCGAAGAGATTCTCCCTCCAGTCTGACCTTTCACGCGGAAGGTCATGTCCTTCTGGGGATCATTCCTGATTTCGTAACGACGCTCCGGTAGTAACTTGCACCCCAAGTTACTTTTCATTTTTACTTAAGACATCGTAAAGATTTAGAGAACATTTGAGTTCTCGGGGGCAACGTTTGGCCGAAGATCTTCGGTTTGAATTGGCTATTTTGGCGACCGTTCAGGGCTTCTACCAGAAGCTCATGCGAGACGCGCTCGGCGGGGATGTCCCCATTCCGAGTGGTCTTGACGAGGATGCGCTTCGCCATTCCGAACGCGAGTTGCCAACCACGCTATCGCGGATGTACCGCTGGTTGCACCTATTGGACTTAGCAATCACGCCAGCAATGGTACGGCAAGCGCTCACTCCAGACACTGACTCTGAAGTTGCGGAGGCTCTGCTGCGGTATTTTGTGCGGCGGCGCGAACCGAGCGACGTCAACCGCGATAAGACCGATCTGATCGCCACGTTCCTTTACCGTCATCCTCGTGTACCTGGACAGTGGCAGCAGAGCGGTTACGGGCTGGATGGTGCGTTGCCTCTTTCGCCCTTTGAAATCGCGCTGATTGAGATTTTGGCCGATACGGACGTGCCCTCGTTGCCCGAAGAGCATGTGCAATTGCTGCGGCGTTTCGATCCATTGCGCGAAGAAATCGAGCGTTTCCGCGACTTCAACGCCCTAATCGATTCCGGGATTATCGGGCGTGTGCGAGAACTGAAGCAATGGCTGGACTCGTCGTTCTATCACCCCGGCGTGCTGGCCACGGTTTCGGCTTACAACGCGACTTTCGGCAAAAAGTTTGACGAACTGTTTGTCAAGGCACTCAATGAGATCAAAAACTTCGGGCAAGCGCTGGAAGAGATGGGCGGAACGATTCTAACCACGGTCGACGGGGTTGAAGTCACGGTTGAGCATGTGGCCGCAATCCAAGAGAAGCAACTTCTTCAGGCAGACTACGGCGGCGCACTAGAGAAATTCCGGCGGGTTTCAAAGTTGAAAAAGGAACTGGATCGTCGTCCGCCTATCCGGCGAGCGCTAATGACTCCAGCCGGGCAAACGTCTCGCCCATCCGGAGGTTCGGCGGCGGCCCCGAAGCCAGCGAAAGTGGCGGCAACCAAAGCCCCGGCGTCGGCGCCTGTTTTTCAACCGCCTGCCGTCACCGCCCAGCAAATTTCCTCCGAAGAAGGCAAACTCCGGCGGGTGGAGGAATCCATTCGAGTGTTTGTGCGTGTAGCTGATCCGAAATATCGGCAGGTTGTGCCCATGAGGTTTTTCAACCTAACCTTGACGGTGCCGGAGGCCGACGCATACGGCGCGTCATTTCTGGAAGAAAAAAGCCTGCGCGCTGATGTGGCCCGCACACTGATCCGGATGGTGTCGATTTCAGCCCGCATCAGCACCGAACTGGAGGAATTGAAACGCAGCCAGAAGATGTCATCTCTGTGGAAACTGCATGCCGATGCGGTCGTCGTGTTGCTGGACATGGCCAGTACATCGACCGAGGACGCGGGTAGCGTGGTGAAAACGGCGGACCAGAGTGGATCAGGCGCGGCGGCGCGGGCGATTCATGAGTCAGTCCAAAAGCTGCGCAACCAAGCTGATCTGGCCGTGAAAACGCTCGCTAATGTGAGCTAGATGCAGCTTTTCCTCCGATTCATCCACGAACAACTTAATACTTAAGAAAAAGACGGCCATTTCTGACCGTCTTGCTGGGGCTGAACGCTGATAAGTGGCAGATCAATTGATGTCGAACTGCTGTTGATGCACTGCCGGGTCGCTTTTCACGATAATCGTCCGCTTTGTCAACTCTTCCATCTCATTCAGGAGGCGGCCGTTGTTCGACTTCAACTCCTTAGCCACATCGGGATGCACGCGCAGCATGACGTCTTCGTGCTCGAGATGTTTGGCGATCTTGCGCATCTCCACGTAAATCTCGTTGCAGACCGTGGTAACCGACTTCACGTATCCAGTTGATTCGCAGTAGGGGCAAGGTGCGCCGATCGTGCGTTCCAGGGACTGCTTGACGCGCTTGCGGGTGATGGCAACTAAGCCAAAATCGTTGAACTGCAGCGTTTTTGAGGGCGCGCGGTCATGGCGAAGTTCTTCTTCCAGAGCCTGCATCACGCGCTGGCGGTTGCGGCGCTCATCCATGTCGATGAAGTCGATGATGATGATGCCGCCGAGATCTCGCAGCCGAATCTGCCGGACAATCTCCTTAATCGCATCAACGTTCGTCTTGACGATGGTGTCTTCCAGGCGCTGGGTCTTGCCGACATATTTTCCGGTGTTGATGTCGATGGCGACCAGCGCTTCGGTCTGGTTGATCACGATATATCCGCCGCTCTTCAGCCAGACTTTCGACTTGAGCGCCTTGTTCATTTCTTCGGCCAAGCCGAATTGCTCGAACAGCGGTGTCTCTTTGGTGTACAGCTTCACTCGTTTGACCATCGCGGGTTGAAAGCGGTTGAAAAAGCGGAGGACGCGCTCGTACTCCGGTTCGGTATCGACCCAGATCACGCTGAATTCGGAAGTGACCTGGTCGCGGAGCACACGCTCGACGACATTGAGATCGTGGTAAATCAGCGCGGGCGGCTTGGAGCTTTCTGCGCGATTCTTGATGTCTTGCCACAAACCTTTCAGGAAGCGGATGTCGGCGCGGAGTTCTTCCTCGCTGGCGCTCTGGGCGGCTGTGCGGACGATGAAGCCTCCATGGCCGTTTTCGCGCTCGCTCAGAATGATTCGCTTTAACCGCTGGCGCTCTTCCTCGGAGGAAATTTTGCGCGAGACGCCAGTATGGTTCACTGTCGGCATGTAGACCAGAAAACGCCCCGGCAGAGCGATGTGACTGGTGATGCGCGCGCCTTTTTTGCCAATGGGTTCCTTGGCAATCTGCACCAGGATTTCCTGGCCTTCCTTGAGCAGATCGCTGATCAAGGGTACAGGCGAATTTTCGCGGCGACGGAAACGGCGTCCGCCTCCACCGCGGCGCTGGCGATCGCGCGGGCCACCCTGGCGATCGCGATCATAGCCCGGCCGGGGACGCTGCGAGCGCTGTGTGTAGCCCGCCGTTCCCGCCGGGGCGCGAACTTCTGCCCGGGCATCAACTGTGCCGTTACCACGAGCCTCGGCGTCCAGAGCGGCTTCAGCCTCGGCCTGGGCCTCTTCGAGTTCCAGTTCTTCGCTATCCTCCTCGCCTTCAGCGTGCCCGGGTTCAGCGGCATGAGCGCCGCTGGCGTCCGCAATGGATGCCATGTGTATTTCAGAGACGACCTCGCGGGCATCGCCGTTTAATTGCGCGGGCTGGCCTGCGGCCTGAGTTTCTTCCTCAAACTCTTCGTAGCCTTCATCAGACGAAGATTCGTAATGCACTGCATCCGCCTCTTCTTCGTCGATGGTCTCTTCTTCTATGGTGCCGGGAGCGGCGAATACCGGAGTTGGTTCCTCGTGGAAAGAGTGCTCGGAGACTGCCTCTGGCCGATCGTGCTCCTCTTCGACAACTTCAGCTGCGCCTGCCGTTTCTTGTTCAGCGGTAACGCGTAATTCGCCAGGCCAACCAAGAGCGGGGATTGCGGCTTCGGGCGCGCGAAATTCCTGGTTCCAGCTGGCCACAGTGGAAGCCGATTCCTCGTGCTCGATGGATTCTTCGTGATTTGCCCGAATATCCTCGTGCTCCTCGTGAAGAGGCTCAGCGACAGACTCGGCGGCAAAGATGGGTTCGTCTTCCGGGAAGGTGGCTGCCAAGGGCACTGAGGAGTTGGTGCCTTCAGGCGTTACATTCCCGAATGATTCCTGAACCACGGGTTGAGACGCAGGGGCCGCCTGCGACCAGCGCTGGTACTTGGAAATCGACTCACCCGGCAGCAGGATGGGCTGATACCCTGGCGGCGGCCCTGAAGGCTGGTTTCTGGCAGACTCGGGAGGGCGGGAATGCAAATTCTCAGCAGGGCGCGAGTAGCGCGGTTCAGGTCCGCGCTCCGAACCTCGTTCGGAATTTCGTTCTGGACCGCGATCCGATGTCCGATCCCGGCCATCGCCACGGCCGTCGCGACGTCCGCCACGACGGCGGCGCCGGCCACGGAAGCCGCCGCGTTCTCGGTTCTGCGACTCGCCCGCATTGGCGGTTTCGGTGGATTCTTCAACGGGAGCGGCCTGGCCGTCGCCGACGGTTTCGGCCTCGAAGGATCCTTCGTCGGTCACGGGCAGTAACTCGGCTTCGGTACCTGCACCTTCCGCCGAAGCGTCCGCCGCCTCACTTTTTGCCGCCTGCTGGCGCAGATCCGGTACGTTTCGATTAGCCGGGACCACGTCGGTCAGATCGTCGTCGTGCTCTTCCAACTCCATAAAATCGGAGACGTAAAGGAAGGCATCGCGCTCCAGGCCGATGTCGACAAAGGCTGACTGCATGCCTGGCAGCACCCGCGTGACGCGTCCCTTGTAAATGGATCCAGCCAGTGTGTATTCGTTCTCGCGCTCAAGGTAGATTTCCGCGAGCAGATCATCCTCCACCAGGCCCACTTTCGTTTCGTGAGGAGTGGAAGAGACAAACAGTTCCTTATTCATTGAAACTCCGGTCCCGCCGTCGACTTATTTGAAAAGTCGGGCGGGCTCAACCGGGTTGAGTCAGGGAAGAGGCGGGAGGATTGAGCGTCGCGATGCTGCCCCAACATGGGGACAGACATAGCCCGAGAGCTTTGCTCTGAGCCGAGTCCGTTGCGCAAGCTTGGGAATCTTTTGCACTTATCGCTTTAACTTCTGCCGGGGTTTGTGACCGCACTCTCAGACCTGATTCAGGTCGGGGGGCCGTTCCCTGCCCGGCTGACTTCTCAACTTCAATCCTGCCCGGCTTTCGACTGCTCGACTGCCGGTAAAGTGCCCCCTTTACGCGAGGGCGATCGATATTTTTGGGGCTGCGCCTACAAGCGCAGCGGACTGCTTCCTGCCGTCTTCCCGTTCCTGAACCCGTTTGTTATCGTTCGAACCGGCTTGCTTTCAAGCTAGTTCACGAAACGGCGCATACGAACATTCATGACCATCCCCAGCGCCAGGAACATGAACAAAACGGAAGACCCACCGTAACTCATCAGCGGCAGGGGTATTCCAGTGACGGGCATAAAGCCAACCACCATGCCGACATTGACCAGGATATGGAAGCTAAGCACAGCCACCACACCCATCACCACGAACGTTCCAGCGCGGTCGGGCGCTGTTTGCGCGTTCTGGGTCAAACGCATCAGCACAATGAAGTATAGCAGCAGAACACCCAGCGCGCCTACGAATCCATGCTCCTCGGAGAATGCTGCGAAAATGAAATCCGTTTGCGGGACTGGGAGAAAAGCGCCGTGTGTTTGCGAGCCTTTGCCGCCCCAAAGGCCGCCCGATCCCACGGCAATCTTGGATTGCTCAACTTGGTACCCCGAGCCCTGGGGATCAAGTTCCGGATCGATGAAGCTGGTTAGACGCTGCTTCTGATACGACTTCAGCACGTGCACCTTGGGTACGTAAAAGACCGCTCCAATACCGATGGCGGCTGCCAGGGCCACCAGCATTCCTTGCTTCCACTGCAGGCCTCCTAAAAACACACCCATCACGGCAATCGGCACATAGGTCAGAGCAGTTCCCAAGTCCGGCTGAGCCAGAACCATCAGCATGGGAATGCCGACAATCGCTCCAGCCTTCATGAAGTCGGCCCACGACAGTTCACGCTGGCGCATCTCCGCAAAATACTTGGCGACCGCGAGGATCAGAATGAGCTTGACCCATTCTGAAGGCTGGAAATGATTTCCGCCGGGCATTTTGATCCAGCGGCGCGCGCCCAGATATTTCTGGCCAAAGACCAGGACAGCCATCAAAGCGCCGACCGCGGCGAAGTAGAACCAGTGAATCTGGTCGAGCAGCGCCTGGTAGTTGATCAGGCTCATTACAAACATCGCTCCCACGCCCGCGCAGACCCAGTAAACCTGACGCACATGCGCACCAGCGAACTTCGTGTGTACGGTAGCGCTGTGAATCTCCATGACGCCCATGCCACAAATGATCAGGACGAAACCCAGGAGGATCCAGTCGAAGTCGCGATATGAAACGTAGCGTGACATAAAACAGCTTCTAGCTTCTAGCTCCTAGCTTCCACCAAAGGTCATCCTGAACGAAGTTGCGGTCCGCAGACAGCGGACGACACTGCAGTCGAAGGATCCATACCTTGCCACCAATGGCCGACCCTGTTCCCCAGCTCTCTTGAATGAAAATCATTGAGGCCGCATTCCTGGGGCAGCGATGGCAACTGCCAGCGGCTTCTTTGGCAGATTTAGGACGAAGCGACCGCCCTGAAGCGTCTGCCTATCAGTGTCGGAATCCGGTTCGCTCCACAAGCCCCCAATGTCTACCGTTCCATCGGCCTTTGGTTTCTCGACCATCTTCTGTGGTGTACGGTGTTGCTTGTCGACGTAGGCCTTGATTACCTGAGTCGCCAGGCGTGCCGCCAGTTTGCCGTGCTCACCGCCCTGGAACAGGACGCAGACAACAATGTCCGGATTGCGCCGTGGCGTGAATCCCACGAACCAGCCGTTCTGCGCAAGTTCCTCGCTGTTTTTAAAGCGGGCTCGTGTGGCCAGCGATACGATCTGCGCCGATCCCGTCTTGCCCGCGATGTCGATTCCCTGAACATGGGCTGACGGAGCCGTACCTTCCGGAAGCAAAACTCGCGACATTGCATCGGTAATGAAGTTCCACCCATTCGGGTCAATTGTTACGTTTTTCACTTCGGTGTAGTGTTGCGCCTCGACATAGCCCGGCGGCATATCCGTAGGGTTGATGACGTGGGGCACGACCATGCGCCCTCCCATGGAGATGGCACTAATGGCGCGCAACAACTGCACGGGCGTAATGGCGACCGCTCCTTGCCCGATGCCGACCGAAATCGTTTCACCGGCGAACCATTTTTGCTTGAAATTCTTGATCTTCCATTCTTCCGACGGCATGACACCACTGACTTCGTTGGGCAGGTCGATTCCTGTCTTTTGCCCAAGGCCAAGGTCGGTCGCATATTTTGCGATGCGGTCGATACCCAATTTTTCCGCGAGCGTGTAGAAGAAAACGTCGCAGGATTGATAGATTGCTTTCTCCAGGCTGACTTCGCCGTGACCGCCCTTCACCCAACAACCGAAGCGCCGACCGTAAAATTCAGCGCCGCCGGTGCAGTTGACGTGCAGATTCTGGGCAATGCCCTCCTGCCATCCTGCCACCGACATGATGATCTTGAAGGTCGAACCGGGCGCCAGTTGCGCCTGGATCGCCTTGTTCAGCAGAGGCTTGTCAGGATCGGTAACCAACTTGTTCCACTGGTCCCGCGAAACGTGGACCGCAAAATCGTTGGGATCGAAGGTTGGACCGCTCACCATCGCGAGAATTTCGCCGGTGCGCGGATCCATCGCTACGATCGCACCATTCTTACCCGCCAGCGCTTCCTCTGCAGCAATTTGCAAATCAATGTCCACGGTTAGCCGGAGTTGTTTGCCCGGGATCGCTTCGGTCTCGCCCAGGCGACCGACTTCGCGGCCATGGCTGTCAACCAAGGCCTGGCGCGATCCGTTGGTGCCCATCAGCATCGAGTTGTATTGGCGCTCCACGCCCGAAATGCCGACCACGTCGCCCGCGTTGTAGAGCTCGAACTGCGGCATGTTCAGCATGTCTTCGCTGACTTCGCCGACATAACCGATCAGGTGCGCCATGAACCCGTTGCGCGGATACAGGCGGCGGTGAGACATGATCGTGTCCAACTCCGGCAACTCGTTGCGATGGGCTTCGATGAATTGCAGTTCGTCGGGCGTGATGTCTTCTTTCAAAAAGATCGGCTGGTACTGCGGCATGGAGGCAAAACGCCGGATGCGTGCGCGCACTTCGTTGGGATCCAGGTGCAGGCCTTGCGCAATCATGTCGGCATCGCCAGCCAGATCGCGCGAGGAGTCGCGCATCATCAGCGCGGAGAATGAGGGATAGTTGTCGACGATGGTTCGCCCTTCGCGATCGAGGATCTTGCCGCGAGGCGCCAGTACCGGAACGTTGCGAATGCGATTTTTTTCCGCGGCCAGCGAGTAGAAATCGCTCTGCATCACTTGCAGGCGCCACAGCCCGTAGGCCAGCACCAGGAAAATGCCGAGGATGATGTATTGTGCCGCCGTAAGGCGGATGGCGGATACTTTTTCGTCTCGGCCGAACATCAGTTGTCAGTGGCTAGTTGCTTGTTTGCCGGTGTTTCGCGCACGATTGTTCTGGCTCGCAACCTGTCACTTCCCTCGCTCAATAAGAATGTGAGTGGTTAGGAATATTGTAATGCCTGCGGAGTGCAAGGAGCCGCTGAAGGTAGTAACGGAAGTCACGAGATCAACACATTTCACAGGCAACTGACGGCGGGCAACCGCCCCTTACGTTCTTTGCTTGAATTTATCGAGCATAAAGTACAGGAACACGCCCAGAAAGGCGTTGGCGAGGCCGGCGAGGATGCCCCGGGGCCAACTCCACGTCTGGGTCATGTTAACGAGTGCGCGAGCTACGGTGAAATAAACCGCCGAATGCACCAAATAGAAGCCGAGTGTCACCAGAAAGCGCGCGCCCGCGTTCTCCACGTCGAGTTTCACTCCCAACGAAGAAGCACCATACCCTACGACGGTTTTGGCGATGCCGTAGATTCCGATGAGATTGTGGCCGAGCATATCCTGCGCCAGGCCAATCACGGCTCCGGTAAGCAGACCGGAAATTGGACTGCGCCGGGCCATTGCAAAGAAAATCGTCACCAACAACGGCAGATCGATGTAAACGGCGAAGCGCGGAAACCGTAACGGGACGAAGGCCTGAATAAAAAGCGCCAGCAACGGCACGCCGACGGTTACGGGAATACTGAAGCGGTAAACCTCAACCTGTTCCCCGGAAGTGTAAGTAATGGGCACGCTATTGGGGCTTGCTTTCGTCAGGCGGCTGCGGATTGGCCTGGTCGGTAACAACGGGTTTCGTCGGCGTATTCTGCGGATCGTGGGGCGGATTGGCCGGCTCCGCGCTCGGTTGCGTTCGAGAGGTGGGCGCACTAGCCGGCGAGCCCTCCGGCGCTACCGACTGATCCAACGGAGAGCCGCTTCGAATCCCGCCCGAGCCAGAAGGAGGTTTGCCAGCTTTTGGAGGAAGGGCCGGGGATGCCGTAGGATTCGGCGACTTAAAGGAACTTATTGGTTTTGCCGGGGCTCCGGTCGACGGCTTATTGGCAGCTTTGGGTTGCGCGGCCGTCGCAACGCCGTTCGTTACCGCGTTAGCCGAAACAGCATCGGCGGGCTTATCAGGAACGGACGGCAAACGCTGCGCCAGAATATCTGAGGCACGCATTCGGACGCCTTCATCAGCCGTGGACTGCCGTTCCTGCTTCTCGACCAATACCAAGACCTCTTCCAACTTGCTGAGATCGGCAGAAGGCCGGATCTTGATATTCAGAAACAAATCTTTGCCGCTGTTTACCCTGGTCACCGTTCCGACAGGCAAGCCTTTGGGAAAGATCTGGTCTCCGCCGCTAGTCAGCACAGTTTCGCCGGGCGCAACTTGCTCGTCGCTCATCACCCGTTCCAGCACCACCTCGCCGTTCGCCGTGCCACGCAGCACGCCCTGTAAACGCGTCTTCTCGAGCAGTGCGCCCACGCCGCTGCTTTGATCGTTGATCAGCAGTACTTGCGCAACGGACGGATAGACCAGCAGCACCTTGCCCACAATACCGTCGGCGGTGATTACGGCCATGTCGCGCTCGATGCCGGCTTTCTCTCCTTTGTCGATATAGACGATACGCGACTGGTCGCTGCCACTCGAACCGATCACCTGCGCGGCCACGGTGCGAG
>DASSRO010000387.1:0-4681 GCA_035701745.1 Candidatus Sulfotelmatobacter sp. | reverse complement strand
GCTCCGGTCGTCCCGCCAGCACGCGGTGCTCAGGATTCGTAGCGAGGTGGCGCAGGCCTGTCGCGATTTTTTTCATGAGCGGGGATTCGTCCTGTTCGATGCGCCAATCCTGACGCCGACCTCATGCGAAGGCACCACCACTCTTTTCCCCGTGGATTATTTCGACGAGCAAGCGTTCCTGACGCAGTCGGGTCAACTTTATGTGGAAGCGACGGCGATGGCGTTGGGCAAAGTGTATTCGTTTGGCCCGACGTTTCGCGCAGAGAAATCGAAGACGCGGCGGCATCTGACCGAGTTCTGGATGGTGGAGCCGGAAGTGGCTTATGCCGAGCTCGACGACGTCATGAATTTGGCCGAGGGATTGATCACGTTCATCGTGAAGCGTTGCCTGGAGCGGCGGCGGAGCGATCTGCAGACGATTGGACGCGACATCTCGAAACTCGAAAAAATCGAGGCGCCGTTTCCGCGAATCAGTTACGACGATGCGGTGAAGAATCTGCAGGAAGGCCACGCCCAGGGCAAGCTGGAAACGAAATTCGAGTGGGGCGGAGACCTGGGATCGCCGGACGAAACTTATTTGTCGGCGCAGTTCGACAAACCAGTGATGGTGCATCGCTATCCGGCAAAGGTGAAGGCATTTTACATGGAACCTGATCCGCAGCGGCCGGAACTGGCGCTGTGCGTGGATGTGCTGGCGCCTGAAGGCTACGGCGAAATTATTGGCGGGTCGCAGCGCATGGCTTCGCACGAATTGCTGTTGCAGAGAATTCACGAGCACGGGTTGCCGGAAGAGGCGTTCAAGTGGTATCTCGATCTGCGGAAGTTTGGCAGCGTGCCGCACGGCGGCTTTGGGATGGGCATTGAGCGGGCCGTGGCCTGGATTTGCGGGCTGGAGCACGTGCGCGAGACGATTCCGTTTCCCAGGATGTTGTACCGGCTGTACCCGTAGAAATTTGTAATTGGGTAATTTGGTAATTGAGTAATTTTAAGACCTTCACACTGCGCCTTTTCAATTACCAAATTACTCAATTACCAAATTACAAAATCGACTCATGACGACCACATCGGCTCCCTCGACTAACATCACTCCTCGAAAAATTCGTGTTATCGGCGTGCCGCTTGATCTTGGACAGTCGCGGCGGGGCGTGGACATGGGGCCGTCGGCGGTGCGGGTGGCCGGTCTTGAGGCGCGGTTGGAGGCGCTCGGACACGAAGTAGAAGACGGGGGCAACGTTGCGGTTGCGATTCCGGAGCAGAAAAAAGAAGGCGACACCCACGCCAAGTATTTGAAGGAGATCACCGCCACGTGCACCAAGCACGCGGAGTTGGTGGTGAAGACGCTGGAGGCCGGGAAAGTTCCGCTGGCGCTGGGCGGCGATCACTCGATGGCGGCGGGCACGGTGTCGGGTGTTTCTGAGTATTACCGCCGCCAAAATCAAACTGTCGGTCTGATCTGGATTGACGCGCACACCGATATCAATACTCCCGATTCCTCTCCGAGCGGAAATGTGCACGGCATGCCGCTGGCGGCGCTGATGGGGCTGTGGCCGTCGGAGTTGGGAAACATCTTCGGCTTTACTCCGAAAGTGAGGCCGCAGAACTGCGTGCTGGTGGGCGTGCGCGACATTGATGCGGTGGAAAAGGAAAACGTGCTGCGCGCCGGCATCGGGGTTTTTACGATGCGCGACATTGACGAGCGCGGCATGCGCACGGTGATGGAAGAGGCGCTGCGCATGGCGTCGCGAGGCACCGCCGGCTATCACATTTCGCTCGACATGGACTGGGTCGATCCGGAAGACGCGCCGGGCGTGGGTACCCCGGTGCGCGGCGGTGCGACTTATCGCGAGGCGCATCTTGCCATGGAAATTATTGCCGACCACGGGCGCATGCTGAGCTTTGAAATCGTCGAGGTGAATCCCGTGATCGACGAGCACAACCGCACCGCCGACCTGGCGGTGGAATTGGCGCTGTCGGCGTTTGGAAAGAAAATTCTTTAGCCACGGATCTGCGCGGATTTTCACGGATCAAAAAAGAGTCTACGAGAATCTCTGCAAATCTGCGGCCGATTTGACTGCGGTACCATCCCTGCGATTGACGCAGAGTTCGCGCGCGGTGACACTGGAAGGTCATGGAAAAACTTCGGGTCGGCATTTTATTTGGCGGACGCAGCGGGGAGCACGAGGTTTCGCTGCTCTCGGCGGCTTCGGTTCTGAACGCAATTGATAAAGAAAAATACGAGGTTGTGCCGATCGGCATCACGAAAGATGGGCGATGGCTGACGGCGGAGCATGCCGAAAACCTGCTGCAGGGCAAACTCATGCTCGAGCCGCGAAACCTGCGGGCGGGCGATCCCGACATGACGACGTCGGCGGCGGTGCTGGCGCGCGGAGAAGCGGTGGTGGTGCCGCCGGAGCCGGTGCACCGGCAAAGCGGGCTGGTGCCGTTTCAAACCGATGCGGGGATGATGCGGCGCGCCAGCGATCGCGCGATCAACGTGGATGTGATCTTTCCGGTGTTGCACGGAACGTTTGGCGAGGACGGAACGATCCAGGGCCTGCTCGAACTCGCCGACATTCCTTATGTGGGCGCGGGCGTGCTGGGCTCGGCCGCGGGGATGGACAAAGACATCATGAAATCCCTGTTCATCGCGGCAGGAATTCCGATTGTGAAACACGTGACGATTCTGCGCAGCGCGTGGGAAAAAGATCCGAAGAAAGTTCAGAAGCTGATGGAGAGCAAGCTGACCTATCCGGTATTCGTGAAGCCCGCGAATCTCGGGTCGTCGGTGGGCATTAGCAAGGCGCACAACCGCAAAGAGTTGGGCCCGGCAATCGAAGAGGCGGCGAAGTTCGATCGCAAGATCGTCATCGAACAGGGCGTCGGCGGCAAAAAAGAAAAAGCGCGTGAGATCGAGTGTTCGGTGCTGGGCAACGACGAACCGGCGGCGTCGGTGCCGGGAGAGATTGTTCCCGGAAAAGAGTTTTACGATTACACCGCGAAATACGTGGATGAAGGCTCGCAGCTGATCATCCCGGCGAAGCTCACCAAGGCAGAAACGAAAAAAGTTCAAGAGCTGGCGGTGGCTGCGTTCAAAGCGGTGGATTGTTCCGGACTGGCGCGCGTGGATTTTCTGATGGATCCGAAGACGCGGAAAATTTTCCTGAACGAGATCAACACCATGCCGGGATTTACGGCCATCAGCATGTATCCCAAGCTGTGGGCGGCCTCGGGCCTTGAGTATGCCGACCTCATCGACCGGTTGATTCAACTTGGCGTCGAGCGCCACGAGGACAAGAAGAAGAATCAATACAGCCGATGAGGTGAATTGATGATTGTCGATTTATGATTGCTGATTGAAAGCCTGCTTTCTCCTTTCGCAGTGCTGCCGACCAATACGAACGTTCAACGTTACTGTCCCACGGTCTTTCCTACGAAAGCGGCCTGATCTGCCTTCATCTTCTTCAGGCCGTCCATGGGCAGATAGACCATGTGCCCTGAGTCGTAGGTCGAAAAGGAAACGTTGTCGCGATATTTCTGGGGCAGGTTGAGGTGGTCGACGGTGTAGTTGGCCGCGAAGTACGGCGTCGCGAGATCGTAGTATCCCTCCATCACGAGAACTTTCAGGTACGGATTTTTCACGATCGCCTGCCGCAAAGCGGAGGCGGTGTCGGGAAATCCACTGCCGGCCGATCCCCAGTCCCAGGTGTCGCCTCCCGGGCCGTTGCCGCGGGGCGCGCGCACGTTGTAGGGCATGTCGACTTTGTAGTTGAGTTCGGTGCGCAGATAGTTGTTGAACACCGACGTGAACGGCGGGCCGGTAGCCGCGCCGGTCGGATCGTAGAACGGGGTGTCGAGCAAGCCGTTCGGGTCCGGGCCGGTGTAGCGGGCATCAAGGCGGCCGACGCGCAGTTTCTGATCGATCAGCAGGTAATGCGTGAACTTCTGCACGTTGATGCGCAGGTTGGCCTCGTCGATCACTTCCTTGCTCAGGCCGGTAAAGCGCGCCATTTGGTCAATAACTTTCTGGCGTTCGTCGGAAGAGAGCGCGTCGCCCTTGGCCAGGGCCTGCGCGTAGTCGGTGGACGCCCACTGTTCCGATTGCTGGCGGGCTCGGGTCATGTCCTGCGCGAGATCGGGCGCCAGCTTGTGGTGATAGCCGGCGATCATGGTGTAGGACGGAATCAGAAAAATGTAGGGCTGATCGTTGGTGAAGTTGTCTTCCAGCGTTTCGAAGTTGAGAACCGTCGAAAGCAGGGTGATGCCATTGAACGAAATGCCGCGATCAGCGAGATATCCGGCAATGCCGGCGGAGCACGTGGTTCCGTAGCTCTCGCCGAAAAGGTAGAGCGGCGACGCCCAGCGCTCGTTGCGGGTGATGTAGAGGCGAATGAATTCGCTGAAGGCTTCAATGTCGCCTTTCACGCCCCAGAATTTCTTGAGCGTTTCGCCGTCGGCGGCGCGGCTGAAGCCGGTGTTAATCGCGTCAACCAGCACCAGGTCGCTTTTGTCGAGCAGCGTGTAAGGGTTGTCTTCCATGCGGTAAGGTGCGGGGGGCATGAAGCCCTCGGGCTGCAGTACGACCCGGCGCGGACCGAGCGCTCCCATGTGCAGCCAGATCGAAGCCGATCCCGGGCCGCCATTGAAGGCAAAGGTCAGCGGCCGCCTGGCTGCATCCTGGCCG
>DASSRO010000386.1:0-5553 GCA_035701745.1 Candidatus Sulfotelmatobacter sp. | reverse complement strand
CGCGCGCCTCGAAGTCCTCTCCTACTCCTACTACCAGCGCCACCGCACCGGCGACATTATGGCGCGCGCTACCAACGACCTCAACGCCGTGCGCATGCTGCTCGGCCCCGCCATCATGTACTCCGCCAACACCATCGTCTATACGGCGGGTGCGCTGGCCTTCATGATCTCCATCAGCCCCTGGCTCACGCTCTACACCTTCCTGCCTCTGCCGGCGGTGAGCGTTGTCATCCAGACCTTCGGCCGCCGCATTCACGAGCGCTTCGAACGCATTCAGGCCATGTTCTCCGACATCTCCGCCCGCGCCCAGGAGAACTTTTCCGGCGCTCGCCTCATCCGCGCCTACGTGCAGGAAGAGGCCGAAATTCGCGCCTTCGAAACCGAAAACCAGGAATACATTCGCCGCAGCCTGAAATTGGTCCGACTCATGGGCATGCTCTGGCCCACGCTCGAACTCATGCTGGGCTGCGCCGTCGTGCTCGTGTTGTGGCTCGGCGGCCGCGAAGTCATCCACGGCCTCTCGCGCGTAACCCTGGTTTCCAATCTCGGAAGTTCGCATCCCGCGGTCACGACAACGCTCTCTCTCTCCGGTTCCATGAGCGTGGGCCAGTTCGTCTCCTTCAGTACCTACATGATGCAACTCACCTGGCCCATCATCGCTCTAGGTTGGGTCATCAACATCTTCCAGCGCGGCACCGCATCGCTTATCCGCATCAATGAAATTATGAGCGAGCAGCCCGAGATTCAGGATGCTCCGGATGCACAAGCTCCCCTCAACTCGCGCGAGATCGCAGGCGAGATCGAGTTCCGCAAACTCACCTTCTCCTACGATGGCAAGCAGGTGCTGCACGACCTGAACCTGCGCATCCCCGCCGGCAGCAGCCTCGCTATCGTCGGCCCGACCGGTTCCGGCAAGACCACGCTGGTCAGCCTCATCCCGCGCATCTACGACGCCGCCCCCGGCCTGGTCCTGATCGACGGACGCCCCATTCGCCAATACCCGCTCGCCACGCTGCGCAAGAACATCGGGTTCGTCCCGCAAGAGACTTTTCTATTCAGCGACCGCATCCGCGAGAACATAGCCTTCGGCGTCGACTCCGCCACCGACCGCGACATTCACAACGCCGCCGGCGCCGCCAACATTGCCGCCGATATTGAAAGCTTTCCCGAAGGCTACGACACCATGGTCGGCGAGCGCGGCATTACCCTCTCCGGCGGACAGAAGCAGCGCACAGCCATTGCCCGCGCCCTCATCCGCAATCCCAAGATCCTGATTCTCGACGACGCTCTCTCCAGCGTCGACACCCACACCGAAGACAAGATCCTCAACCACCTGCGCGACGTGATGCGCGGCCGCACCACCATCTTCATCTCGCACCGCGTCTCCACCGTTCGCAATGCCGACCGCATCGCCGTGCTCCACGGCGGACGCATCGTCGAACTCGGCACCCACGACGAACTTCTGGCCTTGAACGGCTACTACAGCGACCTGTATAACAAGCAATTGCTGGAAGAGGAACTGGAAGAAGTTTGAGGCCTGTTTCTTCACCGGTATTCGGGCGCTACAGTCTTGGGGAAACGATGCAGCGGATTGACACTCAGGAGATTCTCGATTCCGACGCCTGTCCTCCAGTCGAGGTCGAGGCTTCTCTGCGGGATCTGTGCCGCATTAACCGCTGGTTTGGCGGCATCGCCACCACGCGAAACCTGATTGCGCGCGTATCGCACACAACCGGAATCAAGAGTTTTTCCGTGCTCGAAGTCGCTGCGGGATTTGGCGATGTATCGAAGCTGGCGGGCCGCCAGCTCGAACATAAAGGAATCTCGCTCAACGTCACCGACCTCGACCGCGTTCCCACTCACTTGGTCCGCGGCAACCGCGCCGTCGTTGCCGACGCGCTCGCGCTTCCCTTTCAGGACAATAGTTTTGATCTGGTGAGCTGCAGCCTGTTCGCGCATCATTTGCAGCCCGCCGAGCTGGCGCAATTCGCCGGCGAGGCATTGCGCGTGAGCCGTTGCGCAGTCCTGATTAACGATCTGGTTCGCCATCCCATGCACCTGGCGCTGGTTTACGCGGGCTTTGCCGTGATGCGGAGTTATGTCTCGCGGGTAGACGGGTTGGCGTCAGTGCGCCGGGCCTACGTTCCGCACGAGATGCACCAGATTCTGTCGTCGGCTCCCAGCACGCCGGCTAAGATAGAGCTCTCGCGGCACTTCCTGTTTCGCATGGGAGCGATTGCGTGGAAGAGAAGCTATTGCTGATTGTTGATATCGGGGGTTCGGTCTTCAATCAACAATCACAAATCAACAATCCGCCCTAGCGAACGACCAGCACTTCCCTGACGTTATCGCGGGCGAGGAAGAACTTGATGGAGGCAAAGTCGCGGAAGAGAGTTTCGATGTGGCGGTTGTTGAAGACACGCTGCAGGCGGAAACCGTCGCCCGTCGCGGTATGCACCGCTCCCGTACTTCCGCGCCGGGTTTCACGGCGCAGCACGATGGGCTGCATTTCCAGCGTATCCTTTCCCATGATGTGAAACCGGTAGCACGGCGAATCCGGCCCCGCGTCCTTGGTATGGAAAAACGCCAGCATCATGCCGCCCGGCTTTAATACCGACCACAAGCGTCCCATCACCGGACGCACCAGGCTTTCGTCCAGATAGTCGGGCAGGTTCCAGCACAGCACGATGTCAAAATGCGCCGCCGGATAAACCAGGTTGTCAGCCAGAAAGCGGCGGCTATCGAGGATGACGCTACCCTGCTCATCTTTCGTCATCAGACTCGGGTCGGTCGAAGAGACCAGGAGATCTTCGCTGTAGATCTTGTGGCTGCGCTCGGTGAAGAAGCGGATGTTCGACGCCGATGTCGAACCCAGGTCCAGAACGCACAGCGGCGTATCGGCTTCCCACACGCGCGCGAGCTCGCCCAGACTGCTCGAACGCCGGGTCAGTTTTTGGGCGGCCTGCGTTGTGGTCGCTTCTGCCCCGCCCGAAGAGCCGCGAAAAAGCTTCATGAAATTATGAGTGACTGATGCCATTAGAACGGTGCGACGCGTCGCGCCAGGAGCCGCAGCCCCAGGATTTTGTATCGACCTCTAAAACCAACACTTTATCTCACCCCGCCAGCTGCAGGACAGTTACTTTCCCGCTGCCTTCTCGGCTCTGCCCTGAATATCAATTTTACCCTTCAGATAAGCGCCTTCCTCGATCGAAATCCGCTGGGTGGAGATGTCTCCATGCAGCACGGCAGATTTGCGCAGTTCTACGCGGTCGCTGGCTTGCACATTGCCCTCGAGTTTGCCTTGTACCACAACAATCTTGGCCTCCACCGAAGCTTTGATCTGGCCGTTGGGACCGACCGTCAAACTGTTGCCTTTGAGCGAGATGGTGCCCTCGACCTGACCATCCACGTAAAGGTCTTCGCTGCCGGATAACTCACCTTTAATGACTACGGATTTTCCAATCTGCGCCAAATCTGCCGACAACGGAGCACTCATGAACGTTCTCCTTAGGAAACGGGATGCTGCCTTGCTATGCTCAAGCTAAACTGGAAACAAACTATTGGGACGCCAGGTCGCGTCTCTCGACTATACCCAACAAGCCGCGGGTGCGGCAAGCGAGGTACTTCGGTAACGCTGGAAAATAAAGGCTAAAGTGCTATCCAAAGATACGCGCTGCAACCCAAGGACCCGATTGCTACACTAACCGTAGTATGAACTGCATGAACCAGACACGGATCATACCGGCTGCAAAGTTGCGCGCCTGTTTCGTGCGAACCGTGGTTTTAACCCTGGTTACAACCGCGATCTGGGCGCAGGAATCGACCCCTGCCACAATGCCCGCTGGTGAACTGGTACGGCTTACGGTGGCAAACGAGGTGGCCGCGGCGAATCATCCCGACGTACACCATATGTTCCGCTCGCACCGTCAAACCCCGAAGGGTTCGCAGACTCACATGTACGCCGAGACCGATCAGGCCCTGGTGGGCATGCTCATCGCGGTCAATGATCAACCCTTGACGGCCCAACAGCAGCAGGCAGAGAACGATCATCTCGCCTGGCTCATGAATAATCCTGAGCAACTTCGCAAAAAGGCCGCCCGCGAGAAGGAAGATGAAGACCGGAGTCTGCGCATCGTAAAAGCGCTGCCCGAAGCGTTTACTTATGAGTACGCGGGCACGGAAGAGAGTGCGGCGGGATTAGGCGAGGCGAGCGATCCCTTGGTGAAATTGACGTTCAAGCCTAACCCGTCTTACACACCGCCGACTCATGTCGAACAGGTTCTAAAGGGCATGCAGGGCGAATTGCTGATTGATTCGAAAATCAAGCGCCTGGCGCGCATCGACGGCACACTATTTCAGGAAGTCACTTTCGGATGGGGAATTCTTGGACACCTCAACAAGGGCGGCCACTTCGTCGTGCAGCAAGGAGACTTGGGCCTGGGCGATGGCGCGTGGGGCATCACCAAGATGCAACTGAATCTCAGCGGCAAGATCCTCATGTTCAAAGGCCTCAGCATTGTGTCGGATGAAGTGCTGAGCGACTTTCACCGCCTCCCCCCGAAAGTTTCCTTTGCGCAGGGCGTGCAGATCTTGAAGACGGAAGAAGTGCGGCTGGCGCACGACAATCACACGAACTCCAACGAAGCCCGTAATCATCAAAGCAACTAACCGCGATCAGAGAGCCGTTGGGACGTGGAAGTCCGCGCCCGGCATAGCGGCAGGCGTAGGGCCGCTTTCATCCCATCTGATTTCGCCAACTGAAATCTTTGGGCGGGGTTCCCACGGCCGCGAATCTGGTTGACGCAGAATTCAAGACGAACGACGAAGTCTTCTTTGTTCGACGGGGAAAGATTATGACCGAGTGGTTTGCGCGTCCCGTTCTGCACGTAACAGAAGTTGAGACCTCGCTCCGTTTTTACGTTGAGCGCCTCGGCTTCACGTGTCCTTGGCGCAATGACGAGGACGGCGTCGCTCAGGTCGATCGCCAGGGCTGCGCAATTATTCTGGCCAACACGTGGCGCGAGAAAATTGGCAAGGGGCTGATTTTCATCTCCTTGAACGTCGAGCCAGCGACGCCCGACGCCGCGACCGCTGCATTGGACGCGTTGCGCGCGGAACTCGAAGCCAAAGGCGCTCCGGTCAAGGAAGGTTCGTGGGGATACCGGCTTCTGATAGTCGATGATCCCGACGGCAATCAGCTCTTCTTCAACTATCCGACCGGGACTTCATCTGGCGAGACTGTTAGGGGTGAATCGTAAACGAGCCGCACGACTAAGCGAAATGGCTCTTGTGCTTGATCCCGGTCGTTCAATTCTCGGGTTGATGATTGGCAACAGATTTCGATTAAACCAAAACTGCTTGCTGCAAGGGACAGTATTAGTGTGCTCTCCAACAGGTTGACTCTGATGAGCGTGGTGCCGGGAGGGGGAGTCGAACCCCCAAGACCCGAAGGTCGGCGGATTTTGAGTCCGCTGCGTCTGCCAGTTCCGCCATCCCGGCACTTCGTGGAAGTGCTTGACTCTACGATTTCACACTAGTGTCTTTTTCGTCGAT
>DASSRO010000385.1:0-10903 GCA_035701745.1 Candidatus Sulfotelmatobacter sp. | reverse complement strand
GCGTCGCGACCGGTGGCCATGAGCACGCGGCCGATGCGTGGGACGTTGTGCCGGGCATCGAAGGTCCACCAGCGATTTCCCAAATAGACTTCAAACCAGGCGCTGAAGTCCATTGGAGTGGGGGCAACAATCACGCCGATGTCGCCCAAGTATCCAGTGGCGTAGCGGGCGGGGATGTTGAGAGCTCGACAAAAGGTGATGGCAAGATGCTGGAAATCTCTGCAGACTCCGACCCGCTCGGTATAGACGCCCAACGCGGTTCGAATGGGATTAGAGAATTCGTATCCGAAGGTGACTTTCTTGTGCACCCAATCGCAAACCGCTTTGACGCGGTGCCAACCTCTGGGGGCGTCCCAGAACAGCTCGGCGGCTGTATTCGATAAGAGGTCTACTTCACAATAACGGCTGTTCATGAGGTACGGAAGCACTTCCACGGGCAGTGCATCGATAGGAATTTCGGCGGCCTCAGGTTCTTGAGGATCGGGCAAGCCCGAATCTTCAATCAGCGTGGAGTTCTGGAAGCGGATTGTCCCGGGGGGAGCGACCAGCCGGCACGCCTGATTGCCGAAGCTGTCCTGGTAGGTTTGCACCTTCACTAATGGATCGACCCCCAAGTCGTCGGCTTCCCGCAGATCATTTCTTCGCGAAGGGTGAACGTTGAGCAGCGTGATGATCGGCACTTCGCCGACCGTTTCGAATTGAATGTCGTAGCCGAGCCGAATCATCATAGGAGTGCGGGTTTCCTCGCGCGAGCAGGTGCTGGCGCACATGAGATGCAGAAACTATCACGCCAATCTAGTGCTGGTTGCACATAATTTCTTGCTGGGGCGGATTGCAAATTCGAGTCGGCAGTCAGTGTATGATGCGGTAGGGTTAGCTCAGAGGGCAAATTGACATATTGTTTGGGAATCGCCACGCGGGAAGGTCTGGTCCTGGCCTCAGATTCGAGGACCAATGCGGGGTTTGACCAGGTAAACGTCTGCCGCAAGATGTTTCGCTTCGTGCAGCCGGGCGAGAGAGTGTTCGTCATTCTAACCAGCGGCAGCCTCTCCATCAGCCAGTCGGTGATCACGCTTCTGGGGGACGACTTCGATTCCGGCAAAGGGCTTGCCCAGGCTGGTTCGCTGTATGACGCAGCCCGCATCGTGGGAGACTGCGTGCGCCGGGTCTCCGACATCGACCGGGCTTCGCTGGAGCGCGATTCGTTCAGCTTTAACGTTCATTTGCTGTTGGGTGGCCAGGTGCGCGGGCAAGATCCCAACCTGTATTTGATTTATCCGCAGGGAAATCCGCTGGCGGCCACGGAAGATTCGCTCTATTTGCAACTAGGCGAGTGCAAATATGGCCGGCCGATTCTGGATCGGGGCATCCAGGCGTCAACGTCGCTTGAAGTGGCAGCCAAATATGCTCTTCTTTCGCTGGACGCGACCATGCGCTCCAATGTCACTGTAGGACCTCCCTTCGATCTCCTTCTCTATAAGAAAGACAGCCTGCGAATTACGCGATACCGCCGGGTTTGCGCCGGAGACCGCGATTTGAACCTGATCCATTCCAGCTGGGAACAGTCCCTCCGGCGAGCGGTGGAGCAACTACCCGACATCGAGTTTCAATCAGAAGGCAGCGAAAACCCGGCGCGCAGCATCAGAGAAGTCGCGCAATCGAGGGGATAAGCTCGGGTTTCCAACAGTTTCTTCAATAACGCAAATCGGTAATCCCGATCCTCAATTCGCGGTCTTTACGCTATTCTGGCGAGGCTCACGGCACCGCGATCATGATTATCGAAACGGATGTGTCCAATCGTAGCGGAGCGGACTCCCTCCACCGGTACGAATTCAATGGCGCCTATGACGAAATGTTCAGCGCCGTGGACCATCCTCGCAAGCAATACCGGCCCCTGCACAACCTGCTGCTGACGCTCGACGCGGACGAACTAAAACGCAGCAAGCACGAAGCCGATCAATCTTTCTTCAATCAGGGCATCACCTTTACTGTCTATGGAAGCGATAAGGGCACGGAGCGGATATTTCCGAACGACCTGCTGCCCAGGATCATCACGGCGGCCGAGTGGGAGCGGATTGAGCGCGGGCTGACGCAGCGGATCACGGCGCTGAACCTGTTCCTGAAAGACGTGTACCACGATGCCAAGATCATCGAAGACGGCGTCGTGCCCGGCAGCATCGTCTACACCTGCAAACATTACCGGCGCGAAATGCGTGGGATCAAGGTACCGCGCGACGTTTACATCGCCGTGGTTGGGACCGACCTGATTCGGGGGCCGGATGGGAATTTCGTGGTCCTCGAGGATAATTTGCGCGTCCCCAGCGGGGTTTCCTACATGCTGACCAGCCGCCGGGTCATGAAGCAGATATTTCCCGGGCTGTTTCAAAGGTGCCGGGTGCGGCCGATTGAGCAGTACAGCCAGGTATTGTTGTCGACTCTGCGATCGTTCGCTCCCGAAGGCCGCAGCGAACCGACCGTTGTTTTGTTGACGCCCGGTTCCTACAACTCGGCGTATTTCGAACATGCGTACCTGGCCCGGCAGATGGGCATTGAACTTGTTGAGGGGCGCGATCTGGTGGTGCACGACAACATCGTTTACATGCGAACCACGTTCGGGCTGCAGCGCGTGGATGTGATTTATCGGCGGATCGATGACGATTATCTGGACCCGCTGGTCTTCGGGACCCGTTCCTCGCTGGGAGCGGTCGGATTGTTCAATGCCTATCGCGCCGGGAACGTGGGTTTGGCAAACGCGCTGGGAACGGGCGTCGCCGACGACAAGGCGATCTACGCGTTTGTGCCGAAAATTATTCGCTATTACCTTGATCAAGATCCGATTCTGGAAGGCGTAGAGACTCTGCTGATGTCCGATCCCGGGCAACGTGATCATGTTTGCCAGAACCTGGATCAGTACGTGGTAAAAGCCGTGGGCGAATCCGGCGGATACGGGATGCTGATTGGCCCGCACAGTACGGAGCAGGAACGAGCCGACTTTCGCCAGCGAATTTGCGCGCAGCCGCGAAACTACATTGCGCAACCAACGATTAGCCTCTCGACCGCGCCTTGTTTCATTGATGGTTCGATCGAGCCGCGTCACGTCGATCTGCGGCCTTACATCCTCTATGGCGAGAAAATCACGATTGTTCCGGGCGGCTTGACCCGAGTCGCGCTGCGCAAGGGATCGCTGGTGGTGAATTCTTCGCAAGGCGGAGGATCGAAGGACACTTGGGTCTTACAGAACTGAGACTGGAAGAATCAGGAATGCTTTCACGCGTAGCCGACAGTCTTTATTGGATGAGCCGCTATTTCGAGCGAGCGGACAACGCGGCTCGTGTGCTCAAGGCGACCTACGGCCTGATTCTCAATCCAGCGAAGTTTTCTACGGAGGAACGATGGTTTCGCGCGGTGTCGTCGCTGGCCCCCGGCGCGGCTTCGAGCAACGTGGATCCGCAGCGCGCCCTGTTTTCGCTGGTCGGGGATCCGGACGGAACCTTCTCGATTGTGAAGTGCATCAGCGCAGCCCGCGAAAACGCTCGACAGGTTCGCGAAGAAATCAGTTCAGAAATGTGGGAACACCTCAATCGCCTGTTTCACGATGTTACGGGGTCGGTGCTGCAGCCTGACGACGATGCGGGGGCGATGCGCGTGGTGAGCCTGGTTCGCGAAGGTTCGTACCGCTTCAGCGGAATAACCGCCGCCACCTTAAACCATGATGAGGCCTGGCACTTTATTCAACTCGGCAAGTACATCGAGAGGGCCACGAATCTCTGCATCCTGTTGGATGCATACTTTGTTGTCGGCAAACACGCGGATGATCTGGATTGGGTGGGTCTGTTGAGCAGTTGCGCCGCCTTTGAAGCCTACTGCAAGGCGTGCACCGCCGAACTCAAGCCGGAACGAATCGCAAATTTTCTGCTGCTGAAGCCGGAGTTTCCTTACTCGGTCCGTTATTCCATGGACCACATGCAACATGCCCTGAGCACGATCAGCAATCTTTCCTTGAGCCGAAGGACCGAGAAAGTCGAGAGGCTAATCGGACGTTTGCGAGCGATGGTCACCTATGTGCAGATCGGCGAAATTATAGGCGGACTGCACAAATATCTCGCAGGAATCATTGAGCAGTGCCGGGAGTTGCACGCCGCGGTGCAGGAGCTTTACATCGATTATCCGGTGGAAGTTGCGTTTCAAAACTGAATGTTTTACGCCATCCGCCATTTCACGAGCTATCGCTACAGCCGGCCTGTCTGGCAGAGCATGATGGAGGTGCGCATGCATCCGCGCAGCGAGGGCAACCAGCGCTGCTTCGTTTTTCAGTTGTCGGTAAATCCGCGCGCCCGGATCTTTGGCTACACCGATTCTTACGGAAATCTTGTCCACCACTTCGACCTGCCTGCCCGGCACAACCAGCTTACGATCATTACAGACGCGCTGGTCAACATCGATCTCCAGCCGTCGATTCCGGAAGTCATGGAATATGAAGCCTGGCAAGAGTTGGAAGAGCAGGTAGAAAAATACGATTACTGGGATATGTTGATGCCCAGTCACTTTGCGCGATCATCGCCGGAATTGGAACAGCTGGCTGCCGAAATCGGAGCGAACGAAAGAAAGCGGCGAAGCCCGTTGGCATTTCTGCAGGATATTAATTCCGGGGTCCATCGCAGCTTCCGTTACGTGAAGAAGAGCACTGCGGTGAACTCACCCATTGAAGACGCGCTACGGTCGCGCCAGGGCGTGTGTCAGGATTTTGCTCACATCATGATCGCGTTGGTAAGGAACGCGAGAATTCCTTGTCGCTACGTGAGCGGATATCTCTACCACAGCACCGACAGTGACCATCAGGTCGCGGAGGGAGCGACGCATGCGTGGGTGGAAGCCCTGCTTCCCCGGTTCGGTTGGGTGGGCTTCGATCCTACGATTGACCGGCTGGCCGGAGAGAAGCATATTCGCACGGCCATCGGACGCGATTATGCCGACGTTCCGCCAACGATGGGGATGATGAAGGGAAAAGCGGAAACTCAGCTGCAAGTTCGGGTGCGGGTAACGCCGTCGCAGGCAGTTCTTCCCCCCGACGAGGAATTTGCGGCGGACGAAGAGTGGTCCCAATTTCTGGATGAGAGCCAGCAATCTCAATTGGCGGCAGCCCAAGAGCAGCAGCAGCAGTAATTACGGCTGCGAACTGACCTCGAGCAGTAAATGTTCCTTGAACTGCGCGTTCAGCTTTGCGACACCATTGCCGGCGGCGTCGACCGTGCCCAAATCGTTTCCATCGGTGTAGTCGGCCACTCGATACTTGCCGGGCTTCAATCCGCGCAATTCGAGTTCGCCTTTCCAGTCGGCAGGAGTAAAAAACGCGTAATACATTTTTCCGTCTTTCGCGATGGCATAGCCCTCGGGCGTGTCATAGCCGGTCACGTAGAGGTCCTGGAATTCTCCTTTCGACAGCATCTTCTGGTTGTACAGGCCGATCCACTTTTTCCAGTGCTCTTCTTTCGCAGGGGTAAGATTGACGGCCTTGAATTTGGGACCGGGATCGGGCCAGACAAATTTCGTTCCCACGACCCCTCCCACTCCGATGGTGGAAGCAAAATCGTCGCCGTGTTCGGTCCAGTCGTTGCCGACTCTGGTCATCGCGGAGAGTTCGACGTGATCGCCGTAGACGGCTGACTCGGGACCGAGCAATGCTTTGTACATCTTGATCCGCCGCCGGACCTGCAGTCCGCCCACGGGATCGGCTGTGACCGCCTGATCCATAAACGGGAGCCATGCCAGCGACGGCGGCGTGCCGCACGGGCAGCTCTGGGTGACGCTCTGCGGCTTTATCGCGCGCGTGGTCTGGAAAATTTCCTTGTAGACATCGCCCATCGCATTCACCGAATCCTGAGGCGACTTGTGATGATGCGCAGGGTTGTAGCAGGCGGGTACGCTGTAAATATTGTCGAGTTTGCTGCCGTCGAATCCCCAGTCGCGAATGAACTTTTCCGTGAGCTGCTTGTGATAGGCGCGAACCTCAGGCACCGCCGGACACAGCACCCCCAAGCCGCGAGTCATGCGGGCGTGCTTGCCATTTTTGTCGAGGATCAGCCAATCGGGATGCTCCTGCGCAACCTTGGACACGGAATATTTGTGCGATTCATACCGCCCCTGGCCATCCTCAACCGCGAGCGGCAGCCACCATATTTGCGCCAGCATACCCTGCTTGTGAAAGTCCTCGGTCATCTTCTGAATACTGTCGCCGGGAAATGTGTCGCTACGCGGATTCCAGTCGCCGTAGGTGTCGAACCAACGGTCGTCGAGGGTAACCCACTTGATGCCCATCTCTTTCAGCTTTGGAATCGTGCCCAGCATCTGCGCGGGAGTGACGTCGGCCTCGTATCCCCATCCGCACCAACTGACGTTGTAGGCTTCGCTCGATGGCTTTGGAAGTTCCCAACCTTCCTTTTGCAACACGCTCGACCAAATGCGCAGGGGTTCGTAGAAATCGCCGGAATACACTGAGACAAAACTGCGCGGAGTTGAATAGGTCTCACCTGGCTTCAGGTTGATGCTGGCAGCATAGTCCACTTCTGTATTCAAGCGTCCATCGCCTGCCACTTTCGACGGGATGGCGGCGGAGATGGGAATCGTTTCCACGTGGCCAACCGCTTCCCCCACCTGCCGCGTCCAGAACGCAACCACAGGAATGCCGCCGCCGTAGCCACCTTTCACCATATCTCCCATTACGTTCGGCTGAAAGAAGGCCGGGGTCAGCTTCACCACATCATCTTTTCCCCAGTCGTAGCTCGAACCATGGAAGGACCACATTTCCCACGGCTTGGCTTTTGAATCCTCAAGTCGCGCGCTCAATCGGCGCCGCAAGTTCACACTCTTTTCTAGCGTGATGTCGGCCGCACCCGCGTTCTTATATTCCATCGTGCTCAGCAGAACGTTTGGGAAACTGTCGTAGACTTCGAGAGCCAGCACGGCTTGCAGGTCGGTCTTGGTCCCAAAACTCCGCGCCGGAATTTCGACGCGCTTGCCCGCGCCCATCTTTCCGGAAGCGTCGCGCACTTGGGCTTGACCGAAGTTAAGCTTGAAGTGAACGTCTTGGCCTGCCACCCGGGCGAAATTACTCTCCGCATCAGTTCCGGCATCAGGTTCGTCGAGGGATAGCGTCTTTCCTTCGCTTAACAGCGAGGCTTGCAGGTAGCCATCCGGCCGTACCTGAAATTCAGCAGCACTGGTAGTGAGAACTATCGGACCGCCTTCCTTCACATCTACTTTGATCTGGGAGGAATCGGGCGTGGCCCGCGGCGTGTTTGATCGGGAGTCTTGCGTTTTCGAACAGTCTGTCTGCAGGAAAGTGAGACCGAGGATTATGCCGAACAACGCAACCGTGTACTTGCGAGCGATCATGGGAGTCCTCTTCTGGCTTCTGTGTGTTCCCGCGTAATCTACGAGTCCGCCGCATTTGCAACCTGGATTCACAAATCGCGGTTGACAAATGCTGTAAAACGAAAGTAAAAGTAATCGTTCGTAATAATACAGCAATTGCGCCCCAGCGCTTGGAACTTTTGCGCGTTCTAACGGATACCTAAAAATCCGAGGTTCAGCTCCAGGAGGCCTACCATGCCTACCCGCTCTCTTCGCCGGCAAACTTTGTTGGTCCTTTGCTTTTCCTTGCTCCTCTCATTTGCAAGCCCGGTGCGGGCGCAGAAAGATGCAGGAGCCATTGTGGGCCTGGTCCGCGACGCGAGCGGCGCGCTAGTAGTGGGGGCAAAGGTGATCGTGGAAGACGTAGATCGCGGCATCCTGATAACGCTCGCTACCAATGATGCCGGGGAGTACGTCGCTAGTCCCCTCCGCATTGGCCGCTACAGTGTGACCGTCGAGAAACCAGGATTCAAGAAGGCGGTGGCGGGCCCGGTCCAGGTGAACATTCAGGACCGCGTCGCCGTCGATCTGAAATTGGAAACTGGCCGGGCGACCGAAACCGTCACGGTCGTGGGCGAAGCCGCGCAACTCGAAACCGAGACTTCTGAGCTGGGACAAGTCGTAGACAGCCACCGCATCAATGCGCTGCCGTTGAATGGACGCAACTATGCGCAACTGGCTCTTCTTGGAGCAGGGGTCGCTCCGGCAGAGCCGGGATCGCGCGTCGAAACGACATTCGGTTTCAGCGCCAACGGCGCCCGCTCGCTGCAGAACAACTTTCTGCTGGATGGAATCGACAACAACGCGAATCTGGGAGACGTGCTGAACGGCTCCGCATACGTGGTGCAGCCCGCGGTAGATGCGATCGCCGAATTTAAGGTGGAGACTAATTCTTACAGCGCGGAATTCGGCCGTGGCAACGGCGCCATCATGAACGCCGTCATCAAGTCGGGCACCAACCAGTTTCATGGCGATGCGTGGGAGTTTCTCAGGAACGATAAATTCGACGCCATCAACGCCTTCGACAGCAGCCAGCAGCCTTACAAGCAAAATCAGTTTGGCTTTACCCTCGGCGGCCCCATCATCAAGAACAAGACGTTCTTCTTCGGCGACTATGAGGGCTTACGCATCCGGCAAGCCTTACCCCAACTCTCCACTGTTCCAACGCCGGGGCCGGATGGCGAGTTGGGCGGCAACTTTTCCTCATTCCTAACAACCACCTTCGCGCCGCAGATTGACCCAAATTCCGGGCTTCCCGTCAACGGAACGATCGCACTGGACTGCAACGGTAATCCTACATACGTGGGTGAGATCTTCGATTCACGCCTGGCGCGAAACAATTACGCTGGAAATCTAAATGGACTTTGCGGGGTACCGGTTGGCACCGCGGCGGGCCAGCCCACCAATATCATTCCGACCGGTAGCATCGATCCCCTTGCGGCGCGCCTGGCGGCGCTGTTTCCCGCGCCCAACAGCGTTCTTTCCGGGGGCAATTATCTTTCCGACCCGGAACGCAGTGAAACCGAAAACAAGTTCGATATCCGCCTCGATTATATTTTCAGCCAGAAAGACAATTTTTTCGCGCGCTTCAGCTTTGGCAACGACAGCAATTTTCTGCCGTCCCCATTCAACAATGCGCTAGACGGCGGCAGCTTTCAGGACGGCTATAGCGAAAATGCCGCGCGTGGCCTGGCAGCCAGCGAGGTTCACACCTTTACCAATAATTTGATCAACGAGTTTCGCTTTGGCCTTAATCATCTGAACGCTCACCGGTTGAACCTGAATTACAACGTCAACGTTTCGCAGCAACTGGGCTTTCCGGGCGTTCCATACGGCCCAGACATCGGCGGCTTGCCTTCCATCGGTTTCTCGGATGGAACGGCATCGATTGGCAGTTCGGGATATCTTCCGTCTATTGAAAAGCAGCACAGCTATGTTTTTACCGACAATCTAAGCTGGACGCGCGGACGCCACTCGACCAAATTCGGCGCCGAACTTCGCTTTGAACAGTTCACCATTTACCAGCCGGCTGCTCCGCGAGGCTCGATGAGCTTCGGAAGCGATTTCAGCGACAATCCCGCTTCTCCGGGGTCGGGCGGAGAATCGATTGCGACATTCCTGCTGGGAATCCCGGACGGCGGCTCGATTACGAGCTTGAACAATATTGTCTATAACCGCCAGATTTATGCGGTATACGGCCTCGACGATATCAAAGTAAATCCGCGGCTCACGCTGAATCTTGGGCTGCGCTACGAGCTATTTACTACCATCAAAGAGGCAGATAACAAGGCGGCGACGTTCGATTTCAGCTCGCTCTCGCTGATCGTTCCAAAGGGACAGAACGCGCAGCTCACGCCCACGCTTGCCACCGAGCTGACTATTCAGCGCAATGGCTCGCGAGGGCTGATCTCGCCCGACCTCAACAATTTCGCGCCGCGGCTTGGATTTTCATATCAGTTATTGAACAAACTGGTCCTGCGGGGAGGATACGGAATTTTTTACGGCGGGCAGGAAAATGGGCCGTTCTCGAATCCGAGTCCCGGATTCAATCCTCCTTTCTTCGCCTCGCAGGTATTCGCCACACCCTGCAGCGCAGCCTCCGCCAATCCTTCGGGGCTCGATTGCTCGATCTCAGCCGCAAACTCCGGGCTGCCCTTGAATGTCCTGGCCAACGGCTTCCCTGCCAACTCCCTCAGCGATCCAAATACTCCAAGTTTGTACTCGATCGATCCGCACCTGGTGACGCCTTACACGCAGCAGTGGCATATGGGCCTCGAGTACCAGTTGCCCGCCGCCACCGTGCTCGAAGTTTCTTACGGAGGCTCGCGAGGACTGAAGTTGTTCGCGTTCTTCAACGGCAATCAGGCTGTTCCGACAGCGGATTCAACCGCTCCGACGGCCCCGCGGCGTCCAGCGCACCAGTGTGACAATCTGGGCAATTGCAATCCGGCGCTGGATGCCTCAATCGGAACCTTCCGTTCCAACACGCAGTCGAACTACAACTCGCTGCAGGTTCGCCTGGAAAAGCGCTTCTCGCATGGATTGCAGTATGAGTTTGCGTACACCTTCGCCCACGCTCTCGACAATGCGTCGAGCGCTAGTTTGGGATCGGTCAACAATGGCGACTTTCAGGATCAACGCTTTCCCAACGCCAACTACGGCAATGCCGATTTCGACGTGCGTCACCGCTTCGTCTTCAGCTACGTTTATGACCTGCCCTTCGGGCGCGGGCGAAGTTTCGCTAAGGACGCTTCCGGCTTTCTGAATCAGATTGTCGGCAACTGGCAAATGACCGGCGTCTTTTCAGCGGCTACGGGGAACTATTACACGGCAACCGATATCCAGCCGGTCTCGAATTCCGATTGTGGTGGGACGGTAGGATTTTATTGCTCGCGCCCGAACCGGGTTGGCAATCCCAATGCGAAACCGTGCGTGGCAGGGACGCTGTTCAATACCTGCGCCTTCGAACACAATACGATTGCGGGAACTTTCG
>DASSRO010000384.1:0-2254 GCA_035701745.1 Candidatus Sulfotelmatobacter sp. | reverse complement strand
TGCCTCCTCTCGTCGCAGCCGCAGCACTCCAGAGAGAGATTCGACGTACAGATTTGCCGATCGCGACATTGTGGCAGCAAAGTGATAATGTCCCCTTTGGGCAAAGTAGAAATGTCCCCTTGACAACCTCACGCTGTGAGGATGCAGGAAGGACCGACACTACTGATGACCCAGGCCGATCGTGACCGGCTGGTGACGCTGAAGAAGGCTAAAAAGAAGCTGATCACGCAACGCGAAGCCGCGGAGGAGTTGGGCATAAGTGTGCGGCATGTGAAGCGGTTGATCCATGGTTTGAAGAAGCGTGGCGACAAGATTGTGGTCCACGGCTTACGCGGCCGGCCCTCAAACAAAAAGATCGACGAGGAGATCGAGGGAGAAGCAATCAAGATCTTATCGGCGCCCGTGTACAAAGGGTTCGGGCCGACGTTGGCGGCGGAGTATCTAGGCGATAAGCACGGGATCGCGGCCAGCAAGGAAACGGTACGCCAATGGATGATGCGGGCGAAGCTATGGCGTGGAAAGAGAGCCCACGTCAAGCAGGTCCACACTTGGCGGCCAAGGCGGAGCCGATTCGGCGAACTGGTGCAGTGGGACACCAGTGAGCATGACTGGCTGGAAGGACGAGGCGAGAAGCTCTACCTGATCGCGATGATCGATGATGCAACGAGCCGGTTATTTGCCCGCTTCGTGCGCCACGATTCGACCGAAGAGAACATGAAGCTGTTATGGAGTTATGTCGAGAAGTTCGGGCGACCCGTGGCTTTTTACACGGATAAGGCCAGCCTGTTCCGTAATAACGAGAAGCGGAGGCGGGATGAACCGGGGGTAGACAAAGACGTAGTGGAAATGCCACCGACACAGATCGGGCGAGCCCTGCGAGAGCTGGAGGTTACCTGGATAGCGGCGCACTCGCCCCAGGCCAAGGGACGCGTTGAAAGGAATTTCGGAACAGCGCAAGACCGGCTGGTGAAAGGCATGCGAGTCGCTGGCGTGAAAACAATTGAGCAAGCCAACGACTACTTGAGTAACGATTACCTGGCGTGGTGGGAACGGGAGATGACGGTGGAGGCGGCCAAAGCCGACGACGCGCATCGGGCGCTGGAGAAGTGCCATGACCTGGCCGCGTCGCTGAGCTTCGTCGAGACGCGGCAGGTGCGGCCGGATTACACGCTCCGTTGGGGTGGAAAGTTGTACCAGATTGATCGCAGGGCGGTGACGACCGGCCTACGCGGCGCCGACGTGCGGATCGAGCAGCGGTTGGACGGTTCGCTCGCAGTACGGCATAACGAACGGTATTTGCCGATTGAAGAATGTGCCGCAGCCGATCGTCCGAAGCCCGATCGCCCGAAGCCAAACGCGCCCATCAAGCGCCGCGTCGGACACCGGGGCAGCGATTGGAGCAAGAACTTCGAGTTGCATAAGGCGCCCAAGGTTTGGCAGGCTGCTCAGCGATCCGGATACCGGCCGGAAGAGGCGGCGGAATGAGTTTAGTCCTGGGGGAGTGGCGCGAAGGCAAAGTTCGCCCTGTACCGGGAAATGCTCCGCACGGCCGGCCGGTAAGCCGGGTGAGTTCTTGCCCGCTCTGGAACACTTGCGACGATTCCTGCGACACCACTCGATTCCCGCAGCTATCAACAATACCGGGGCCCATCGGTATGCGTTTTCGAGGGATGGCGGAATCTTTCACACCGATATGGTTTAAGTCAAAGTCAAAAACCAAACCCGAGCCGGGATCGACCGCCTCCCGCCGATCGGCCCCGACCCAGGTAGAAGAACGTGACGGGAGGACCACGCTCTTCTCATCGTTTGCGATGAGTTCCGGCCGGCTATTCCTTGATCGGGTTGGTCGCCACCAGAGCCCGTCTCCGCTTCACCGGCACACGCAGATTAACATGTACTTCTCGAACGCAAGGGCAAAAGGGGACATTTCTACTTTGCCAGCAAGGGGACATTTCTATTTTGCCTTGACATCTGCCGAATGAGACTTGACTCCTGTATCACCCAAGTGAAAAAATAGTCTCTGCCAACGTTGTGCGGATATGGCGGAATTGGCAGACGCGCATGATTCAGGTTCATGTACCCGCAAGGGTGTGGTGGTTCGACTCCACTTATCCGCACCACTCCAGATAATTCCTTTCAACTCCCGAAATGGTAAAGAGGCTGCCTCTTTACTTGCGGCCGCACGCAATACAGAATAGAGGATTCGTTCCCTGCGAGGTGAATCATGCTGTCCTCTATTCGACGGGCGCTGCCT
>DASSRO010000383.1:0-5117 GCA_035701745.1 Candidatus Sulfotelmatobacter sp. | reverse complement strand
AGGCGGCCGAGCCGCCTGGAGACAATTCAATTCTGAAGGATTGGCGGGTGAGAGCATGTCCACGCGAACCATACGGAATATTTTTGCGCCCGGAGTTGCCCTCACCCTCTTTTTGACTGCCTCGACCGTCCTCGCCGCCGCCAATCCCACGGCCAGCAAACAGCCTGCAAAACCCACTGCGGACGAATGCCTGACGTGTCACAGCGACGCCTCTCTGACGCACGAAGTGAACGGCAAGCCGGTCAGCCTGCACGTTGATCCGCAACATTTCAAAGATTCCATCCATGGCAGTATGTTTACCTGCGTGGATTGCCACACGGATGTAAAGAGCGCCGCGCACGAAACCACTCCCCTGAAAATCTCCTGCGCGACCTGCCATGCCGACGAACAGGCGGCCTACGATCGCAGCTTTCACGGCAAAGCGGTAAAGAGCGGCAATGCCCAGGCGGCAACCTGCGTCGACTGCCACGGCAGCCCACACGAACTGTTGCCCGCCAGCGATCCGAAATCACGCGTGCACCACGCCAATATTCCTGCGACCTGCGGAGCCTGCCACAGCCAGAAGTTTGTGATGCAGGACGGAGGGCAGAGCGCCCAGATGGTCGCCTCCTATGAGCAGAGCGTGCATGGCCATGCGGTTTCCGCCGGATCAGAAAAGGCGGCGGTCTGCACCGACTGTCACGGCACTCACGAAATTCTCGATGCCAGGGATGCGAAGTCGCCGATTTTCAAATTCAACGTCCCCACGACCTGCGGGCAATGCCACGACACCATCTCCAAGGAATTTCAGCAGAGCATTCACGGACAAGCCATCGCCAAGGGAAACTGGCAGGCGCCCATTTGCACCGATTGCCATGGCATTCATTCCATCAAGGCGCACACCGACCCGAATTCTCCGGTGTCGGCGCAGAATGTGGGCCAGGCCACCTGTGCGCGCTGCCACGAAGGAATGCGCCTCTCGCAGGAATTTGGAGTGGAAGGCCGCCGCGAGACGACATACTTAGCCAGCTATCACGGCTTGGCGGCCCGCAATGGATCACAGGTTGTCGCCAACTGCGCCAGTTGCCACGGGACGCACAGTATTTTCCCGTCCAGCGATCCGCGGTCGACCATCAACCACGCCAACCTCGCACGGACCTGCGGGCAGTGCCATCCCGGCGTGACCGAAAAATTTACTGCCGCGAAAGTCCACGTCGACGCTCCACTCTCGGCTGACGTGGGCAGCAAAGCGGTGCGCTGGATTCGCCGCTTCTATCTCAGCATGATCTTCGCCGTGATCGGCGGCATGCTCCTGCACAACGTCGTGATCTGGCGGTCCAAGCTGATTGCGCGGCGCAAACTGCAACACCACTTCGTCATGCGCATGCCGCTGCGCTTCCGCCTGCAGCACGCTACGCTGCTCACCAGTTTCATCGTGCTGGTCCTGACTGGGTTTGCGTTGAAGTTCCCCGATTCCTGGTTCGCATCGATGCTGTCGCTGGGAGAGCACAAGCGGCAACTGGTGCACCGCATCGCGGCCGTGTTTCTGATCGGCGTAAGCATTTACCACATCTTCGACATCGCCTTCAGCCGCGAGGGGCGAAGGCTGGTCCGCGATCTGTTTCCCACGCTGGACGATGCACGGGGCGCGTGGCAGAATGTCTGCTACTATCTCGGCCTGACTTCGCGCAAACCTGAATTTACCCGCTTCAACTATGCGGAGAAGGCGGAGTACTGGGCTCTGGTGTGGGGCATGGTCGTGATGGCTGTCACGGGAATCATGCTGTGGGCCAAGGTTCTGGTGGGCAATCATCTGCCGCGCTGGTGGCTGGATGTCGCCACCGCGATTCATTTTTACGAGGCGGTGCTCGCGACTTTGGCGATCGTCGTCTGGCACTTCTATCAGGTGTTCTTCGACCCCGACGTTTACCCCATGAACTGGGCGTGGTGGGACGGACAAATGACGCTGCACCACTATCAGGACGAGCACGGACTCGACAGTTCGACAATCATGGAAGCTCTTGAAGATTCCACTGAAGACGCCGCGTCCCACGAAGAAGAACCCGCAGTCACTGGTACAAAACATGGACAGTGAGCAAACTCCACCGCCCGAGCAAGAGCCCCGGCACGGATTGCGCATGCTTCTTCGCAATCCCGTAAGCCTCGCCGGCGTGGCCCTGGCAATCGTCAGCCTGGCGAACATTTTTCTCTTCACCATCATCGATCAAATCGCCTCGAAGCCCAGTCCCTACATCGGGATCCTGGCCTACATGGTGGCGCCCGCGTTCCTCGTTCTCGGACTGCTCTTGATGCTGGCCGGGGTGCTACTGGAGCGGCGCAAAAAAGTACGGCCGACGGCCTTCTACCCGCGCATCGATCTCAACGACCCCACACAGCGCAGTGCCGTCATTTCATTCATGACGTTCCTGATCGTCTTCGTCATGGTGAGCGTGGCGGGCAGTTACAAGGCTTACGAATTCACCGAATCTGTCGGATTTTGCGGGCAGCTGTGCCATACGGTGATGAGTCCGGAATACACCGCGTATCAACTTTCGCCGCACGCCCGCGTCGCCTGCGCGGAGTGTCACGTCGGCGCGGGTGCGACCTGGTTTGTAAAGTCCAAACTCTCCGGCAGCCGCCAGGTTTATGCCACTCTGTTCAAAACCTACCCTCGGCCCATTCCCACGCCCGTACACAATTTGCGCCCGGCGCAGGAGACTTGCGAGCAGTGCCACTGGCCGAAGAAATTCTATGGCGGGCAGTTGAAGGTCTTTACTCACTACGGCAGTGACGAAAAGAACACGCTGCGCCAGATCCGCATGATCATCAAGACCGGCGGCGGCGATCCGGCCACGGGCGCGCCCGAAGGCATTCACTGGCACATGAACATCGCCAACAAGATCGATTACGTCGCGTCCGACGAAAAGCGCCAGACCATCCCCTACATTCACGTCGAAGACTTACAGGGACGGGTGACTGAGTACTACGCCAAGGATTCCACGCTCAGCAAAGATCAGATCGCCAAGACCCCGCGCCACCACATGGATTGCGTAGACTGCCACAACAGGCCGACGCACATCTACGTTCCTCCCGACCAGGCTGTAGACCAATCCCTTCTATCGCATCGCCTCGACATTTCCCTGCCCTTCATCAAGCAGCAGGCCGTCACGGCCCTGACCGGGACGTATGCCTCGACCGACGCCGCCATGCAGGGGATTGCCAGCGGCTTGCAGGATTTCTACGAGAAGAAATATCCCGACATCGCCAAGAGCAAGCAGTTGGAAATCCGTAACGCGGTAACCGAGGTGCAGGAGGTTTTTCGCCGCACTACTTTTCCCGAGATGAAGTTGAACTGGCAGACGCATCCCAACAATCTCGGCCACTACTTCTACAACGGATGCTTCCGTTGCCATGACGGCCAGCACGTCAGCTCAGACGGCAGGGTCATCAGCAAAGACTGCAACCAGTGCCACTCGCTGATGTCACAAACCGAAGGTACAGTCAGCAGCGTGGCACCTGCGGCTCCGCAAACGTTCCAGCATCCCGTCGACATCGGAGATTTATCCCAGGTCAGTTGTGCCGACTGCCATACCGGAGGAGTCGGCCCGTAGCCTCGGATCTCACCATGGCTCGGCGCTGGCTCAGCGGGCGATAGACTATACTGCACGTCTATGCGCGACCTCACCTTTTGGTTGCTCTCACTGCTGTGTCTTTCTCTAGGATGCCTTTGTCCGTCTGCCGGTGCCCAGACCCTGCTCGTCGTCAATCAGGGAGACGCCAACCTCAGCCTCGTCGATCCGGCCTCAGCGCGGCAGGTTGCGACCATAGCGGAGAAAACCACCGAAGTGCACGGTCATGAAGTTGCCGCTTCGGCCGACGGGCACACTGCCTTCGTGCCGATCTATGGCAGCACCGGTGTTGGCAAACCGGGCATCGATGGTCACGATATGCTGGTCATCGATCTGCCTTCGCGAAAAATTGTCGACGACATCGACTTCGGCCACGGAGTACGCCCGCACTTTCCGGTTCTTGATCCCGCCAGCGGGTTGCTCTACGTCACGACCGAGTTGGATAAGACCGTAACGATAATTGATCCACGCACGCGGAAAATCGTTGGTACCATTCCCACCGGCCAGGAAGAATCGCACATGCTGGCCCTCTCGCACGATGGGCGCCGCGGTTACACCGCAAACGTCGGACCCGGCACCGTTTCCGTTCTCGACATGGCTGGACGAAAAACACTCGCCATCATCCCTGTCTCGAAGACAGTCCAGCGAATTTCAGTCTCCGCCGATGACAAGCTCGTGTTTACCTCCGACCAGACAAAGCCGCAACTGGCGGTCATCGACACAGCAACCAACAAAGCTAAGACCTGGGTGCCGCTACCCGCCCTGGGTTATGGGACGGCAGCAACGCCCGATGGCCGTTGGCTGCTGGTCGCTGTGCCTTCCACAAATCAGGTGGCAGTCGTCAACCTGGGCAGCATGCAGGTAACGCGCCGCATCGATGTCGGGAACTCGCCGCAGGAAATTCTGATTCGCCCCGACGGCAAGGTGGCCTACGTGTCGTGCGCAGCGAGCGGCAAAGTTGCTGCGATTGATCTCACGCAATGGACCGTGCAAAACATGATCGATGCCGGCAAGTTTGCCGACGGCCTCGCCTGGGCGCCATAATTGCGGGCTTCATCATTCATGTTGGCTCGGCCGCGCGGCCGAAAAGCGCCAGCGAGAATGCAGTCGTGGGACTAACCAACCCAGCATTTCATTCCCACCCCGGCAATCTTCCTAAGTTCAATTGCTTCAATCCCTTCCCCTGAGAATGTGATTTCTATCACACCCCTGTGTGAACCTACGTCCCGACATGCACCTCCCCGTTCCGGCATCCTGAGAGCGTGGTGGCCACGCCAGTGGCCGCTCCCGAAATAGTGGATTGGGGGATGTTCAATGAAGCGCAAATTCAAGACCATGGACGCCAACGAAGCCGTCGCCAACGTCGCCTACCGCGCGAGCGAGGTGATCGCGATTTACCCGATCACGCCTTCGTCGCCAATGGGTGAGTGGGCCGACCAGTGGTCGTCGGAAAACGTGCCCAACGCCTGGGGCAGCGTCCCTCATGTGATCGAGATGCAAAGCGAAGGC
>DASSRO010000382.1:0-2031 GCA_035701745.1 Candidatus Sulfotelmatobacter sp. | reverse complement strand
CGCCCTGGCTGCGGCCCGATTGGCCAATCTGATCGAGACTGCGCTGAAGTAGCTTTGCGCCGACGGCTCGGGACATACCCCCTCAATCGAGTAATCTCACACTGCGACCGATGCCGCGTTCGCGCGCGAGAGTGTATGCGCGCCATCCGGCAGCAAGATCCTGGAACGCAAGCCCCACACTTCCAAACACGGTAATGTCGTCGGGGCCCGAGCGGCCTGGCCGCAAGCCGGCCAGTACCTCGCCAAGTTCGGCATGAATGGCTTTATCGTCGAGTCCAGCGCCGCCGATCACTCCCATCTCCACCGCAAGGCGCCTATCGTCAACGACCACGACGGCAGCCTGAAGTGCATCAGCTGAGATTTCGCATCTGCCGGGCTGGTCGGCGCCGACGTTAGTGAGATGCATGCCGGGCTGAAGGTGCCGCCTGAAGAGGAAAGGCTCTTGAGCCCAAGTGGAAGTCACGACGACGTCGGCGCCAACGAGAGCCTCGTCCAACGAGTCGACGACTCTCACAGCCAACCCGTCGCAGACGGGATCGTGTGCAAAGCTCCTCGCGGCAGAAGACACGGTGTCCAGGACGTTGACTGCAGTTATTGGACGCACGAGGCGTAGCGCCGCCAGCTGGGATCGTCCTTGGGCCCCGGCACCGATGATGGCCACGGTTCGCGCGTCGCGCCGCGCCAACGCGTCAGCGCCGAGGGCACCCGCCAACCCGGTCCGCAAAGCCGTCAGATGACTGCTTTCTATCAACGCGAGGACCGCCCCGGTGGCGAGGTCGTGCAGCACAAGGACACCACGGATCGCGGGATCCTGGCCGGGGAATTTCGCGTGCACCTTGATCGAGTAGGCAGGAATGCCCGGCACCAAGCCGGGGGCCAGCAACATGCCCGAGGATCCGGCCCCGGATTCCCGTGGAGGGAGCGTTAGGGGAATCCGCATCGCGTCGATCGTTCGACCGGTCGAATAGGCGACGAAGGCGTCACGCAGAGCGGTGAGCACTATGTGAGGCTCAAGAAGTGTTGCAACTTCGGAGCGTGAGAGAATCAGAGTTTCCACGGCAAATGGCCCATCGGCGAAGGAACTCCGATCATGTCATTTCACAAATCGTCGCGCCAGAAGCGCCGTAGTCGGAGGCACCCCATCTGCATGGACGGTCTGACGGACAACATTCGAGCCCATCTGCCGAATCTCAAGAATGTACTAACTCGATGCAGCGAACAGAGATTAGCCAATCCACTGAAGCTCTAATTTGAATATTCCCAGAAATCGTCCGGAATAGAACTTCCCATAGCAGCCCGCATGGCATCTCGAAAAAGTTTTGCTGCGGGCATTGGACGAAAAGCGATTGTGCGATCAATGATGAGCCCCTCGTCGTTTTCCTCGATGATATCGAAGCTTTCCAGCTCGTGCCCCTGAATTTTTCCCTTCCATCTGAGTAGAGTTGTTCGATCGTCCAGCTTCCACTCACCCGTATAGGCACCTTCTCGTAGCGTGGTCGAAGTCGCGAAAATTTTTGCAACTACCGCACGACCTTCTGCGGGACGTATCAGCACGGGACTATGAAAAACAACATTTGGAGCGAGAAGCTTTTCGTAGTCAGCTACAGTGGCGTGGCCAGACTCGCGCAGCTTTCGGATTGCATGCATTTCGGATAACTCCTTCGTTCGGGTAGTTGCGTGACGTAACCCACTTCGGGCTGCAAGTATGGTGAGTCCGCTTCAGGCCGCACCGCCCCATGCGCGGTCCCCTCGCCAGCCAAGCACCCGCCACGAACTTCCTCAAGGTGGCCTCTGCGTTCGGCGCGACGTCACTTGCGACCACATGGAGTCCCTTGGCGAGGAACAGCGAGGTCCAGCTCGCGCCGATGACACCGGTACCGATGACGGCGATGCGGCGAATGGATTTAATACTGCTCATGTCATTTCTCCGACTCGTTTGTCAGCCCTTATCTCCGCTCCATCGGATCGACCGTTGTGGCCGGCCGGAGCTGCAGGTTGCCGCGTCTTTGCGGGCCGCGAGGCCCGTAGTCG
>DASSRO010000381.1:0-16562 GCA_035701745.1 Candidatus Sulfotelmatobacter sp. | reverse complement strand
TGCGTCGCCATAGCGCACGAAGTTTCCATTTGCATCCACTGGAGGCGCGGTGAAAGCCGCGGCATTAATCAACGGCAATCCATAGCGTCCTCCGCCCGGCAGGGTTGGTGAAACGCCGGGAACAATGTCGGGGCGCTGGCTGGTCTGATCGTTTCCGTCGGGTAACAGGTAGGTGCTGGGGAAGTTCCCGGTGAATGGATTGTTGGGATTGGAGATGGCGTTGCTCAGGTCCATCTGCACGGTTAGCGGATGTCCGGTGTGCCAAAGGCCAATGCTGCTGACGTTCCAGCCTCCAATGATATTGCCCAACACGCCGTGGCCGCTCAGGAAGGTTCGACCTGGCCCAAAGGGAAGTTCATAGACTGCGTTGACGGTCACATTGTGGCGAACGTCGAAGATGCTTGGGCCCTTATCGCACTCCAGGCAATTTACGTTCTCCGGTCCGTTCGACTCGCCTCCCCCGACCGAGCCGTCGTTAATGGAATGCGACCATGTGTAGCGGGACTGGAACGACAACCCTTTGCTGAACCGGCGTTCCAGCGAGAGTCCCAAACCGTTATACGTGCTCGACCCGATATCGCGCTTGATGTCGACGGAACCAAAAGGATCGGGATTGTTCGGGTCCGGATAGTACTGATCCAGCGGACGAACACAGTCGGTCTTCGAGGGATTGAGAGTGAGTGGAGTCGTACAAAGGTTGACGCCGCCGCGCGAGAACAGGCGTACACCGCGGCTTCCGAGATATTGCGCGGAAGCCAGAAAGTTTCCGGGCAATTCGTGGTCAATCGTCAGTCCCCATTCCTCTGCGTAGAGGTCCCGGCGGCCTTGCCGCTGCAGTGCCCTAGGATGCGAAGCTCCCTTTTGCGCGCCGAGTCCCGATAGATCCGGACTAGTCTGCTCATAGGCGGGAAGTAAAGCAGCGGGTTGGTTGTACTGCACGCGGAAGGTGTCGCTCTCCAGGCCGGCATTCAGATCGTCGTTCTGCGCCGCCCCGTGATAGATGCCAAAGCCCGTGCGAATCACCGTTTTGCCTTGCCCAGGGGCCCATGCTAGAGCGATCCGGGGATCGAAATTCCTGTAGTTCGGATTGTAAAGAGATGGATTTGTGGGACAAGGCGGAGTATTAATCGGACCCGAAGTTGCCGGTACAGGCAGCACGTTGAACGAACCCGAACCCAGGCAAACTCCGTGAAACTGGTTCAAGTCAAAAACCGTAGTGCGATTAGTCGCCTCGTGTGCCACGCCGTAGTACTCCCAGCGCAGGCCCGCGGTAAAGGTGAGCGTCGGCGTCACCTTCCATTCGTCCTGGAAGTATGGCATGTAAAACATGCGACGCAGCCGATGACAGCACCAAGGCGCGATGTAAGTGATATTTGAAAGCTTGGCGCCGATCATGTCCTGCTCGCCCGCAAAAGTAAGGATGTTATCCGCAGTTTGTCCCTGGTTCAAACGGACGCGGCGGATCTCCATGCCGGTCTTGAAGTCGTGACGGCCGTGGGTCCATGTCAAGTTGTCGACGATTCCAAAAGTCGTGCCGACCTCGATATCGGCAGTGTTGTCATTTAGGCCGACGAAGGCGTTGCTGGTATTGACCGCAAAGGGAAGTGCGCTGGCCTGAGGATTATGAAAGGGCGCCCGATTGATATAGAACTTTGCTTCGTTGAAAAGTCGTGGAGTAAACGTATGCTCCAGGGCCAACAGGTAATTCGCCGGATGGTTGATGGTTTGCAGTTTATCTTCCGGCAAGCTGCTGCCATTGGGCGCGTTGACCAGGCTGATGTCGCGCTGGGCGCGGCCGTAAAGCAGCGTGTTCTCATTGAACCTGTGATCGATTCGTACCAGCCACGTATCTTCGTGGACGGTGGTCGGCGTGGCCGCGGTGACCAAATCGGCGTGGGGGTCGGAGGTCGCTTGAAACGCGGTGTCGGGATAGGCAAAACGAGCTGCACAGCCTCCAATCGATCCCACAGAAGCGCGCCACGGGAACGCTTGCATGATGGTGCACATCTGTGGCGAGGTGGTCAGTACTTGATGCTGGAACGCAGCGCCGGGAACGGTGAACTGCTGGGTGGTCGACTGTAGCTGTCGCAGCCCTTCGTAATCGATAAAGAAAAATGTATTGTTCTTCACGATTGGCCCGCCCAGCGTCAATCCGTACTGCCCCATGCGGAATGGTGGAACCGCGGGATTACCCTCCAGGTTGTAGTCGTTAAAGTTCCGGGCATCGAAAACCGAATTTCTGAAATAGCCAAACACTGTTCCGTGCCAGTCGTTCGTTCCCGACTTGGTGACCACGTCGACCTGGCCGCCCGCTTGCGTGCCATACTCCGCATCGTATAGCGCGCTATTCACGCGATACTCTTCGATCGCGTCCTGAGAAATCTGCAGACGGGTTTGGGATTTCTGTGCCTGCTCTTGAATGCCGCCGGCGTCAACGCCGTCGAATGAAAAGTTGTTATCGTCGCGCGCCCGACCGGCGAAACGGATGGTACGCTGATCGCCGCCGCCGTCGTCTTGCGCAAACGGCGCGAGCAGCGTGAAGCTGGCCCAGTCGCGCCCGTTGTTGGGAAGTTCGGAGATTTGCACCGTATCGATTACCGTCGAAGCCTCCGCCGAACTGCGATCTGCAGGGCCGGTCGATGCCTTAACATCGATCTGTTCATTGATCGCTCCAACTCCCAGAGTGACATCGAGAGTTCGGGTTTGACCGACACGAAGGATTACGTCTTCCACCACTTTGGTTTGGAAGCCGGCGTTGTTTACCGTCGTCGTGTATCGCCCCACGGGCAGTCCTGAAAACCGGTAATAGCCCTTCGAATTTGTTTGCTGTTCTTCCTGGAGTCCGGTCTCGACGGCCACTACCTTTACGCTGGCACCCACAATCACGCCTCCGGAGGAATCGCTGATTGTGCCTTCAAGCACAGCTCGATCTACCTGCGCGTAAGCTGCGGTCGTTGCCGACGATACGAGCAGAGCCAGCAATACCAACGTAATCGCAAAACTCAGAGATCGGGCTAGACTCGAACGGCCGCGATTGGAATTCATAGGATTAGCTCCTTGCAGTTTCGAAAGTGTCGTGTTGGGAGAGCCTCTTGCGACGGCCTGAAGGCCGTCGCGTCAGAGATGGTTCTCTCTCCTCAGGTTGGAAAACTGGAAAATCTGGATGACCCGGGATCCTAGAGTTGAGGTGTGAAGCAGGGATGAACGCAAAGTTAATATTTTTTCAGGTTGAGAGCAGATTCCGGCGTCCGGTTTTAAACTGTGGAAGAGTCTTTCAACTAACCTCATGAAGCTGCTGATCGTGGAAGACGAAGCGCGCATGGCTGACCTTCTGCGCAAGGGATTGACGGAAGAGGGCCATACGGCGACTTGCGCCGCGGACGGCGCCGAGGGACTGGCGCTGGCAAAATCCTACGAATTTGACGTGATCATTCTCGACGTGATGATGCCCAAGCTCAGCGGCTATGATCTGGCCAAGCGCCTGCGAGCGGAAAAAATTCGAACGCCGATCCTGATGCTCACCGCCCGAGACTCCGTGCCCGATGTCGTTCGCGGACTCGATCTGGGCGCCGACGACTACATGACCAAGCCGTTTTCCTTCGACGAACTGGTGGCGCGCCTGCGTGCGGTAAAGAGACGGGCGCTGGTGGCGCAGGATACGAATATGCGGGTTGCCGACCTGGTTCTCGATCCCGCCAGCCGTGAAGTTTTGCGTGGGCAGGAGCGTGTCTCCCTCACGCGCACGGAATACAATCTGCTGGAGCGCCTCATGTACCGGGCGGGCAAGGTGGTTTCCCGCCGCTCTCTGATTGAATCCGTGTGGGGCTTTGACCGCGATATCGAAGAAAATACGCTCGACGCATTCATGCGGCTGCTGCGCAACAAGGTCGATCTACCGGGCCGCCCAAAACTAATTCATACCGTGCGCGGCGTGGGCTACATGATTCGTCAGGACGGTCAATCGTGAGAAGGCTCTCCATCGGCGTCCGTTTAACCCTCTGGTACCTGGCTTTTTTTGCGCTCGCGCAACTTGCCTTTGGCGCGGGCATGTGGTGGATCCTGCGCACTAATCTGTATGACCTGGTGGATGACGGACTCGAAGAACAGGTCGATGACTTGAAAAGCTTTCTGCAAAGCCAGCCTAAGGAACGGTCGCTCGGCAAGATTCACGAGGAAGTGAACGAGATTTACGCTATCGAACACTCCGGCAATTATCTGGTGATTTATGCGGAAAACGGCGACTTGATTTATCGCTCCGCATTCCTGCAGGCGCACCCATCGTTCTTGCTGCCGCCTGATCAGATCACGCAGCCCGTCATGCACAGCCGCAAGGTCGACGGACGCCATTTTCGATTCATCTTCGAGCGGTTGGAGGTGAACGGGCATGTTTACACCGTGGAGATGGGTGTGCCCGCGAGTGACGCGGTGGAGACCCTCCATCTGTTCCGCACCTATCTCCTCATGTTCGCGCCCTTGGTACTGCTGACGGCTGCGGGTGGAGGCTACTGGCTGAGCCGTCGCGCTCTGTCTCCGGTGGATAGCCTGGTGCGGACGGCTCGCGAGGTCAGCGGCGCCAATCTCAAAAACAGGTTGGAGAAACTCGATACGGGCGACGAACTGCAGCGCCTGGCCGACACGTTGAATGAAATGCTCGACCGGATCGAATCCGCATTTCTGCGCATTACAGAATTCACCGCGGACGCATCCCACGAATTGCGAACGCCGGTCTCGCTCATCCGCACCGAGGCCGAACTAGCCCTGCGCCGATCGCGGGGCGAGGCTGAATATAAGGAGTCTCTGCGCCATATCCTTTTGGAAGCGGAACGCACGACTGCGTTGATTGAACAACTGCTTGCCCTGGCGCGCGCCGACTCCGGTCGCGAGACGCTCCACTTGCAGCCGGTGGAACTGCGCCAGACGTTGCGCACCGTAGTGGATGGTTGGCAGCAGGTGGCCGCAATCCGCAGCCTGGAATTTTCGGCCAATCTCGACAGCCCCGACCTTTTTGTCCTGGGCGACGAGACGTTGCTGCGCCGGCTGGCCGACATCCTTCTCGACAACGCCTTCAAGTACACTTCCGCGCCGGGCTCGGTCCGACTGTCGCTTGCATTGAAGGGAGAGAGTGCAGTGATCACTGTTCGCGACTCTGGCCCGGGAATTGCCGCAGAAGAACAGAGCAGGATATTCGAACGCTTCTATCGAGTCGACAAGGCCCGAAGCCGCGGGCAAGGTGGCTCGGGACTTGGCTTAGCCATTGCTCAGTGGATCGCGTCGCAGCACCGCGGTTCGATTGAAGTGGAAAGCCGCGCAGGCGAAGGCGCCGCGTTTCGAGTCGAGTTGCCACTGATTCCCACGCCCGTGAAAAATCCACTGGCGGTGTGACTGCCCTTCAAAATTCGGCACGGCCGCTATGCAGCCGCCGAAAGTTCTACTCATCGCCCGGGAGTTCCTTAAACCGAGGCGCGCTGGCGAACTTCACGAGCAAAGACTGAAGGCCGAGAATGTCCGGCCTTCTCTTTTTGAAATCTGCCGATTCCCGCAAATCTCAGTTCATATCGCCCAGCGAGCAGGCGCCGGGGCCGCGGGGATCGCCGCACGATCCGCAGGCGCCTGACGAGGCCGATGGCGACGAGCCTTTTGCCGACACCGCGAAGACCGACAGTTGCGGCTCCAGCTTGGTCGCGTGGCACTTGGGGCACTCCGCTTTTTCCTTGCCGTAGAGCAGCGTCTCGAACTGGTGATGGCATTCTTTGCAGATGTATTCGAAGATGGGCATGGGGCACTCCAGAACCTATTAGAATCAATTTGTGGGAAGTTCGCAAACTCCAGATTCTGAAGTACCGCCGAACCCTCGCATTCCGGATTCTCCGGCAGAGTCCGCGCCCCGAGCTTGGAGTGTCCGCGCACCCTTTCGTCCGCGCCGCTGGCTGGGTGGCGGACACATGCAGACCATCGCCAGCTTTCTGCTCCCGCGAAAAATTCATTTACCTGCGGGCGAAGAGCGACTAGTCGAAGTCGAACCGGGCATCAAGGTCCGATGCTGGTGTTACTGGCAGAGCGCAGCCGAGCGGCAGCGCGCGCTGACGATGATTGTCGTGCATGGCCTGGAAGGCTCGTCGGATTCGCAATACATGCAGGGAGTGGCCCGCAACGGGCTGGCTGCGGGAATGAACGTAGTGCTGATGAACCAGCGCAACTGCGGCGGCATGGATGCTTGCGCGCCCACGCTCTACAACTCGAGCTTGTCGGGCGACGTCGCGGCTGTGGTGCGAAGCTTGCTCGACCATGAGGGCGTGTCGCGCTTCGCGCTCATCGGATTTTCCATGGGCGGGAACCTGGTGCTAAAGCTGGCCGGCGAGTGGGGAAAAGAAGGTCCGCCACAATTTCGAGCGGTCGCCGCAGTGTGTCCGGCCATGGACCTCGCCGCCTCGGCCGACGCGCTGCACGAGCCGCGCAACCGCATTTATGAATACTATTTCCTGATGCAGTTGTTCCGGCGGTTGCGGCTGAAGGCGCGCCTGTTTCCCGAAAAATTTGACGTCGCGCGCCTGCGCGGAATTACCAGTCTGCGCATGTTCGACGACCGCATCACCGCTTACTACTGCGGATTCTCCGGCGCCGACGATTACTACGCGCGGGCAGCGGCGGCAAATGTAGTGGGCCGCATCGCCGTGCCGACGCTGATCATCCATGCCGCGAACGACCCCTTCATTCGCATGCTGCCCGAGACCTTGCAGCGCGTTGCCGCCAACCCGAACATTACTTACATAGAAACGGAGGACGGCGGCCACTGCGCCTTTCTCGGCGAACGCAATGGAGACCCCGCCGACGACGGCCGTTGGGCCGAGCGCGAGGTGGTGGAGTTTGTAGCGAGGCAGTAGAAAATTATTCGGTTATTACTTTGTCTGCCCATTCCACCAGCGAGACGAAAATTGCGGGACTACCGAACTTTGCACCCCATTGATCGAGATCGGTTTGCGCCACGGACCGTGCGCGGGAGCAGGCCCCTCAAGCGTAAACCTGAATCTTCTTCGCGACGATCTTTTCCAAAGTTCCCGCCAGCGGCGGCCATCCCACGGGCACTATAGCCTCAGCCACCGATTTCCTCATCAGCGATACAGCTTCGCCCAACAGGAATATCTGCACCTCGTGGCCAGCCTCCGCCAGCGCCAATCCGTGCAGAAAAGGAAAAGAAGCGCGCGTGGGATCGTCCGATCCCCAGGCACTCTTCATCATGATCTTCAGGGTTTTGCTTGAGGTTGGCGGAAGTGCGGATGCTGCCATTGCAAAAAACGGCAGCGCCGCCAGGCGAGAGAGAAACTGCCTCCGGGCCATGGATCCTCCAGAACAGTTCTAGACGAACGACGTGGAGCGTAGCAAAAGGTCGCCGTTCACACAAGTACGCGCTGGAGACCGGATGTTGCTCGGCTTCATTGACGGCTCCGGTTTCGCAGAATTAGGATTCTGCCCACCTGATCCGTCGGAATTTCTTTTACGATGGATGTCGAAGAGGCCAGGTGTGTTGGAGGATATTGATGCCCGATTTTTTTACCCGTCGTAAAGGCTTCCTAACAACTCTTATGACTGCATGCATCGGCGTGTCGGCGATCGCGCAGGCGCAGCATCCTCCGGGGCCACAGCCCGTACCGATGCCTGCGCCCATTGTTGCGCCGGTTGATACGCCTTATCCCGGCACAATTTCCCTGCTCGTCGATGTCACCAATGTGGCGGCCAGGATTTTCAATGTCCGCGAGACGATCCCGATAAAAAGCCGCGAACTCACGTTGTTGTATCCGGAGTGGTTACCCGGAACGCACTCGCCCTCGAACCCGATCGCCGAATTTGCGGGCCTGGTAGTCACCGCGAACGGCAAGACCATCTCGTGGCAGCGTGACCGTGTGAACATGTATGCCTTCCATATCGAAGCGCCGAAGGACACCACTTCGCTCGAAGTAAATTTCCAGTTCCTCGCGCCGCAAGATCCCAAGCGCGGCCGCATCTCCTCGAAGTTCGCCGACATCACATGGAACAGCGTTCTGCTCTATCCTGCAGGATATTTTTCGCGCGACATCAAATTCGAAGCTTCGCTGCAGCTTCCCGAGGGATGGAAGTTCGCCAGCGCTCTCGACGTGAAATCGCAAAGCGGGAATGAAGTTCACTTCAAAGAGACGCCGCTGAATACGCTGATCGATGCGCCCGTCTACGCCGGCCTCTACTTCAAGCGTGCCGATCTTTCCACGGGGTCCGACAACCCGGTGTACCTTGATGTTTTTGCCGACAAGCCGGCCGATCTCGAAATCAGCGCGGACGAATTGCAATATCACAAGAACCTGGTGATTGAAGCTCAGAAGCTTTTCGGGTCGCGCCACTACGATCATTACGACTTTCTTTTTTCGGTGAGCGACATCGTGAGCGGCAAAGGACTGGAGCATCACCAATCGAGCGAGGACGGCTCCCGCGCCAACTACTTTACCGACTGGGGGGCGGGCGTCGGAGGCCGCGCGCTATTGCCGCATGAGTACACGCATTCGTGGAACGGCAAATTCCGCCGCCCCGCCGACCTGTGGACGCCCAACTTCAACGTGCCCATGCGCAATGATCTGCTTTGGGTTTATGAAGGCTTAACGGATTACTACGGCAACGTGCTCACGGCGCGTGCGGGCATGCGAACTCCGGAGCAGGCCCGCGACGTTTTTGCCGAGATCGCCGCCATGTTCGAGGTCAGCCCCGGCCGCAGCTGGCGCTCGCTGGAAGAGACCACGATGCAGCCCATTATCTCGTCGCACGGCGCCATTCCCGAGATTTGGCAGAGCTGGCAGCGAGGATACGACTACTATCCCGAGTCGGATTTAGTCTGGCTCGACGCCGACACGAAGATCCGCGAACTCAGCGATGGCAAAAAATCGCTCGACGATTTCGCGAAAGTTTTCTTCGGCGTCGACAATGGCAGCTACATTACCGTCACTTTTACCTTCGACGACCTGGTGAAGGCGCTCAACGCCGTGCAGCCCTTTGATTGGGCTGGGTTCTTCCGCGCGCGGGTGAATGAAGTGAACCCAAGCGTTCCTGAGGATGGATTTACGCGCGGCGGTTATCGCCTGATCTACAACGATGCCGAACCGGAGTGGTGGAAGAAGGCCGAGAGTGTGCAGGGAGCGAGCTTCGCCACCTCATTAGGCTTCTCGATGAAGTCTGACACCGGCCCCGATTCGCGAGGAGCACTCAACAGCGTTGGCTGGGACAGTCCCGCCTTTAAGGCCGGCGTGACTCCCGACATGCAATTGCTGGCCGTGAACGATCAGCAGTACAGCCCCGCGATTCTTCGCGAAGCCGTCCTCGCCGCCGAGAAAAATAAAGATCCGATCCGGCTTTTGCTGAAGCGTGGCAACGAGTTTAGGTCGGTCTCGCTCGACTACCACGGCGGAATGCGCTACCCGCATTTAGAGCGAGTCGAATCAACCCCCGACCGCCTGGATGCGATCCTCGCTCCGTCGAAATAGATCGTGTAGGGGCGGACGCATTCGTCCGCCCAGCGAAGCGCAGCGAGCGCCCGGGACGAATGCGTCCGGGGCTACATGTGTGAGGTCACGTCCGCGCGGGCCTGCGACCGAGCCAAGCCAGCATATCTGCCCCGCGTCCTTTCGACCTGGTCCGAATGTAAGCCAGTCCCAGCATCGCCAGAAAAATGATCAACAGTCCCACCGATGCTCCCGCAATCGTCATCGCGCGCTTCGGCAAAATCGACACGCGGCCGTAGACGAATTCAAGATGCACCCAATACACCAGCAGCGAAGCTTGCCCCAGTAAAATCAGCGGGCTGAATCTCCACTGGCCCGCTCCCCAGCGGCACCACGCGTAGGCCGAGGTCAAAATCACCAGCAACATGCCCACGCGGATCAGAAAAAAACTGGGACTGGTGTGCCAGTAGTCGTCGACCGCATAGAGTTGGCGCGGCTGATCATTCAGCCAGCGGGCAAATTCAATCAGCAAGCTTCCCGCCAGGCCGAGAGAGAAAAATGCTCGCGGCTCCTGGTCGCGCGCCCACGAACTTTGCAAAATAAATCCCACGGCCAGTCCCGCGAATGCGAATCCTGTCCAGGGAAAGATCGGAAACAATCCCGCCTGCGGAGTTCCTAGATTATGCACTCCATCCACGTATGACTCCAGCGGCCATGGGAGCCAGACGGGACGCCATGTGGTCCACAGCGGCGGACTCACGAGGGAAATCAGCAGCGCCGTCCCGGTCCCCGTCAGCGCCAGCGCCGTCAGCGTTCGCGGCCCACGGCTCACCGCCAGAACCAGCCAGCAGACCACGCCCATCAACATCATCGACGCGCCTATCGTGTTGAGAATATCCACCCGCAGCAGGTCGCTCTTGGGCGCCCATCCCCAGGCCACCAGATATTCCTGCATGCGGAACAGCAGCCCGAAGCCAAAGATCTCCGCCCCGCGCAGGATCGTGGTCCGCGCGATCTCTCCCGCTGGCAGACTCTTCCGCCGCAGTTTTTCCGTGACCAGGGCAAACGAGATTCCCGCAAGAAACAGAAATAGCGGTGCAGGAAACGTCCCCCCCAGCTGCGAGTACATGTAGAAGCGGCTCTGGCGCGCCTCCGGGCTGAGCCAGGCATCGTAGCAGTGGGTCTGGAACATGAGCAGGCAGGCCAAACCCCGCAGCCAGTCGATGTAGCCGAGCCGGAATTTTGGCGCATCTCCCTGGGTCATGCGGTTCCGCTGTGGCACCCGGCAGTATACGGCAGCGGCCCTTTCTCTTCTCGGATTTCAAGTTCTGAACTTGGGGTATGGCCCTTATTTTCCGCTGGTTCCGGGCAGTTTTACCCGCAACTATCTGCGACACACCGGGTTTTGAATCTTTTAGAATTTGTCAAGTTTTGTGAGCCATACAACCTTCTCTACAATGGCCTTATCGAATAGGGACAAGCCATTCATCACGTAAAATAGAACCTGTATGCCCATTTCCCCGGGAGCCTGCATGCGAATTGTGAAGTCGGCCCTTCCTGCTGTTGTACTAACCAGCCTGTTCGGCGCAATGAGTCACGCGGTGGTCGCCGACCGCATCCCCAATGAAATCAATGCCAGCCAGATGGTCCGGGTCAAGGGAAACGTCCACGGGCTTGCCCAACCGTTGTCTGACCTGGGCCGCGCGGACTCCGGCAAAATGCTCCACCAGGTAACGCTGGTATTTCATCCCTCCCCGGCCCAGCAGCAGGATCTCAACCACCTGCTCGCAGAGCAGCAGGATCGCACGTCTCCGAACTATCACAAGTGGCTGACCCCCGCCCAGTTTGCCGACCGCTTCGGCATGAGTCACGCCGATGTCCAGCGCGTCACCTCCTGGCTGCAATCGCAAGGGTTCGCCGTGACCTCCGTCTCCAACAGCCGCAACGAGATTTCTTTTGAAGGAACTGTGTCCCAGGTCGAGGTGGCATTTCAGACCGAGATCCATAATTATCTGGTTGACGGCGTGGTTCATTTCGCGAATGCCACCGACCCGGCGGTGCCGGCGGCCTTGGCAGGATCGGTGCTGGCTGTCGGCCACCTTCACGACTTTGCGACCAAGCCCAGGGCGCTGGCGCGGCCGCATTTGACCTCCTATCAGACCGGCAACCATTTCCTCACGCCTGCCGATTTCGCCACGATCTACGATGTGGCTCCCATGTACAGCAGCAGCGACGGCACTGGACAGAAGATTGCCATCGTCGGCCAAAGCAGCGTTAACGCAACCGACCTGAGCAACTTCCGTAGCGCCGCCGGGCTTCCAGCTAATGCGCCACAAATGGTGCCGCTCTCCGGTACGACTCCCACGCGTTGCCCCGGCGATGAGGGCGAATCCGATTTGGATTTAGAGTGGTCGGGCGGCATCGCCAAGAACGCCTCCATCATTTTTGTTTACGCCGGGCTGAGTTCCGGCGATACCTGCCTCGCCCGAAACGGTTTGAGTGTTTGGGACGCGCTTGACTACGCCGTACAAAACAAGATCGCGCCTTTCATCAGCACTAGTTATGGCTTCTGCGAGGGCGGCGAGACAGGGCAGACGGGAGTGGGCAAGGCGTTTGCCCAGCAGGTGCAGGGATGGGCGCAACAGGCGAACTCTCAAGGCCAGACCATTGTCTCGGCCTCCGGTGACAACGGCGCCGCAGACTGCGAAGGAGTGGTCTCATCAGCCACCCAGGGACTCGCCGTGGATATTCCTGCATCCATTCCCGAAGTTACCGGCATGGGCGGCAACACATTCACCGGCGACAGCACAACCAACACGCCTCCGGGAGCGAATCCGCCGTTTTGGTCATCAGCCGGCGCCGCTACTGATACAGTTTCTTCGGCGCTGAAATACATTCCAGAAGTTGCATGGAATGACACCAACGGTGGTGATCTCGCGGCCTCGGGCGGTGGGGCCAGCCTGTTTTTCTCGAAGCCCACGTGGCAAACCGGAACCGGCGTTCCAGCCGATGGCGCGCGCGATGTCCCGGATCTATCGATAGCGGCCTCGCCCGATCACGATGGCTACCTCATTTGTTCTGAGGACGCCGGCCCTCCTAATAATGGTCTTCAGGCGAGTTGCGTTTCCGGCTTTCGCGATAGCGCTACCAACGGATCCTTCACGGTCGTCGGCGGCACCTCAGTCGCCGCTCCAACCTTCTCTGCGGTCCTGGCGCTCATCAACCAGCAGGCCGGCAGTCCAGGATTTGGAAACGTCAATCCGACTTTGTACGGCTTCGCGGCCAGCATTCCCTCCGTCTTCCACGACGTGACTGTGGGCAACAACAAAGTGGCATGCACCCCCGGTACCGTGAATTGCCCAGCAGGCACCACGCAGATCGGCTTCAGCGCCGGGACTGGCTACGACCAGGTCACAGGTTTGGGTTCGGTAGATGCGAACAAGCTGGCTACTGCCTGGGTCGCGACGCTGACTCCGCAGTTCACCTTAACTCCTACCGTGACAAGTTTTCAGGTGGCGCAAGGCTCCAGCGTCGACGCTACCATCAATGTCGCGCTCAACACCGGCTTTACGGGAACTATCGCTTTCCTCTGCTCCGAGCCCTCGACTCTGACCGAGTCGGGCTGCACTACTCCTCCGTCAGTCAATACGTCTGGGACTGTCAGCTTCCATATCACGACCAGCCTCCCCACCGCCTCGCTGCTACCCTACGGCCGCACCCGTGCAATTTTCTATGCCACGCTGCTTCCCGGTCTGTTTGGCATTGTTATGGTGGCCGGATCGCACCGATCCCGCCGCAACCTGCGTTTACTTGGATTGGTTCTCGTTCTTGGACTGACCACGCTGGGACTGGGATCGTGCGGCGGCGCCAGCAGCACCAACAGCAACACCTCGACGCCGGGCACTCCGAGGGGGACTTACACAATCACCGTAAGTGGTACTTCTCCAAGCGCGCCCACGGTGACCACCCAGTTTAATCTGGTAGTGCAGTAACAGCCCTTAGATCGTGTGGCTCGATCGTGTGGCGCGATACGCGCTGCCCTCGGGGGAGTTGCGGGCCGCGTTCGGAATTCGTACGAGATGGTGTTGGCGAAAGCGCCGAAGAAAGCGGGCCGGGAAGAAGAGGAACGCGGGCGGGAGCGCCCGCGCCACACGGGGAGCGCCCGCGCCACACCGAGCGGCCGCGCCAACACGGGACACCCGCGCCACAGGTGGAGCGCGCGCCACACGGGGACGCGCCACGAAGGTTAGCAGGGCAGAGCGTGATTGATTTGACTCGGCTTGCCAGCGTCGGCTAGCCTCAGAGTTCGCGCTTTAAACCTCGAGTCTGCGACTGAATGCGATCTCCACACAGAATCTTGAGCTGTTTGGTTGTGGTACTGCTGGCGGGGTGCGCTGCGGTCCCTGCCACGGCGTCGGTGCATCCGGTTCATGCGGCACACGGCATGGTCGTGAGTGTGCACGAACTGGCATCGCATGTGGGCGTAGACATCCTGCAGGCGGGTGGCAATGCTGTGGATGCGGCGGTGGCCACAGGATTTGCGCTGGCCGTGGTGCATCCGGCGGCAGGAAATATTGGTGGCGGCGGCTTCATGCTGATTCGCATGGCCGACGGCAAGGCGCACTTTCTCGACTACCGCGAAATGGCGCCCGCGGCGGCGACCCGCGACATGTATTTGGACGCGCAGGGCAACGTGATTCCCGACGCTAGCGAGATTGGCTACAAGGCGATTGGAGTGCCGGGGTCGGTGGCCGGCATGGTTTTTGCCGAGCACAAGTACGGCAAGCTGACGCTGAGACAGGTGATGGCTCCCGCGATCCGGCTGGCGAGCGAGGGATATGCGCTGACTTGGGAAGAGGCGGCCGACCTGCGCGACCCTTATCTGGCGCATTTTCCTGAATCGCACCGGGTATTTCAGCGCAATGGCGATTATTACAAGCCGGGTGAAATTTTCCGGCAACCGGATCTGGCACGGACGCTGCAACGCATCGCGGAGAAGCCGGATGATTTCTATCATGGCGCGCTGGCGCGAGAATTGGCTGCCGCAATGCAGAAGGGCGGCGGATTGATTACCGCCGAGGATTTGGCGCGTTACGAGGTGAAAGAGCGTGAACCGGTGCGAGGGACGTATCGGGGATATGAGGTGATCAGCGCGCCGCCGCCGTCATCGGGCGGGGCGGTTCTGATTGAAACTCTAAATATTCTGGAGCGCTACGATCTGGGAAAGATGGGCGAGCGCTCAGCCCAGTCGATGCATTACACGCTGGAGGCCTTCCGGCGGGCATTTTTTGACCGCGCCGAGTTTATGGGTGATCCGGACTTCGCGAAGATCCCCGTGGCGCAGTTGATCGATAAACGATACGCCGCGGCGTGGGACGAGACGATCGATGCTGCGCACGCTACTGCCAGCAAAGACCTGAAGCGGCCCGCGGTCTTCAACGAACTGGAGCAGTATGCGGCGGAACATCCTCCGGCGACGGTACCGCAGGAGTCGAACCACACAACCCACTATTCGGTGATGGATGCGGACGGGAATGCCGTGGCCGTGACTACCACGATCAACGCCTGGTTTGGCTCGCGCGTGACCGCCGACGGGCTGGGATTTTTGCTCAACGACGAGATGGACGATTTTTCGTCGAAGCCGGGAGTGCCCAACTCCGACGGCTTGATTCAAAGTGACGCCAACGCGATTGGGCCGGGAAAGCGGCCGTTGTCGTCGATGACGCCAACGATCGTGGTGCGCGATGGGAAGACCGCGATGGTGTTGGGGTCGCCGGGAAGCTCGAAGATTATTACGACCGTGGCCAATGTTCTAATGGGGGTGGTCGACTACGGGATGAATATTCAAGAGTCGGTGAATGCGCCGCGCTTTCACAACCAGTGGCTGCCCGACGTGGTGGACGTGGAACAATGGTTTCCGCCCGACACCGTGAACCTGCTGGAGCACATGGGATACAAGGTCGAGGTGGGGCTGCACTATGGAAGCGCCTTCGTGCCTTACTGGAGTGATGCGGAATGTATTGCCGTCGACGCCAAAACTGGCGACAGGTTGGGCGCCAGCGATGTGCGAGGCGGAGGAAAGGCAGTTGGGTACTGAGAAAAAATTGATGATTGATGATTGGGTGATTGTTGATTGAAAACATCGAACCTGCCGCCGTGTAGTTTGGTTTCAATCAAAAATCAAAAATCATCAATCAACAATTATTCCTAAGGGACGAACATGCAGAAAGCGGTTTCCACTTATCTGTTCGTGAAAGAGCGGCTGCATCCCGGCATACTGGACGGGCTGGCGCGCAGCGGAGTGCAGGCGGTCGAGATTTTTGCGGCGCGCCAGCACCTGGACTATGCCAACCGCAAGGCGCACGTCAAAGAGATTGCCGAATGGTTTCGGGGCAGCGGCATTCCGCTCCATTCGGTGCATTCGCCCTTGTATTCCGACTATGAGTGGGGCCGCGCCGGGTCTCCGCCGGTGAACGTGGCATCGACCGACCGGGCGGCGCGCATTGAGGCGATGGACGAGATCAAGCGGGCGCTGGAGATTGCCGAGCAGATTCCATTCCGTTTTCTGGTGCAGCATCTGGGTACGCCGAATGAAAGTTTCAGCGACAAGAAGTTCGAGGCGGCGATGACGTCGATTGAACATCTGCGGGCGTTCGCCAAGCCTCTGGGCGTGCGGATTTTGCTGGAAAACATTCCGAACGAGCTGTCGACGCCGGATCGGCTCGTGGAGATGATCAAGGGAGCTCACTTCGACGATGTGGGGGTGTGTTTCGATTTCGGCCACGCGCACCTGGAAGGATCGGTGAGCATGGGTTTTGAAATTTTGCGGAATTACATTCGCTCGACGCACGTTCACGACAACGCGAAAGATAAAGATTCGCATTTGTGGCCGGGGCAGGGAACCATCGACTGGAAAGAAGCGATGGAACTGCTGCGTTCAGCGCCGCAAACCCCGCCTCTGCTGCTGGAACTCGGCGAAGACGAGAAAGTCAACGCGCTGGAAAAACTGGGGGAAACGTTCGACAAGCTGGAAACGGCCTAGGGAATTTGGCAATTGGGTAATTTGTAATTTTGTAATTTAAAACGCGCGCGCATCCAATGGGT
>DASSRO010000380.1:0-2285 GCA_035701745.1 Candidatus Sulfotelmatobacter sp. | reverse complement strand
GGCGGCTGAGCACGAGGTCACGGCCTGACCTCCGTTCCCTCGATTCCTCGGCGACGAGCCGCACCAGCACCGAGAGCCGCTCAGCGCCGCGCAGGTGCACCAACGCCGGCAACAGCGAGACCAGCAACGCTGCATCTGGGGAGTCGAAGGCGAACCAGCCGCCCAGCAACCGTACGTCAGGTGGACCACCGCGCCTGCCGTGGCGGACTTCACCCGTGTGCTTTGACGTCACCTTCGGGTCGAACCGCACGGGCCTCACCGCCTCGAAGCCAGACATGGTGAAGCCGGGCGTCGCCGGCAGAAGTATGAAGTCGCCAGCCTGGAGCGTGAGGGAACGCTGGCCGTCCACGGCGAGCCGGCAGCTCCCCTCAAGCAGGGCGCAGAAGCTTGGGTGGAGGAAAGGCGAATAGGCGACGGCCCAGCGGCCCGCGGCGCTGATGCGTCTGGAAAACACGGCCTTCGGCTGCAGCAACGCGATGACTTCCGAGAGCGGGTCACTCATTTCTGGACTCTCGCAAATGAAATATGGACTTTACATTGTAGCAAGTCCTGCATGCGCTCGATATATTCACGATATGAAGACAAAAACAGTACTCATCACTGGTTGCTCCTCTGGCTACGGGCTGGAGACCGCGCGCGAATTCCACACGCAGGGCTGGAACGTGGTGGCCACCATGCGAACACCGCGTGAAGGCCTCCTACCCCGGTCCGAGCGGATGCGACTGCTGCCGCTGGACGTGACGAAGGCTGAAAGCATTGCGGCCGCGCTCGAGGCGAGCGGTCCTCTCGACGTGCTGGTCAACAACGCCGGCATCGGAGTGGTCGGCGTCTTCGAGGTCACGCCGATGGCTACGGTACGCGAGGTGTTCGAAACCAACACCTTCGGCGTCATGGCGATGACGCAGGCGGTGCTGCCTCAGTTCCGAACGCGGAGATCGGGCGTGATCGTGAATGTGACTTCGAGCACGACCCTGACGCCGATGCCGTTAGCGGCCGCTTACACAGCGAGCAAGATGGCCATCGAAGGATTCACCGGATCACTTGCGCACGAGCTTGAGATGTTCAACGTGCGGCTCAAACTAGTTGAGCCGGGTTACTGCCCAAGCACGCGTTTTACCAGCAACGGAGGATCGCGGATGGAAGGGTTGTTTCCTGAGACATACGCAGCCTTCGCGAACCCTATCCTTGCTTCATTTGCGCAGGTGGATACGGTGACGACCGAGTCCGACGTGGCCGAGGCGGTATATCGTGCCGCGAACGATATGTCCAGGCAGCTCCGATTCCCAGCAGGCGCCGATGCGGTGGCACTGGCTCAGTCGAGATAGACAGCGCAGATCGGTGCCGCCTCCGGAGGAGACCTAATACACAACACCTACCACGGAGGCACAGAGGCACGGAGAAAGGCCCACTGCGCGATATCAGGTGATCTGGTGATCGAGCGATCGGGCTTCCGGCGCTGTGGGTAGAAGCGCAGAGACGCAGCATGCTGCGCTCCACCCCGTTGCAGATCAAAAACTCAAATGCCGCCGAATTCATGCCCTTCAAACACAGTGGTGATCTTGCTGATCTTCAGCAAGTCACGCACGCGGGGCTTTGGATTAGACAGTTCCAGCTGGCAATTGACGCGGGCCGCAGCCAGATAGAGACCAACCAGGGCACCAAGGCCACTGCTGTCAATGTAGTCAATTCCCGTCAGATCCAGAACAATGAGTTTACAGTCGGGAATCAATTGTCGAACGGTAACCTGGAGCGTGTCGGCGTTTTCGGCCGTGATTCGGCCGGTTCCGTGAACCAGTGCTTCGCCTAACTTGGTTTTTTCAGTCTTGAGACTCAGCTCGGGAGCGGAAGGTAGTGAAGATGCGGCCATGCAGGCCTCCTATCGGGTGGGCAACCAGGCAATCGCCTTGAAATCAGAAGTGCGCCCTCATGAACCCGGACACAATATACCGCTGAAGAAAACTGCGTCAAGGCTAAATCGGAAGCAAAAATCTCACCACGGAGGCACAGAGACACGGAGAAAGGCAATCGGAAATCTGGTGATCTGGTGATCGGATGATCGGAAGAGCAAGCACAAGGTCCCTCCGACCTACGCCCGCGCTGAAGACGGCGCGCGGCCGCTTTACGGTCGTCGGGATGACGGGTGGTTTGGATGGGATCGGCGACCTCGCCGAGAGTGCCGTCATCGCGCGACTTCTGGCTTTTACGCTGCGGCTGATTTGCTCTGACTTGTCCGTCCGCGCATTGCAACGTACGCGGCCGCCGCGATCACGATCAGTCCTCCGCCG
>DASSRO010000379.1:0-7247 GCA_035701745.1 Candidatus Sulfotelmatobacter sp. | reverse complement strand
TGAAAGGCACCGACCCGAGCACGCGCGACGCGGTGATGAAGCTGAAGCCGGGGCAGTACAGTCCCATCATCAGCGTAGTCAATCCTTCGACCAAGCAGGCGCTGGGATACCGCATCGTGAAACTGGTTTCGAAAGAACCTGCGGGACAGCGGGAATTGTCCGATCCACGCGTGCAGCAGGCCATTCGGTCGCAACTGCACGACCGCCGCGAACAATTATTGAAGGCCGCCTACTACGAGGTTTTGCGGGATTCCGCCAGAGTTGAGAATTACTACGCCAAGAAAGTGCTCGACAGCAACGGCATGGAAAAGTAGCGCCAGGCTTCCGCCGCTTCTGCGTCTAAGTGCGCCAGTCTATTCCACGATAGCCAGCACGTCCCCGGCATTCACCGGCGCGCCTTCTCCGACCAGGATCTTCTGAACCGTCCCCTTCTTCGGCGACTTGATCTCATTCTGCATCTTCATCGCTTCCACCACCAGCACTCCAGCGCCAGCTTCGACTTCGTCGCCCTGCTTGACCAGCACCCGAACAATCTTGCCCGGCATGGGAGCGGCAAGTTTCTTTGGCCCTTGATCGTCAACCGCGCGAACCCGCCCGCGCAACGAGCGGGGATCGCGAACTTCGGCGGCAAAGCGGGCGCTGCCCACCCAAAGATGCGTCTCGCCGCCCACGCGTTCGCACTTCACTTCATAGGCCCGGTTGTCGATGCGGAGAGACAGTACATCGGGACGCGCCAGCACGGCGTCGACTTCCACCTGGCGTCCATCCAGGCGGCACGACCAGCGGCCGTCGGCTCGGTTGAGATCGAGCCGGTAATTCTTGCCGTCGATTGCGATGTCGTAAATCATGAGAAGCAGCGCCCGGCGGCCGCTGACGAGCTGCGAGTTTTGCGCGACCTCATCGGGTCGCCTCTTTATGCGCCGCAATTTTCCAGTTGGAAACGGCATCCGGACGATTAGTTGTACCGTTCGTGGCTGGACGCTCGCCGGGCCCAGCGCCGACCGGGCCCAGAGCCGCAAAGATTCCAGCGGCAATGACCGCGACCTCCGTGGCCGCTGCGTCCGCCGGAGCCTCAGCCTGCTTCTGCTTTAAAAGACGATCGAGAAAACCGGTATCAAGCTTGGCGGCTCGAAAATCCGGATGGCTCAGGATTCGCCGGAACAAAGAAATGTTGGTCTTGATCCCGCCCACGAAATATTCGTTCAGCGCGCGCGTCAGGCGGTTGATAGCCTGTTCCCGGTCCGTGCCATAGCCGATCAGCTTGGCCAGCAGCGGATCGTAATCCATGGGCACAGTCCAACCTTCGTACATGCCGCTGTCGCGGCGGATTCCCGGCCCCGACGGTAGCAGGAGCAACGTGATCTTGCCCGGACTTGGGAAGTAATTGTTGTCGGGGTCCTCGGCGTAGATGCGGCACTCGATCGCATGCCCGCGAATCGTCACTTCCTCTTGCTTGAAGGGCAAGCGTTCACCCGACGCGATCCGAATCTGCAGATGCACCAGGTCCAGGCCAGTGACGAGTTCTGTCACTGGATGTTCCACCTGCAGGCGCGTATTCATCTCCAGAAAATAAAAATTCTTCTGTTGGTCGACGAGGAATTCAACCGTTCCAGCATTGGTATACCCCGCTGCCTGCGCCACGCGAACTGCGACCTCGCCCATCCTGCGACGCATTTCTGGATCGACGATGGGCGACGGCGCTTCCTCGACCACTTTCTGATGCCGACGTTGCAGGGAACACTCCCGCTCCCCGAGGTACACCGTATTTCCGTGCTCGTCGGCGAGCACCTGCATCTCGATGTGGCGCGGATTGACGATTGCCTTCTCGATATAGACTTCACTATCGCCGAACGAACGCTCGGCCTCGCTGCGCGCGCCTTCGAGCGCCGACTTCAATTCATCGGGGGCGTGCACCAGCCGCATGCCTTTGCCACCGCCTCCCGCCGCGGCCTTCAGCATGATGGGATAACCGATACGCGCTGCCACTTCCTCGGCCTGCTCGAATGATTCCAGGCCTCGCGATGTTCCGGGAACGAAAGGCACTCCTGCGCGTTCCATGGCCTGCCGGGCCCGGGTTTTTGAGCCCATGGCATCCATAGCCGCGGCGGTGGGGCCAATGAACTTTACCCCCGCATCGGCGCAGGCCCGGGCGAATTTCGCATTCTCGGAAAGAAAACCATATCCGGGATGAATCGCGTCTGCACCGGAGCGCGCGGCAACATCGAGAATTTTCTGGATGTTGAGGTACGACTCAGAGGCCGCCGGCGCGCCAATGGGATACGCTTCGTCGGCCTTGCGCACGTGCAACGAGGCACGATCTACGTCGGAATAGACCGCGACCGCTGCAATTCCCAATTCGTGGCAGGCGCGAATGACCCGCACCGCAATTTCGCCGCGGTTTGCAATGAGAATTTTTTTGAACATCCTGTTGGGCGGCGCCGCTTAAGAACCCAAGATTTTACACGTTGCGCCGTACTTTGGGCGACGCACGCTTAAGATTGCGGTGGGCGGGAGAAACTAACCGCGAAAGGCGCTTGCGGCGGCGCGTCGCTGTCGCGCCTCAGCCAGTGCCGGCGCGGAATGAAGCGATAGCGGATCAGGGTCCATATGGCCAGCCATCCATCCGAGTGGCGGATCTTTTTCCCTTCCACCCGCGGCTGATACGAGATTGGAACTTCCGCAATCTTTTCGCCCATGCGGCACAGCTTCGCCGTCACTTCCGGGCAGAATTCAAAGCGGCGGCACCGCAGTTGAAGTTGCGCTAACAGAGACCGGCGCACGACTTTGTAACAGGTCGCTTCATCGTGAATGCCGGCGCGATACAGAAAATTGGTGAGATGGGTCAGGAGTTTCGCGCCCAGGAAGAAACGTAGTCCCCGCTCCGGCCGGTCCGGCCGCACGCCGTAAACTGCGTTGGCCTCGCCTGATGCGAGCGGGGCGAGAAGCTTGGGATAGTCCTGCGGGTCATACTCCAAATCGGAATCCTGGATCAGCACATACTCGCCCCGCGCATAGGCGAGCGCAGTGCGAATGGCCGCTCCCTTGCCGTAATTCTTGTCGTGGAATACCACTGTGACGTCGTCGGTGGGGGGCAGCGCTTGCAGTTTCTCACGCGTGCCGTCGGTCGAACCGTCGTCGACCAGAATGATTTCTTTCCTGACCGGCGAGGCGTAGATCGCCTGCAACAACTCTTCCAGGTGAGCGGCTTCATTGAAAACCGGCACAATCACCGAGACGAAGGCCTTCCCGCCATCAGTCGATACTAGTTCTGAATGAAGCGCCGGTGCCAGGGAAGTCATACTCATATGTGTAGCGCAGTCCTGAACTTAGCCCGAAAGCCCTATACCTGCGCCTTGCCCTTAAATCGAAAATGCGCAAATTACCGGAATTTCTAGCATAGTATCATTTGGAATCGCACCGATTCCAACTCTCTGCATGCCGAGCGAAACTCCGGGAAACCAAAGCGCGGGCTCTTCACCGATCCGGAGTGCGCACTGGATGGCTCTCTCCCTCTTGCTGGCGGCAGGCGTGGCCATTCGCCTCCTTAACCTGGCTAGCAAGCCCTTCTGGTTTGATGAGTGTTTCAGCGTAGAAGTCGCGCGCATCGGTTGGGGCAACTTCCTGCGCCTGCTGTGGTGGCGCGAAGCCAACATGGCGCTCTACTACCTGATCCTGCGGATTTGGCTGCATTTAGGGCAAAGCGAATTTTTCATTCGCAGCCTATCGGTAGTATTGGCGGCCGCCACGCTGCCGGCAATTTACTGGCTGGCACGAATGCTCTACGACCGAAAGATTGCCCTGATCACAGCCGCCTTATTCAGCTCCAATGCCTACAGCGTTCGCTACTCGCAGGAGGCGCGCAGCTACGCACTGTTTCTTCTGCTCGCCACGCTCTCTTCGGCCTTCCTGGTTGCTTACCTCCGCCAACCCAGGCCCAGCAGCAGGATCGCTTATATCGTCATCAGCGTCCTCGCGGTCTACTCGCACTTCTATGCGTTGCTCTTGATCGTGACGCAATGGTTGGCCGTACGGACTTTCAGGTCACGCGAAAAGAGCGGCGGTGAAAGGTCTGCGCAGCTTCGGCGCGCCTGGATCACAATTGGCCTGGCAGTACTGCCTCTGCTGATCTTCGTAGCCAAGACGGGCGCTGGACCCATTCGCTGGATATCGCGGCCTGGCCTGCGGGATCTGTTCGAGTTCTACGAACACCTCGCAGGAGGGGTCATTTGGATCCTTCCCGTCCTGTACTTCTCGGCTTGCCTGGCTGCCGCGTTGCCAGCAGGAACGAAGTTTTTTAGGCGGGCTCAGATTTGGGAAACGTGGCGAATCCAGTTCCTGCTGATATGGTTATTCTTCCCGGTCGCCCTGACCGTCTTTTTGTCTTTCGCCCGCCCCGTCTTCCTGGGCCGTTACATGATCTTCTGTCTTCCGCCGCTGCTGATTCTGGCCGCGGCGGGATTGGCGCGCCTGCAGAAAACTTGGATTCTAGGCTCTGCGCTGGTTGTGATTCTGCTGCTAAGTGCGCAGGGAATTTTTTTCGTCTACGGCAACGACTTCGATGCAGAGCGTGACGCCTCCGGTGCGGCAACCGGCTTCATTCTCGACCATTCGCTGCCGGGCGACGGAGTTCTCTTCGACATTCCCGCAACCCGCGCCTCCTACGAGTTCTTCTGTTCGGCGCGCGCCGGGCAAAACACTGCCAGTCCCAGTTTTACTCGACCATTCGGCCCAGAGATCTTATTCCCCCACCACGCAGCCGGGCTCGACTACCGCGACTTCACGGGCAAGCCTGCGCCTGAATTTCTGCGCGCCATTGGGACCACCCATCCCCGCGTCTGGATTATGCTGATGAACAATGGCGGAGCAAATCCCGATGCCGCCACTGTGATGATAACGAGAGCTCTTACAGAATCATTCCCCCGAGTTCAAAGGTGGAAGTTTACGAAGGTTGAAGTGCAGTTGTACAGCAAAGAGTAGCCGCTTCGACTACAAAAAAGAAAACCCACGGTTCGCACCGTGGGCTGCATTCTCTTGGCGATTCTTACTACTTGTCCATCGTGATTCCGCCGCTCTGGCTTTGCGCAGCCTTCTCGGCCTTAGCTTTCTTGACCCGCAGAGTTTCGTCGACCCAGTGGTCCGCCGTCTTCAGGTCCTCCGCGCGAGTGGGAAGGTCCTCACACTCCACGTCGCCTTTTTCGCGATACATGAGGTTGAGATACGCCATGGCGTCGTCATAATCAGGGCGGATTTGGATGGCCTTGTTCAGGCTGTCGATTCCTTCCTGGATAGCCCCCGAGTTCTTCGTTTTCAATTCCTCGCAGACCTTCTTCTGGTCCTTGTTTTTCGCATTCAAATTTTCTTCCGGCTTCATGCCCAACTTGGCGCGCTCTTCCATGCGAGGCTGGTAGGCCGCGGTCCAATCGATGACGCCGATCGAATAGTAAGGCTCGGGATCGTTCGGGTCCAGGTCTGAGGCCATGCGGTAATATTTTTTGGCGTCGTCCCATTTTTTCTCGTTGAGATAGAGGTACGCGATGCCTTTGGCCGCATTGACTTTCTGTTCGCGCGCAGGATTTGCGTCGATCACTTTCTGATATTCATCAATGGCCTGCTGCGCCGTACGCAGATTTTCCGGGGAGTCGACCCCGGGAATATATTGCGACACAAACGCGGTGGCCAGGTACATTCGCGCGTTGATCAGCCCGGGATCGAGTTGCACGGCCTGCTGGAAGTGGTCGATGGCCTGTTCGTAGTGATTGTTCTTGTACGATTCCACGCCCTTGTTGAGCTGATCGCGCGCACGCAGCTTGTCGCAGCCTAAAGAAGAGAAGAGCGCCAGCAGCGCAGCCGCCAGCAGAATGTATCTCGCGTTCTTATTCATTGCGGTATAAGTCTCCCTCGACAGAGCATCCTAGGCCCAGAGGCATCGATTTGACAAGCGCGGGTGATAAGCGCGGCTGCACGGAAGCGGGTTGGCTTCCGTGCAGTGGGCCGAATACGAATGTTCGCGACCCCGAGCGCCACCGGGCAGATGAATCAGGCGCCCGCTTCGATCTTCGCGGTGATCAGGCCGACTTTGTCCACTCCAGCGGCATGCGCAATATCGATAACATTGGCGACGTTAACGAATGGAATAGAGTCATCACCCTTGACGAACATTACCTTTTCCGCACGCTGCTTGTAAATGTCGGTAAGACGACCCTGCAGGTTGTCCCAGGTCGCGTCTTCGTTGTTGATCTTCACGCCGGGCGCGTTCCCCGCACCCAGGTCGACCAACTGCACGACGATGGTGCGGTCGGGCGTATTGTTCTTAGGCGCGTTTGGCGGAGGCGGCTGAGGTACCAGGGCATCCAAGCCTTTTGGGGTCACCGGCGAGATGACCATAAAGATGATCAGCAGCACCAGCAGCACGTCGATCAACGGCGTGACGTTCATGTTTGCATTTTGGCCGCCTTTGGGGCCAATTGCCATTCCCATGGTCGTTCTCCTTTATTGCCCTGCTTGCCCAGGCGTCGCCGGGGGTGGCGGAGTCGTGGGGCTGGTTTTCCTCTGATCGGTCAGCAAGCCCAGGTCATCGACCCCGGCGGCACGAACCGCGTCCACAACCTGCACCACGCTGCCAAACCGGGCGCGCATGTCCGCCTTCACGTACACGCGTTTGTCCGGCTTATTGGCCAGGCGATCTTTCACCTTGCCCGTCAGGTTGTCGACTGCCATCTGTTCGCTGCCGAAATAGACTTTGCCGTCCCGAGTAATGGAGACCAGCAGTGCATCTTCTTTGTCCGCATCCGGCATCTGCTCCGGATTGTTGACCTGGGCCATGTCCACGCTGATGCCTTTTTGCAACATGGGCGTGACCACCATGAAGATGATCAGCAGAACCAGCATCACGTCCACCATCGGTGTGACGTTGATGTCGGAATTGACCTTGGACCCTTCGTCTCGTTTTGCCAATGCCATGAGATGAACCTCTTCTTTGTGCTCTCAGCAATCGGTAAGCTAGGCCGCTTCGAACCTGAGAGCCCGGTGCGGAAGAGTCTCTCCCGCACCGGACCAGCAACTCACTTTGTGCTTAGCCGCCCGGCCGATTACGACCGGCGCATGCTCCGCCGCTTCAGGAAGTAGTCGATCAATTCGCTGGACGAGTTGTCCATCTCGACGTCGAACGCTTCCACGCGGCCGGTGAGGTAGTTGAACATCATGACCGCCGGAATCGCGACCAGAAGGCCGATGGCCGTGGTGACGAG
>DASSRO010000378.1:0-12329 GCA_035701745.1 Candidatus Sulfotelmatobacter sp. | reverse complement strand
CTTCGCCGACATTGCCGATAAAAACGAAGGGCAGCGCATGGCGGATGCGAAGTGTCCGCAACAAAGCGGCGATGGCCAACAGCGCGACTACGCCCGCGCCATTATCGGAAACTCCGGGGCCGTAGATGCGACTTCCCTGCTGGCGAATATTCAGGGGCGTGTTCGCCGGAAATACAGTGTCGATGTGCGCGCTCAAGGCCACGTAACGCCTGCCAAATCCGGGATGCGTGCCGAAGACGTTGCCCACGTCGTCAACGCGAACATCGTCCAACCCGATCTCGCGAAAGCGCTCGGCTAACCATGCTCCCCGCGCCGACTCGCCGAACGGCGGCGCCGGAATCCGGGCCACCTCCATCTGCCAATGCGCCAGTTGAGGTTCCTGCGTGCGCAACCAGTTGAATGCCGAACGCACATCGGGCGAGGCTGCCAGACGCGCCACTTCCTGCTGCACCGAGGGTGCCAGTTCGGGCAAATCCGGCCGCGGGGGAGTTGGGCTCATCGAGTATTTTGTAAGTTTACAACGCGTGGGAACGAAAGGGGATTGGCTAAGGCGTTACGGAAGATGGTCAACTCGGCGCCCTTTGAAGGACTTCCGGATCGTCCCTCCCTTAGACTTTTGAGTCTTCTCCCTCTAGGCGATGGAGCGCACCAATCCCGCCCGTTGCTCCACGCCCTCAACGAGCGTCTTCGTGGCAGGTACTTCGATCTCATGTCGGCGGGCAGCCCGCAGGATTGGCCCTGCAATCGCGTCCAACTCGGGTGGATTGCCGCGATCGACATCTTTCTGCATGGAGCTGCGCATATGTCCAGGCGCCGTCTTTACCCAAGCGAGAATCGAGGCCGCATCCACTTTTGCGCCCTCAGCGAGGGCAACAGCGCAGGCTTCGCGGACGCAAGCCTCCGCCAAAGCTCGCCATTTCGGATCCGAAAGGATCTCGCCGACGGTTTTATCGGCAGCGGTGGTGCTCAGCGCAAAGGGTGCCAGGAATACCAACTTGCCCCACAGCAGAGTGGGCTCATTGTCGATAAAGCTACACGCAAAACCCATCTTCTGAAGCTCATCGAGCGTATGGCCGAGCAGGGGGCGCCCTGCGGAAGCAACATTCAGCCGCAGGAAAGGGGACCGGTGAACAATATTGCCGGGAGCGATTCGTTCCATCTCTCCGGCAATCGTTGCCGGAATCACGCGGCTGGAGCCATATTTAGAACGGAGCAACTCAATGTGGTCGATTCCGTTGAGCAGCGGAACGATTGCTGTCACCGAATCTGGACTCTTGAGCGCTGCCATCGCCGAATCCAGCTGCGTACCCTTCACCGTGATCCAGAGCACGTCGACGGCGGGGACTTCAGCGGCAACTGTCACCTCGACCGCAAACTCACCAAACGGACTCACCAAATGAACCTGTCTGGGGTAGTCCTGGAGTTTCTCCGGCCGCACCACCAAGGTCACCGAATCGCCGACCTTAGCCAGGCACGCGGCCATCATCCCGCCTACTCCGCCGGCTCCGAGAATGGAATGTCGCATAGCAGTCATTTCTTTGAGGTCGCCGCTTCTATGCATTCCAGAATCTCTGACTCGCTCAACGTGTGATCACTCTGCTTAGCCAGTTGGTAGATGCGATCTACGATTCTGTCGCTGACCGGAATACTGTGCCGCTCAAGCCACCACAGCACATTGGATTTTCCACTCATAGGACCGATGTCAATAATCTGCTCTAACCCGAACACATGAGAAGGCACCCCGGAATAAACCGTGTTCGCGAGGACAACGTCGTCTTTGTGATACGCCTTGATAATCGCCGAGGCGTGCACACCGGTAGCAGTGCGAAACGCATCGTCGCCTACCACCGGATAATTCGCTGGAATGGGCACGCCCGTTGCCCGCGAAACCGCCTGACAATATTGCTTTAATTTGGTCAGATCCTGTTCGTCCCACGGCGCGATACCCATCAGCTTTAGATTGACGAGCATCTGATCGACCTGTGTATTACCGACTCGCTCGCCCAAGCCGATCGCGCACCCATGAACGCAATTTGCCCCGGCGATGATCGCCGCCATCGAATTAGCAATGGCCAGACCGCGGTCGCTGTGTCCGTGCCAGTCCACACGGATATTCTCGCCCGAAGGCTTCACCGCTTCTGCAATCACAAATCGCACCAAAGCTAATGCGCCCATCGGAGTCGCATGTCCGGCGGTGTCGCAAATGCAAATTGCGCGTGCGCCGCAGTTGATTGCAGTCGCATACAACCGCTTGACGGTCTCGGGGTCGCACCGGCTCGTATCTTCGGTTACGAACATGACGTCAAGGCCGAGAGAGACGGCATACTCAACTGCCTTCTCGGTGGTCTGCATCAGAAAATCGTCACTCCAGCCTTCCGTGAATCTTCGGATCGGACTGGATCCGATGAAGGTCGCAGCCTCGATGGGCAGGCCCGTCTGCTGTACGATCTCGGCGATGGGGCGAATGTCATTCTCATGCGTTCGCGCCGCGCAGTTGGCGCGAATCTTCATCTTGTGTGCGGCGATCTCTCGCGCCAGCGCAGTCACGGCCTCAACCGCGCGCGCGCCAGCTCCGGGCAAACCAAGGTCGAGAGAGTCGATTCCCAGCGCCTCCATCAAATGAAGGATTTCTATCTTCTCAGCGACCGAAGGGTCGCGCACCGACGGAGACTGCAGACCATCGCGCAGCGTCTCGTCGTTGATCAAAACCGGACCCGGCGGCTTCAATCCCGGCGGATGGTTTTTGTTCCAGTCGTAAATGAGATCGGGGGTGTGCATGGGAGCAACTTTTGCTCTATCAAAGCCCGTAAAGACCACCGCCACGGCTGGCTAACAGCCAGTAGCCAGCCGCTTCACTTCTCTTTCGGCGGCAGCGTGAGCCCGAAAACCGAGATCATCCCCTGCCCCGCTACGTTGATCTTCCCTTCGCCCGGTGTCGGCAGATAAAGCGTGCGGCAATTCTCGCAGCGATATACTTCCGCCTTCGTTCCCCAGGCTTTTTCCACGTCGCCGCACTCGCGCTCAACCACGTCGGTCATGTAAAACCAGAGTTTCAAATGGCCGCCGCAAAATTTTCCCTTCGCGTCTTTTTCGTTGCACGCCCGCTGCCCGGCCTTCTTGACCTTCACCTTATGGTTGGGAAGTTGCGGAACATTCTGTAAGCCAGAAGCGGTCCCTTCGCTAGTCGCCAAGAAGATACCCCTCGTTCAAGCGGCCCAAATGCCGCCAGATTCGGCCTTTCGCGGTCATTGTAACCTAAACTCTCGGTCGAAACATGCGCTATGCCACCTTTGTGGTCGGCCCCTGTCGGAATCACCCTCTGGCTTGGCCTTAGCCTCAACACCCGGTTTCAATTTCGGCAAGTTAATATCACTCGCTTCTACCGGCCCACCCACCTCACGTCGCAGAATCGAGATTTGTCCCACGTACATCCGTGACATCGGCAATCGGGCCTGTAAACAATTTTTCAACCGGTGTATGCAATAGCTCATCGGCGGCGCGGAGGTCACCGAACTTTCTTGAGAGCTGCGTATCATAAACCTGACGATTGGCATGACGGGCGGGCAGGGCGGCCGGACCGTTCATATCTTGTTCGAGTAAGACCGTAGCTTCCCAATCGATCCGGCGTCACACCGAGACGTAACAAGTTGCGTCTCTACGGGAGGGTTCCCGTTAGCAGTTTTTCCAGGTGCACCGACTGAACGCGTACGCCCACATAGAAGTGGCCAAAGAGCGCATAAACCGCGCTGACTTCGTCGAAACGCATTTCGTAGATCAGCTTCTTGAAGACCAGCGGATCGTCGGCGAATAGATCGACGCCCCATTCCCAGTCATCGAAGCCAATCGACCCGCTGATGATCTGCTTAACTTCGCCAGCGTAGCGGCGGCCAACCAGGCCGTGATCGTTCATCTGGCGGGCGCGCTCTTCGATGGGCAATTTATACCAGTTCTTGTCTTCACCACGGCGCCGGTCCATGGGATAGAAGCAGGCATAGCGGTTGGGCGGAATTTCAGGATATAAGCGCGGGCGCATGGCTTCTTTGTGGCGTTCGAGCTTGCAGGCGATCTCCGCCTTCCACTGGTCGGAATGGGGCTCGATGCCCTGGTCGGTCAGCTCTTTATAGATTTTGAGCGTCGACTCATAGAGGCCAAGCTCGATGATCGACAGATAGGAAGAGGTCGGTTCGAGATAATCGCTAATCCGCAGATTGGCGAGGCCAAGTTCGGCCTGATTGAGATCGGCGAAGGATTCGCGGAAGTGAATCAGCATGAGGTCGCCCTTGTGGCCGATGAGGGAAAAAAGAGCGGATTGGCCCGCGGAATTCCTCTCCATGCCGGAGAGAGCGTCGGAGGCCTCTTTGATGATGGAGGATTTTTCCGCTGCCTGCAGGGCTCTCCAAGCGGACCAGCGTACGCGCATCATCTGGTGCAATACGCTGTAGCCTTCCGTGGTAAGCGGGACAGCCGGGACTTCTGCAGCAACCTGGGGGCGAGGATGGTGAATGGTCGTCATTGGGGCCTCTCTACAATTCTCTTGGGCGCAATAAGCTATTGTACGCGGCGCATTGCGGTGGCCAAAATGCTGTTCGCCTGTCGGCCGGCGCAGTGAATGGCCACGAGCTAGAAATAAAAAAGGCGCGCCGCGAAGTGCGACGCGCCCGCTTAGACAGGGGGGAATCAGAAACTGAAGCGCGCTCCGACCGTAACAACACGGCCGGCTAGAGCCGCGGTATCCGCGCCGAAGTTCGAGTTGGCAATGTTGTCGGAGATGGTGGTTGGGTTGAAGTTCAAATTGTTGAAGACGTTGAATGCATCCAGCCGAAGCTCCAGCCGCGCACCTTCGCCCAGCACGCGATTGTTAGGCAGGCCAAAAGCCTTGGTTATGGTCATATCAACGTCGCGATATCCAGGCCCGTTAAGCGAGTTGCGCTCGACTCCAGGCGCTTGCGGAAGCGCGTTGCCGAAGGCCGGCGTCGTCTTCCCCGTGTATGCAGTGTAGGCTGGCGTCGCGAAATAGGCCGCGCCACCGTTGGGATAGTTGGACCCGGTCTTGAACTGATCGTTGCTTGTGCTGGAACCAGCTCCGCCGAGATAGGCGGAAGGGTAAAGAGTCGTATACCCGCAGGTGTCGCAATAGAGACTTCCCCCTGGATCAAGCGGGTTCGGGTTCGAAACGCTGACAAGAGGGCTCCAAGGGAATCCCGAATGAATATTGAGGATGCCGCTGATGGACCATCCGCCGACGATCTTGTCGACCCAAGCCCGGTTGCCGTGGAAGAACACCGGCTGCCACATACCGTAAAGCTTAAAGGCTTTGCCGACGTTGTAGTCTGAACGTCCGTAATTCAAATTGACGTTATACGGGTAGATTTGTTCGTTATACGGCGTGGAACCCGTGTCCATGCTCTTAGCCCAAACAAATTGGGCGTCGGCCATAAACTGACGACCGAAATCATGTTTCAATTCCGCCAGCAAGGCGTTGTAGTTCCCATGACCTAAGACGCTCCAGTAGTCTCCGCCTCCGATTTGCGGATTGAGGTTATATCCCAGCGCCGCCGGGGTCGCATTCGGGTTCTGGTGGAAGTAAATGTTTCGTGACAGCGTTCCCTGGTAGCCCAACGACGCTACGAATTTGTGTCCCAGGTCGTATTGCGTGTCCAATGAGTAATGGTGGACCCGCATGGTGGGAAGAGTGTTCGGAAAGATCGCGACGTTGACCGTTCCGGTAGTGGGGAGGCCGTTGGGACCGAAAGCATTCGGCGAAACCGCAGCCGGATTCGCCGGGTATCCGTTGATCGAGTGGAGATTGGAAGACGGTGCGTAAAGAATTCCGACGGCTGGCATCGTAGGGGAATTCGTGCTGAAAGTCGGATGCACCACGAGACCAGGATTATTCACGATGCCGGAAGAAATTGCGATTTCTTCCTGGTTATAGTTCAACCCGTAGCCGCCCCGGATCACCATTTTGTCCTTGAAGATGGTTGGACTCCACGCGAAACCAAGTTGGGGCCCGACGTTGTCTTTCTGTGCGGTCCAAGCCTGCCCCTTGTGCACATTGAGGCCAGTCAGAAAAGCCGAACCGGCTCCCGGCGTGGCTACGTACATATTATTTTCTTTGGAAGAGAGCGGTCCGAAATAGGACCAGCGCACGCCAAGATTAAGAGTTAGATTCGGACGGACTTTGTAGTCGTCCTGCACGAAGAAGCCCCAAATGTCTTCGCGATCATCCTGTCGAAGAGTCGTGGGAAAGCCGGTCTGAGGATTGAAACTGGTATTTTCCGACTGAGGCGCATCGTTAAGGAAATCCCAGATGTTGAAAAAGGAATAATTGGGGATGCCGCAGCCGGTGCAGTCCTGCAGGTAGAACAGCCGGGTGACCTCACCGCCAAACTTGATGGTGTGGTTCCTGACGATTTTGGTAGCGACATCCTTGAAGGTATAAGTCCACTGGTTCAGGATGCTGCCGACATTGGGACCAAATTGCTTGATATTCGTGTCACCGGTGAGACTGCCGACTTGGCCGATGGTGTCGGTGGGCAGCCCGACGGGCGACTGAGGATTGGAACTGATTTCGTTCCAGCGCCATCCAGCGGCATTCACACGAGCTTCGTTCAGGAAGCTTGGCGAAAAAGTATGGTTCCACAGAGCCGAATACGCATTGTTGACTTGATCGTGATGGAACAAATTGTATTGTCGAGCCGGGCCATTCAAAAAGGTCGTCGACTGCGGAACCCAGTAAATTGCAAAGGCGATACGATTGGTAGCATTCAAATTGGCGTCGGCGCGACCGTTGTACTGCTGCTTGGAATACGTTGTGTTACTGGTGGTGACGTAGTTGGCAATGTCGGCGATCCCGTCCAAGTTGTTAGCGCCGCCCTTGCCGTCGCCACCCGTACCCGGACTCGAGGCGCTCGCCCAGCCTAAGTCCTGCGCACCCAGTCCGGCCTTGAGCGGCGAGCCGATATCTAAACCCTGACCCGGGATGGTTCGGCAATTCACGCCTTCGCTGAGGCCGGCGTCGGTGCAAGTCGAAGGATTGATACTGGTGCTGTTGACACCAGCGCCCGGAAAGGTGAGATAGGTCGCGGCAATGCTTCCCGTCGGAGCAGATTTGTCGAAAGCCGGCGTCTCGTACCAGCCGTTCGAGGTAACCGGCTGATTGGCAGGGCTGCGTACGGTCTCGTAATCGAAAAAGAAGAAAACTTTATTTTTCCAGATGGGCCCGCCAATGCTGCCGCCAAACTGATCGAAAAAATTGGGATCTTTCAGGTCGCTATTATGCAAACCGTTAAACCGTTGGTAGGCGTTGAATCCTGGTCGGTGCATCGTGAAAAAGGCGCTGCCGTGGAAATTATTGCTGCCGCTCTTGGAGGTGAGCTGAACCTGGGCACCGCTGAAACGGCCATTTTCCGCGTCATAGCCATTCGACAAGACTTTTACGTTATCCACGGAATCTTCCGAAGGCGTAATGATCTTGGTTCCTCCCCAAACGGCGCTGGTGGTGCTGATACCGTCGATGGAGTAGCTGTTGTTCTCATATTGCTGCCCGGCCGCCAGCGCTTGCGGCCCGTTTTCCGTCTGGAAAATCCCCTGGCTGCCGCCTGTTGAACCCGGACCTTGTGTTCCGGGTAGATTCTGGCCGTTGCCGCCGCTTCCCTGTGCCCCATCTCCGAACACGCCAGGTGCCAATTGGACAAGCTGGTAAACATCGCGTCCGAACGAGGGCATGTGCTGAATCTGATTGTCTGAGACCACGCCGTTGATGGAGGCGGTCTCCGTCTGCAGTAAGGGTTCCGTCTCCGCATTCACGGTCACGGTCTGCGACGCTGCGCCGACCGTAAGCTGAACATTCACCGCGTTCGCCTGTTCCGGAATCAGTTGAATATTGTCGATCACCTTGGTCTCGAAGCCGTCTTTTGCCACTTCCAAATGGAAAGGCACCGCGGGCAGTGCGTTGAAGTTGAATACCCCGGCATCGTTGCTGACCCTGACTTGCTTTTCGCCGGTTTGTGGATTCGTCAACGTGAGATTGGCGCCGGAAACAACTGCGCCAGTCGTGTCGGTCACAACGCCCTGAATAGAGGTCCGATACTGGGCGTGGGCCACGATGGCGGAAAAGAGAACGCAGGTAAAGGCTAAGAAAGTGCGCACGGCAGAAGAAGTGGAGCGGCTCATCGGGGCCTCCCGGGCTTGCTTAGAAGCTCAATTCAGTGGAACAACGTTTACTAAATCTCTAGAAAAGCGATTTAGTAGCGAGTAGCCGTTGGTATAGCACAGGCGATTTTCGACAGTCAAGCGCATTGTCGACGGCCACTGAGATGCAATTTTTGGGTGCTGCGGAGATATTTTTTTCGGGACAACACCTTAACGATTTTGTGAGCAGATGTCGTAACCGAGCAAGAAGGGCGACGAAAAATTACTTGCCGCGCACTCTCCCGTAATTAAGAAGTCTTTTCGGGTAGGCGAAAATCGGATTCATTCTCGGCGGGGACCGTTAGGAGTCTGGCGGTGGTCTGGCGGATGACCAGTTTGGGTTCTACCATGGTTTCCCCCCCGTGAGAATCTGTGCCGGGGTGCAGGATGCGACGAAGTAAGGTTTCCGCCGCAATCCGTCCCATCTCACGCAACGGCTGCCGCACAGTGGTCAAAGGGGGATTCTGGTAAGCGGCACTTTGTATATCGTCGAAGCCGACCACCGACACGTCGTCGGGCACTCGAAGTTTAGCCTCCCGTAGCGCGCGGATCGCGCCCATCGCGGAAATGTCGTTAAAGGCGAACAATGCGGTGAACGGTTTGCGCGACCCCAGCAACCTGCGCGTGGCCTCATAGCCCAACTGCGGAGACGAAGAGTCGCCTCTGAGCTGCGAAATCAGCGCCGGCAACAACGGGAGATGGAGTTGGCGGGCCGCCTTTTCAATAGTGGCCCAGCGAACTTCGGTGTCGGAAGAAAATTCTTGTCCCTTTATGAAGGCAATATTCCGGTGCCCGAGTTGGAACAGGTGCTTGAGTGCGACTTCCGCGGCGCGCACGTGGTCGAGCACAATATTAGTCACGCCCTTCACCTGGTTGTGTCCGGATACAGTAACAACCGGCACTGAGAGGGAAAGGGTCCAGGGTGTATCCACTGCGATCAGGCCATCGACTGAGCGCTCCAGAAACAGTCGGGGATATTCATCGATCAGGTCGGCGCGATGGCGGTGACTGGCGACAAAATAGAAATACCCCTCTTGCAGTAAATGATCTTCCAATCCGCTCATGACTGAGGCAGAGTAGCCGTCGCTCACTTCGGGAACAATCACACCAATCGTAAAACTGCGCTTCGCTCGTAAGGATCGTGCAAAGAAATTTGGGCGGTACTTGTATTTTCGCGCGGCGGCGAGGATGCGGTCTTTTGTTTCTTGGGGAATAGAATCGGCGACCGGAGATCGATTGATAACCAGCGATACCGTCGCCGGAGAAAGAGCGAGGCGCTCGGCCAGCTGCTTGAGACTCACCGGCTTGGGCCCCATGCGTACGATCTTTCCGACGCCCTTGGCCCGTTTCTTTGAGGTCACGCTGCGCAGTCTCGCACAAACAAATTCCAGTCGCAAGCGGAGTTTTCGCGGCTTCTGGCCCATTTGTGATTGACATTCGACAGGAAAACGGTTTTCATACAGGGCAACAACGCTCTACTAACCCGATTTAGTAAGCTATACGCGCCGAGGTTGAGGAGGTGCTATCCGTGCCGATCTTATCTCGTGAGAACGATGTTAAGTCCTGGCTCGCCGCACTGAGCCATTCGATTCGATTGAGAACTATCATCGACTCTCTTCTGCAGGCCGGGCTGTTCTTCCTCATGATCGGCGCGAGCTTCGCCCAGACACCCGCTTCGGGTCGATCAACTGGCATTGCGGATGGAAATCTCGATAGCCGGGTGGAATCAATTCTTAGAAGCATGACATTGGAAGAAAAGGTTGGGCAACTGGTGCAATACTCCGCCGGTCAACCGACGGGGCCGGGGACGGGACGCAGCGACTACGACGACATGATTGCGCATGGGCAGATCAGTTCCCTGTTCAACGTTGTCGATCCGAAGTTGATCAACCGCTATCAAAAGATAGCGATGGAGAAATCCCGGCTGCATATTCCTATCCTTTTTGGGCTGGATGTGATTCATGGCTTCAAGACTGAATTTCCGATTCCGCTGGGACTGGCTTCCACCTGGGATCCGTCGATTGTCGAGAAGGCGTCTCAAGTTGCGGCCAGGGAATCTGCTGCGGATGGCATTCGGTGGACTTTTTCCCCTATGGTCGATATTGCGCGCGACGCGCGCTGGGGACGCATGGCGGAAGGAGCGGGCGAAGATCCGTTTTTGGGTTCCGCAATGGCCGCAGCCTACGTTCGCGGTTATCAGGGTTCGCATTTAGATGCGCCCGACAGCATTGCGGCGTGCGCTAAACACTACGTCGGCTACGGCGCGGCCGAGGCTGGCCGCGACTATAACAGTACAGAAATTTCCGAACATACGCTGCGGCAGTTTTATATGCCGCCGTTTCGCGCCGCGGTCGATGCTGGCACGGCATCTGTGATGAGCGCTTTTAATTCATTAAATGGAATACCTTCCTCTGCGAATCCGTTCACACTGAAGCAAGTGCTGAGAAATGAGTGGGGCTTCCGCGGGCTGGTCGTGAGTGATTGGAATGCGGTTGGAGAGCTGATTCCGCACGGGGTTGCAAATAATGGAGAAACCGCTGCGCGAAAAGCGTTCACCGCCGGCGTCGACATGGACATGGTGAGCAGCCTGTATCACGATAATTTGCAGCAGATCCTTAAGTCGGACAAAGCTGCATCGGCTGAACTGGACGAGGCGGTCCGTCACGTACTGCGCGTGAAGCTCGCGTTGGGCCTATTCGAGCATCCCTATGTCGACGAGAACGCTGCCGCAAACTCTGTGATCGATCCGGAAAGCGAAGTGCTGGCGCAGACCGCGGCGGAGCGTTCGTTTGTGTTGCTCAAGAATGCGAATGGACCAGATGGCAAGGCGTTGCTCCCCTTGGCCGCCGGTGATCAGAAGATTGCGGTCATTGGTCCGTTGTCCGACAACTCCTGGTATCCCGGTGGGGCGCCGCAGGGTGCGGGAAATGCAAGAATCTCTCTGCCTGCGGCGTTGGCTCAGCGAGCTGGCGAAAGCCGCATTTCTCACTTCAAAGGCGCCGGCATTCTCGACGGAACGGACAATGAAATCGCGGCGGCAGTTGCCGGCGCTCAAAAGGCGGACGTCGTCATTATGACTTTGGGGGAAACTCCCGAAATGACCGGCGAGGCCGCGTCGCGCGCGCATCTCGGCCTTCCGGGAAAACAGCAGGAACTGCTCGAAGCCATCATTCACACCGGCAAGCCGGTCGTATTAATTCTTTTCAGCGGAAGGCCGCTGACGCTGCCTTGGGCGTTCGAACATGTGCCTGCAGTGATTGCGGCTTGGCAACCGGGAGAAGGCGGTGGACCTGCGCTGGCGCGATTGCTCTTCGGCGAAATCAATCCCACCGGAAAACTCGTGGTCAGCTGGCCTCGTAGCGTGGGACAAGAGCCCCTTTATTACAACCATCTCGACACGGGGCGTCCGGCCGGAAACACGGATCTAACGCGTCCTCCCACCGATGTTGCCAGCAAATACGTGTCTCGATATATCGACGAGCAGAATACTCCGCAGTTTCCCTTCGGTTATGGCGCATCGTACACCACGTTCTCGTACGGCAAGACCATCGTCAGCACGAATCGCTTGAGCGCCGCCGCACTGAACAAGACTCTGAGCTCCGCACCCGGTGCTTCAGCGGCGATGACCGTTGAAACTGAGATTAAGAACACGGGTTCGCGGCCCGGCGATGAAGTTGTGCAGCTTTATATTCAACTCCTGGGAACCAGTGTCGCCGAGCCCGTGCGCATGCTAAAAGGATTTCAGACGGTCTCGATCGCTCCCCGAGAAATAAAGAAGGTCAAGTTTGAACTGAAGCCGGAAGCCTTCGCAATCTGGAATGACCGCAATCAGTTCGCCGTTGAGGGAGCAAACGTAAATGTTTGGATCAGCCCCGACTCCGCGCAGGGATCCCCGGCGCAGATTCAACTCGCGCCGTAGGCTAGAGTCGTGCTTGGCAGCGCGTCTGGAACTAGAGCATGTGCATCGTGAAACGATGTAAACGCATAACGCACGGATTGGCGAACCTCTGCCTCTTTGTGGGGATTGTTCTTGCCAGCCCAGTGGCATGGGGCAGCACGGAATATTATCGGCACATTGTTTTTGATAACAGCCTGACTTCCGACGCTTATTTCTACAGCCACGGCAGCGCCAATGG
>DASSRO010000377.1:0-30468 GCA_035701745.1 Candidatus Sulfotelmatobacter sp. | reverse complement strand
CGCCCGCTGAAGCTTTCACGATCACCGGAAAGCCGACTTGCCGCGCCCACTCAACCGCTTCGCCGTCGGAGGCAATGATTCCGTCGGATCCCGGCAAGATGGGCACTCCCGCCTGTTTCATCGCGGCCCGGGCTTTTTCTTTCTCGCCCATCAGACGCGTCACTTCCGGACGCGGGCCGATGAATTTGATGCCGCTGGTCTCGCAGACTTCGGCGAAGTTGGCATTTTCCGCCAGCAATCCGTAGCCGGGATGCACCGCTTCCACATTGGCGATCTCCGCCGCGCTGATGACCGCGGGAATATTCAGGTAACTCAACGCCAGCTGCGGCGGCCCAATGCAAATGGCCTCGTCGGCAAAACGAACCGGCAGGGAGTTGCGGTCGGCCTCGCTGTAAATCGCGACCGTGCGGATGCCCAGTTCCTTGCACGCGCAAATCACGCGCAGTGCGATCTCCCCACGATTGGCAATCAGGATTTTCTTAAACATTCAATCTCGGCTTTCAGGTCTCAAAAAAATTGTTGATTGAGGATTTTTGATGATTGATTGAAACGCCGCTTCCTCATTTCGTCGGAATGACAGCACGGGGCGCTTTTCCAATCAGCAATCAAAAATCAACAATCAACAATGGAGTACATCTCACTTCTTGGGCCGGATCACAAACAGTTCCTGGCCGTATTCGATGGGCTGGCCGTTGACTGCCAGCTTCTTAACGATTTCCCCGGCGGCGTCGCACTCAATCTCGTTGAGCAGTTTCATGGCTTCGACGATGCACAGAACCTGCCCGACTTCCACCGCGTCTCCTACTTTCACAAACGGAGGAGCGCCGGGCGAGGGTGCTTCATAGAAGGTCCCCACGATGGGAGACTTCACGGTGTGAAGGCCCTCGTCGGGAGCGGGCGTGGCGGGAGCAGCAGCGGCCGCCGGAGCCGCGGGCGCCGCCACCACCAGCGGTACCGCCGCCGATTCGCCGGCAGCACCGGGCGCCGGAGGCACCGCATAGAAGCGGGGCTCGGCATGGCTGTGGACGATGGTATGTTCCCCGGCACGCTTAATCCGGACTTTGACATCGCCGCGTTCCAACTCGAACTCGGCAATATCCTTCTCGATTAAGAATTCGATTAATTCTTTCAGCTCTTTTGAATTCATTCGCGTAGGGTGGGACTCTCTGATGCAGTACTACAGCCAAAACCCGCGCCGCGGTCCCCAGCTGCGCGAAGGTGCCGGAATGCGGAGGCTGTCCGGCGATACACTAAGAAGACTAGACTGCTAAAAATTCCTTACTGGTCGGCGTCAGAACCTCGCAACCACCGGCCGTCACTACCACCATGTCCTCGATCCTCACGCCCCATTTGCCGGGGAAGTATACTCCCGGCTCGATCGTGATGACCATCCCAGGCTGCAGAATTTCCTTCTGGCCTTGAGCGACTCGCGGAGCCTCGTGAATTTCGAGGCCGACTCCGTGCCCGGTGGAATGGGTAAAATAACGTCCCAACCCGGACTTTCGCAATACCTTGCGACCAGCCTCGTCGACAGCGCCGACCGCAACCCCTGGCCGCACAGCTTCAATCGCCGCCTGCTGACTCTCTCTCACCGCTTCATATGCCCGGCGGGCTTCATCTACCACAGAGCCGACCCATACAGTCCGCGTCTGGTCCGAACAATAACCTCCAAGTATAACACCGAAGTCGCACACTACGAATCCTCCGGAAGGAATGGCCTGATCCGAAGCGCGGCCGTGCGGCAGCGCAGACCTTGCTCCCGAAGCAATGATCGTCGGGAACGACATCTCCTCCGCGCCGCCTCGCCGCGCCGCAAATTCCATCTCCCCGGCAACCTCAGTTTCCTTCACCCCCGGGCGCAGGACCTCCAGTGCCCGGTCAAATAACTTCGCGCCCAGCGCGACGGCGGCACGGATGCGCTCTAGTTCGTCGCCGTCTTTCACCAGGCGCGCACGTTCGACCGTCGAGGGAGCATCGGCTAACCGGACGCCGGAGGGCCGCTGCTGGGTGAGCCTCTTCTTTTCTGCGACAGTCAGATGCTCGGCCTCAATCCCGATCGTCCATCCCCGAAGCCGTTTACGCCGCGCTTTCATCCACTCGCCAAGACTCCCAAGCAAACCCTTACGCGCGATGACGACCTTGGCTCCTTTTACTTCTTCATGCGCCTGGGTGTCATAGCGGACGTCGGTGAAAAACACGCTGCCAGTTTCCTCGACGAGCAGCAGTCCTGCACTGCCAGTGAAGCCACAGAGGTAGCGGATGTTAGGAAGATGGCTGATCAGCAAAGCATCGAACCGGGTGGCGAGGAGATGCTCCTGCAGTTTCTTTTGCCGCTTGCGGAAATCCATTGCTGGTGAGTGTAGCAAGAAGTATTGAGTGCCGGGTATCGAAGTATCGGCCAGACTTGAGTGGAAGGGTTTTCTCGGGGAGATGCACCTCGATCTTCGCAGCCAAAAACAAAACCGCCGGCCTGACAGGTTCTTCAGGCCGGCGGCTTCAATCTTCGACTCGCTGCTATGTCTGAATGATTCGCGGCGTGATGAAGAAAATCAGCTCCTGGTTGGTGGTGGATACTTGCGTGTGTTTGAACAGGTTGCCGAGGAATGGGAGACTGCCCAGCAATGGCACCTGGTCGATGCTTATCGAGTTCTGGGTTTGGATAACGCCGCCAATCACCACCGTGCCGCCATCGGTGACCAGGACTTGCGTGGTCGCCTGCTGGGTGATGAGTTCCGGGTTGCCCTGCACTTGCTGGCCGAAGTTCGGCGTGGTGTTTTCCACGTCAACGTTCAGGAAGATGGTGTTTTCCGAGGTGATCTGCGGAGTGACCGTCAACCGCAGGAACGCGTCAATATAGGTAACGGTCGGAGGACCACCCAACTGAGCCTGCGTCACGATCGGCACACGCACGCCCTGTTTGACCAGAGCCTGAATGTTGTTCTGAGTAACCACTCGCGGACGCGAGAGCACCTTCAGCAAACCGCGAGACTCGGCCAACGAGAGGATGGCGTCGATTCGCACCGTGCTGCTGGCATTCACGAAGCTCAGACCACTCGTGGGCGCCGTCGCTCCCAGGTTTGAGAACAACGGAATCGAAGAACCGGTGGTGCTGGCGCCCGTGCCCGGCACGGTGATGTAGCCCGGGCCCTGGCCCGGGAGGCTGACCGTCGTCGGCGACGGCCCAGCTGCCTGGTTGCCTCCGATGGCGCTGTGGCCGTTGCCCCAGCCAAATCCGAACTGCGTACCGATGTCGCGGGCAAACTGCCGGGTGGCAGCTACTACTCGAGCTTCGATTTCAACTTCCTGCGTCTTGCGGTCGAGCTGCGTCAGCAGGCGGTCGATAGTGGGAAGCACTTTGGGAATATCGTTGATGATGACAGCGTTGGTGCGGTCGTCAGCCACCACATCGCCGCGCTGCGACAGGAACTTCTTTACCGTGAGGATTACGTCTTTTGCCTTGGCATAGCTCAGGAAGCGGGTGACCGAAACCTTTTCGACCGCCAGCGTTTCCGATTCGATCTGCGCGCGGCGAGCGTCGGCTTCGTGCTTCAGGGTTTCGACCGTAGCGATGCGCAGGACATTGCCTTCCAGTTCGCGCGCCAGGTCGTTGTTCTTGAGCACGATGTCGAGCGCCTGATCCCACGGCACGTCATCGAGCACCACGGTCAGCGTGCCGTGTACGTTGGGATCGAGCACAACGTTCAGACCGCTGATCTCGTGAATGAGGCGGAAGAAATCTTTCAGGTCGACATCTTTCAGGTTTACCGAGATCGGCTCGCCCGTATACTTCGGCCCGGTCACGGCCGCAGCTTGTCCGGCTTGAGCTTTCTGCTCAGCAGCCAGATTCACCGCGGGAGTGATGGTGTTGGTGTTCTGCGCCTGGGCCGCGTGCGCGCTTACCGGAAGCAGCTCGGCGGCAGTCTTGTCGGAAAATCGCGCTGCGGCTTCCTGGGCGCGAACGGTGGGCTCGTCGGCAGCGTCATCTTTCTTCACGTCGCTTGCCTGAGTCTTGGCCTGATAAGACGGCTCAACAAAGACGTAGTCGGTGGGCGAAGAATCCTTGGCAACATCCTTGGCCGGAGCCGCGTCCACCTTGGGCGCGGACTGCGCGGTCACTGGAGTTGTCTCAGGAGCGGCCTTGGCGACTGCATTCGCGCGCAGCGTCAGGACCAGTTTCCCGGCAGGACCGGGGGTCAACTCGTACGCGCAGGCCTGATCGAGGTCGACGACGACGCGGGTTGTGGGATGCGCCTGGCCATTCATGCCGATGCGCACACCTTTCACTCCGGCCGCGCCTACGACGATGCGGCTCTGCCCGGTCGCCATTACGGTCTCCGGCAGTTCCACCACCACGCGAGCGGGTGAGTCCAGCGTGCTGAGCTTCGGCGCGAGAGTGCCCTTGGAACTCATCTCCACGCGGATGTCGTCCGTTCCCCGGACTACGTTGACTCGATCGAGCTGGCTCGGTGTCTGTGCGGCCGCAGCCACCACCAACACCAGCAACGATACGAACATGGTCACTTGTTGCTTTCGCATTTCGCCTCTCCCACGCGCGGGCTGGGCCCGCGTGTCCTTCTGGAAACCTGATTTCGGCGTCCGCTTCCGCTTTCGCCGTCCTGCTTAGACTGCCGGCGTGAAGATTTTCTTCACCACTTCGCGGGTGAAGGACTTGCCCAGTTTGTCCTGGATCGTCTCCTGGAACACGACTGAGTCGCCCGTGATCTTCACTACGTAGCCGTTAAACACGGGATCGTTCTCCCGCAGAAAATAAGCCTTGTTCAAGTTGTTGGTCACGACCGCGATGAAGCCGGTGTCGGACTTCACCACACCTCGAAGATTGATGGCGCCGATCTCCAGGCATTTCTTCCCGGTCGAGCAGCCCGAACCATTCTGCTGCACTACCGGACTGAAGAAGGGATCGCGTTTGCCGCTCATCGCCCACTTCTTTTCTTCGGGCTTGGGCGCGGGAGGCGCGACATTCTTCGCGGCCACGGGCGCGGGGACGGCGGCCGGAGTTTTGGCTACCGGCGCTTCGATCCTGGTCACCGGACCTGCGACCTTGGCCGCCGGGGCTGCGTTCTTGACCGGAAGGGCAACCACCTTAGCCTGCGGTTTCGCATCCGGTTTGGAAGCTGGAGCGTTCGCCGTTGGCGCCTTCACCACCGCGACTTTTGCGGGAACTATGGCGGGCTTCGATGCAACCTGCGGCTGAGGGGCGGGAGCTGATTTCGGCGCTGCGGCCGGAGCCGAAGGCTTCACTGGCGCCGGGCTGTTTTTCGCAACGCTCGGAGCTGCGCCTTCCGCGTGCAGAGTCAGAATGACTTTACCGGCAGCACCGGGAGTCAACTCATAGGCCAGAGGCTTGTCCAGGTCGACTACTACGCTGGTGGTCGGCGGAGTTTTGCCGTCCATGCCGATGCGTACGCCTTTTACTCCAGCGCTGCCCACGGGAATCTTGCTCTGCGAGCCGGCAATTACCGTTTCCGGTAATTCGACGAGCACGCGGTCCGGGGATTTCAACTTGGTTAGCTTTGGCGTAACGGGCTGGGAGGAGCTGATTTCGATCTGGACGCTGTCCGCTCCCGGCACCACTTTTACCTTTTGCAGCTGGTTGTGTTGCCCCGAGGCGGAGACCGGCTTCGCCGAAGAGGCGGACTTGGCCGCGGCATCCGGCTTGGAAGCCGGAATCACAGCAGGCTTCACAGCCGGAGCGGGAGCGCCGGGCGCGGGCTTGGCTTTCGCCGGAGCCGCGGCGTTGGGAGCCGGGTTTGAGTTGGCCTGCGTCTGCTGCAGCGATTTTACGGTGCTGCGCGCGTTGTCGATGGCGTCCGGATTCTGAGCCGCAGCCCAGGAGCCGCCCGTCACCATCACCATTGCCAGAATGCCTGTCGTCAGCTTCATAGTCATCCCTACTTCGCCGCCGGCGCGCCCGGCTTAGTGCCCGACGCTGCGGCTGAAGGTTGCAAATCGTGACTGAAGTATGTAGTCGCGGTAAAAGTCGCCACTATGCTCTCGTTGGGCGCGTACTGGTAGGTGTGCTTGGCTTTCGCGTCGCCCGGCTTCTTGGTCGTCGACACCAGCAGTCCGCTGACGTTGACGATGCGCTCCAGCTTGCTCACCCGGTCAAAGAAAGACAGCACGTCGTAGTACCGCCCATCAATGTCCATCTCGAAGGGCACTTCGGTGTAGTACTGCTGCGACTTCGTGTCTTTCGCGCCGAACCGCCTGATCCACACCCCAGCCTTCTGAGCTTCGCCATCGAGCATGGTGATGAAACTATCCACCTGCTTTTCGTCGGGAACGATGCGCTGCTCGATTTCCAGTTGCTGCTTGAGCTCGGCCAGCTGCTGTTCCATCTGTTTCAGCTTGGGCCGGTAGGATTCGAGCTCGTTGTTTTCCTTGACCTTGTCTTCGAGGGCATGCTGCGCGGTTGCATTGCTTTCGTTCAGGCTCTTGAACATGGTGAAGTACAGAGCCGCGGTCACCACTGCTCCACCGAGGATCACAGTGCCCCACTGCTTGATGCCCGACATCTCGCTAAAATTCATCGCCATAGGTCCGCCTTTACGACTTTCCCTTCTCGCAAGTCAGCGTGAACTGGAACGCCTGCATGTCCTTCACCGCTTCGTCCTGAAAGGTTTCCTTAATCTCCACATTCCTGAAGAAGCCGGTCTTTTGCAGGTTTGCGATCAAATTGGCCACCGCGTCCGCGCTGAGCGCCGTACCCTCCAGGTGAACGGTCGGGCCCTGATCGTCCATTTTGCTGAGCCATACTGCTTCGGTGTTGTTGACTGTCTCGCCCAGCATGGCCATGAGATTGACCGGACCGCCGGATTGGCTGGCGTTGGCGCGCAGGCCATCGATCACATCCACGCGCCGCTTATAGTTGTCGGCCTGCTTCTGCCGCTCCAGGAAGCGCGCCTTCACGTCGGCCAGTTCGCGGTTCTTCTGTTCCGCCACTTTCATATTGGCGGCGATGGTCTTGGCCTGATGATCCAATCGGTACCAGTAACCGAGGTTGAATAATCCGACGACCACCAGCACCACCAAAATCTTGAGCTTGGGCGAACCCATATCGCCCATTTCCATGGTGGGCATCGACGGGCCGCTGCTGCCGCCGCGCTTATTTTTGCCCTTGGAATTTTCGAGCAGGTTGATTTTGATCATAGAGAGTCAAAGCTCCTGAGGGCCAAGCCCACCGCAACTGCCATCTGGCCGGGATTCTGCTCCACCAGTTCCGCGCCGTGTCCTTCGACCGGCGGCGTAACCCGCTGGAACGGATTCAACAACTCCACCGGCATGGAGAACTCTTGCCGCAACGCTTCTACCAGGCCCGGCACTTTCGACGAGCCGCCCGCCAGGTAGATCTTTTCGATATGCTCTCCGGCCGCGCTGGCCCGGAAGAAATCGAAGGTCTTCTGAATTTCCAGCACGATAATCTCGGTGACCTGCTGCAGGATCGGCTGCTTGGCGTCTTCGCTCACCGTGCCCACCTTATTGCCCAGCTTGAGCGATTCGGCATCTTCAAAGCTCAGATCCAGTTCCTTCTGCAGCGAGTCGGTGTATTGATGTCCGCCGACGCTGACGTCGCGGGGGAACAGCGGAGTCGTGCCCTTCACGATGTTGATGTTCATGACGCTGGCGCCCAGGTTCAGCAGCGCCACCACCTGGCCAGGAGCGGGCTGGTAGTTGTACTCGTAGCAGTTCTGCAGAGCCAACGCGTCGATGTCCACAATAGCGGGGGTGCGTCCCGACATCGAGAGTACGTTGGTGTAGTTCAAAATCTTGTCCTTCTTGACTGCGACGAGCAGGACATCCATTTGCGGGGTGCCCACTTCGTCGGAGAGGATCTGGTAGTCAAGACTCACGTCGGCCAGATCGAAGGGAATGTGCTGCGCCGCTTCCTTCTCGATGGTCTCGGCCAGTTCCTGATCGCTCATGGAGGGCAGCGAGATTTTTTTCACGATCACCGAGTGCCCGCTGACTGCGGTGGCCACGGCCTTGGTCTTGATCTGGTTTTCGAGGAACAGTTTTGAGATCGCGCTCGAAACCGTGCCCGAGTCCACGATCATTGAATCGACCACGATGTCGGAAGACAGGGGCTCGAGACCGAGGTGAGCGACTTCAATCTGCCCGCCCTTTTTCTTGAGCTCGACTGCCTTAATGCTTGAAGAGCCTACATCCAGGCCAACAATCGACTTCGATCCCATTCCAAACATGTGCCCACCTTTTTGTGTGGCCCCTTCGACTGCGCTCAGGGCCGCGACGTTTTTGCTACTGCGCCCCGGCAGCTTTTGTGGCTGCCTTGGGTTTACGCTTTGCCTGCGGTTCCATGTGGCTCGACTTCTCTTCCATCCACTGGTCCAGCCGGGATTTCTTGAAGCGCCAGCGGTTGCCCAGCTTGAACGCGGGAATCTTCTGCTCGCCGACGTACTTGTAAAGCGTGTCTGGACTCACGCCCAGATACTGCGACGCCTGGCGAATATTCATGACTTCTCGCGAGTCAGCCATGGGTCCTCTTACCTTTTCAACCCCGTCCGTTTCTTGCATCCACTTTCCTTGCGGGGCCACTTATCCGCGACTGCACGCCCATCACTGCCTGTCCGGGGACTTTCGGTGTTCCGAGCATATCTCAACCCCGAAAAACCCCGGCTCCAAGCGAATGTCCGCGATTTACGGGGTTTTGTACGTGTTTTCTGGAATTGAGGGGTGGGACGCAGGAGTGGCAATCCTACATATTGTGTGTATAATGTGTGTATATACTATATATTGTGTTAGCTATGCGGAGCATACCGAGTCACGTCAAGTCCGGTAACTGAAGTACTAGGCACGGTACGGAGGTACTACGTCGCGCGCTCAACTTGAAGCAGATGCAGGCCTTAGCCGCATCGTGACGCCGAGCATTTCGGGTTACGCGTCCCAGCTCTTGCAGGAAACTCGTACTCGGGTTACACGTCCACTTCGGTTGAAGGATCGTCGCGCCGGCACTCGTGTGGGAGGGGCACGCGAGCACAAGTTGAATTCCTGAAGCGAACCACTAATTGGGAGTGCGGGCGCTGTACGAGATTCGCCAGATCAGCTTTTCGGCGTCATCGGAAACGAGTAAAGCGCCATCGGCGGCCACTGCGACTCCAACCAGGCGACCGTAGACTTCTTTTTTTGTGGCGTCGGGGACGAAGCCGGAGAGGAAAGGCTTTGGCGCTCCTGACGGCGACCCGTTGGTGAAGGGCACGAAGACGACTTGATAGCCGCTTCTTACGCGCCTGTTCCAGGATCCATGCTCGGCAATGAATGCGCCTTGCCGGTACTCAGCCGGAAATGACTGCTTGTCGTAGAAGGCAAATTGCAGAGGCGCAACGTGCGCGCCCAGCGTGAGATCCGGCGCAATCGTCCTGGTCAACAACTCCGGCTTCGATGGCACGCGGTTATCGGGATGATTTCCGTTATAGGTGTAAGGCCAGCCATAGAAGCCGCCATCGGTGACATGCGTGAAATAGTCCGCGGGGACGTCGTCAGCAATGTCGTCGCGCTCGTTCACGGTGGCCCAGAGGGCGCCGGTTTCGAACTGAAAAGCGATCCCGACGGCGTTTCTCAAACCGCTGGCGTAGACTCGAGCGTTCTTTCCATCGGGATCGGACACGAGAATTGCGGCGCGGCGGGTGTCGTTTTCGACGGAGACGTTGGTGCTTGATCCGACGGACGTAAAGAGTTTCTTGCCCTCGGGGCTGAAAGCCAGCGACCGCGTCCAATGCTGGTGATAGCCCATGCCGGGCAGGTCTAGGATGTGTTCTGCCTCGCCCAGGCGCTTCGAGGTTTTGGGATCGTAACGAAAACGGACGACCTCGTTGGTGTTGGCGACGTAGACAAAATCGTCGTGGAAGGCGATTCCGAAAGGCAAGTTCAACTGATCGGCAAAGATGTCTTGCGATTCAGCGGAGCCTTTCGAGTGCGGATCATGAAGAGCGATCACCTTTCCGTCTGCGGGGTCGGCGACGAAGACATCGCCGTTGGGCGCGACCGCCAACCACCGGGGCTGAGCGAATCCACGGGCAAAAACGGAGACATTAAATCCGGCTGGGACTTTCGGCTGGAAGTTCGGGGGAGGGGGAACGACTAGAGGCTGATTCTCGACGCGGAACAGCCTGGCCAGGAGGCGCGCCCTCCAGCCGCCGACATTCAGAACGGATACGAGGATGATTGCGGCGGCAACCAGCGCAAAAATGTTTTTTAAAGTCCTGGATAACATCTTGTGCTCGTCGCGGATGGTTCGTCGGTGTCCGCGTTGATTGAGATTCCAAGGTGCAGCGTGGAACGGTTGCGATAGCGGCGAACATTTTATACCGCCAGGATCAGCCGCGCGTCGCTATCTTGGAGATTGCGCTTGGGGGCGGCGCGACCGGCTTGTATGATCTATTCGATTCTTATGGGGCGAGAGGTCCGCAGACATCTGCGAAATCACAAGAGTGGAGTTCGGGGCGCTGCTGTTCCGTTTTTGAGCACTGCGGCAGTGCGATTTGTTTTAGTGGGTCAATTGATGCTCTGCTTGCTTGGCGGAATCTCCCGCTTGCAGGGTCAAACCGCGACACCGGGTCACTCTTCCTCAAAACCCCCATCGCACAAACCTTCGGCAACTACCGTGCCGACAGCCTCGGCGATTCAATTCGAGAACGTCGTTGAGCGCTCGAAGATCAAGTTCAAGCTCAAGAACAGCGTCAGCCCGAAGCGGTATACGTTTGAAACGATGGCGGGCGGAGTCGCTCTTTTCGATTACGACAACGACGGCTTTCTCGACATCTTTTTCACCAACGGCGCGGCGATTCCATCACTGGAAAAAAGCGATCCCAGTTATTACAACCGGCTGTTTCACAATAATGGAGACGGGACTTTCAGCGATGTGACCGAGAAAGCGGGCCTGCAGGGGCTCGGCTATTCGATAGGCGTGGCCGCCGGCGATTACGACAATGATGGATTTGTCGATCTCTATATCACCGGCGTCAACCGCAACCAGCTTCTGCATAACAATGGCGACGGCACTTTTACGGACGTAACCGAGAAAGCCGGTGTGAGCGGAGTGATCCCCAAGTATGGGAAGGCCTGGGGAGCGAATGCCGGGTGGTTTGATTACGACAACGACGGACGGCTCGATCTGTTTGTCGCCGACTATCTGAACTACGATATGAAAACCGCGTCTCCGTGTGTGCAAGCCGGAATCCCCGCGTACTGTTCGCCGGTTGGGTTCCTGGGAACGCCGAACATCCTTTATCACAATAACGGCGACGGCACATTCACCGATGTGTCGGAACAGTCCCACATAGCGCAGTATGTCGGGAAAGCGATGGGCCTGGCTTTCGCCGATTACGACAACGACGGATTCACCGACATCTTCGTTTCCAACGATACATTCCAGAATTTCCTGTTCCACAACAATGGCAATGGCACCTTTAGCGAGGCCGGAATCACGGCAGGAGTTGCATATAACGCGTTTGGGAATGTCGTAGCCGGCATGGGGACTGATTTCCGCGATCTCGACAACGACGGCAAGCCCGACATATTCCAGACTGCCATGTTCGGCGAGGGCTTTCCGATTTACAAAAATCTGGGGGACGGGCAGTTTCAGGACGTCACGGCCGCGTCAGGAATGGCGGCCATCACCAGCCGATTGACCGCATGGGGAGCAGGCGAGTACGACTTTGACGACGACGGGTACAAGGACCTGTTCACCGCCAATGCCGACATTCTCGATAACGCCATGGAAGTCGCGCACAGGCCGTTCGCGCTTCCCAACGGACTGTATCGAAACAAAGGCAACCTAACGTTTGAGGACCTGAGCCTGAAGGCTGGCGCCAGTTTCTCGGTGGCGGCGCCTCATCGCGGCGCCGCATTTGGCGATCTGAACAACGACGGCAAGGTTGACATTGTCGTGACGATTCTGAACGGCGCACCCAAGATTCTGATGAATCGCACGCAGAACAATAATCATTGGATCATTCTCAAGCTGGTCGGAGTGAAATCGAACCGCGATGGACTGGGCACGAAGATCAAGATCACCACTAGTCTAGGGGCGCAATACAACCAGGCGACGACGACGGTGGGCTACAACTCATCGAGCGATAAGCGGGTGCACTTTGGCCTGGGCTCTGCCGCAGTGATCGATTCGATTGAGCTGACGTGGCCGAGTGGAATCAAGCAGGTATTGAAGAATGTGAAGGCAGATCAGATTCTTACGGCGACCGAAGCTGTGCCGTGAGCGAAATCCCTTCTTGCTTGGGGGCGACGTGTGCGGCGACGAACGTTTTCAGGGATTGAGCTCACAATCCCAGTTTCTGCGCCACGTCCGCTTGCCCGTTGCTCTTAAGCAGCGCGGACAATTCCTTCATGAGCTCGGGATTGTTCTTCCCATAGGCCGCTACGAGTTCGGCAGTGAGGTCGGCGTCTTGTGTTTTCCCCAAATGAAAGTATGAGTCGCAGAGTTGATAAAGCAATTCCGGAGTCATGGTGTGCGACTTGGCAATCTGATCCGCCGCCTCCGCCCACCGTCCCTGATGGTAGCGGACTTCCCCCAGCTCGGCGATTGCGGTCTGGTAATTAGGATCATTGGCCAGCTCGGCATTGAACTCGCTCTCGGCTTTGTTCGGGTCATTGTCTTTCAGCGCAAGAATTCCCTCATAGGTATGCGCCCCGCGCACGTGGGGATCGAGCTTCAACGCCTGATGAAGGTTCCGCAGACCGTCTTCGCGATTTCCGAGGAACAGATAAGTCATTCCGATGAACACGTGTGCGTCCGCGGGCGTGGCTGAAGTCCCCTTGAGGTAATCCGAGTAGATTCGCAGCGCGTCCTGCTCACGATGCTCCTTCAGGCACTGGCGCACCCGCGCTCGAACGCCATTTTCCCGTTCGCCTTCGGAGACGGAGCGAACGAAGGTGGCCCGGTCCATCATAAGGTGATGGAGGGCGGCTTCGTGCTCGGCATCGGCGGTTCTACCCAGGCCGGCGTAGGCCCGCGACAGATAAAAATGCGCCAGCAATTGCGTGGGCTCCAGTCGCAAAACGGATTGCAGCGTCTCAACAGCAGCGGCATATTTCTTCAACTCGACCTGGCAGTGTCCCAATCCCAACAGCAGTTCGACATCGTCCGCCTTTAGCGCGAGGGCGTGCTGGAGAGCACTTTCGGCCTCCTGCCATTTTGAGAGCTTGAGCTCCACCTCGCCGAGCAGGCGCACTGCGTTCACGTCGTTGGGAGAGCCTGCCGCCGCTCGAGCGGCAAACTTTTCGGCGCTGGGGAGATCCATCAAGGTGTAATGCGCACGCGCGATGTCGTAATCGAGGCGCGGCAAGGTCGCGTCGAGGTTCTGCGCCTTGAGCAGCCACTGCAGTCCGGCCTGAACGTCCTTGGCGCTGCAAAGCAGTTCTCCATACTTTTGCAGGACCGAGGGATTGTCCGGTTCCAGCTTCGCGCTCAGGCGGATGGAACGCAGCGCCAGAGCGTCCTGCCCATTCAAGTGATAGGCCTGGGCTAGGTAATAGTGGGCGTCGCCGTCGCCGGGGAGAATCCGGATGCAGTGCTCGAGAAGCTGGATCGCTTCCTCCTTTTGGCCGGACGCCAGTTTGGCGATGCCAACTTTCAGCAGGAGGTCTCCGTCGTTGGGCGCGAGTTTTAGGGCCTGCTGATAGGCGGCTGCCGCCTCTGCAGGGTGGCCGGAGTCCTCCAGCAACATGCCTTTCAACTTGATTGCGGGCGCAAAATCGGGATGCTGCTGAAGCAGGGTCTCGGCAATATTCATGGCTGCCTGCCGGTCGCCGTGCTGCGCCAGACTGAGCGCCTGGTGCATCTGGCGTGTCTCGGGCGAATCGCCGGGAGGGCGGGGGCTTTGCGCGCGAGATTCGGCTCCTCCGCCGACAACGAACGCGGCCAGAAGAAGGACCGCAGGCAAACGATTGACGGCCATATTCCGGATAGCCATATTAAGGAAGCTTCGCTCGGTGCTCGGGTGGCTTGCTGGAGATAATTCCCTGCCCTTCGCGAACGACATAAAACCTGTCGGCGGCAAGATTGGCGAGGATTTCTTTTTTTCCATCTGGCCACAGAACTTCCGCCTGATCGACGCGCTCATGCTTGCCTAACCCGAAGTGCAGGCGAAGATCGTGCTGCGACAGGTAGCTTCCCCCGCTGAGGACTTCACCCAACTGCACGAGATCGCCAGCTGTGGACCGCACGCGCGCGTTCAAGGCGAGCCGGTTGCTCTTCACTCCTTCCAGCTGAAAACTGATCCAATGATTTTGCGGTCCGCCCTCGGGACGAAGAATCATGGGCTCACCCACCAGGTTTTCAACGACCGCTTCCATCCTTCCGTCATTAAATAGATCGCCCACAGCCAGACCGCGGCTGACCTGCGGGATTTGGATCGCTTCTCCAACTTGTTTGCTGGCATTTTTGAACGTTCCATCTTTTTGATTGATAAACAGAAGCTTGGGCTCCAGATATCTGGCGGCGGTTTGGGCGTGATCGACCTGAGGATAGACGTGTCCGTTGACCAGGAAAAAATCCTGCCAGCCACTGTTGGAGAAGTCGACAAAGGCGTCGCCCCAGCCTACGTAGCCCTGCGTGCCGCGAGCGATGCCCGAGGCGATTGACGTGTCGGAGAAATTCATTCCACCGCTGTTCGCGCCGCTATCGTTGCGATAGAGCGCGGCATACTCAATATCGAAATGCGAAAGCAACAGCGACATTCGCCCGTTGTGCAGATAATCGCCGAGGGCGACGCCCATGTTGGCCTGCTCCAAGCCGTCCTCGTTGGCAGCTACGCCGGAGGTGAGAGCAACGTCGACGAACTTGCCGGCGCCATCTCCCTGATAAAGGTAATTCGCCTGGCCGTCGTTGGTCACAAAAAGATCGAGCTTGCCGTCGTTGTCGAAGTCTGACCAGATGGCGGTGAGGCCATAGCGGCGCTCGGGATCGTCGACCCCGGATTTTTTCGACACATCGGTGAATGTGCCGTCGCCGTTGTTGTGATAGAGATTGTCGGGAGCGCCCTTGAGCCCGCGCGGACCGCACTGCACATCAAGACCGAGGTACTTGCAGGATTTGCCGGAGCCGAATACAGGCAGGTCGTCGAGGTGAAAATCGACGTAGTGTGAGATGAAAAGATCGGTCCAGCCGTCGCCGTCGTAGTCGCCGAAAGCCGCGCCAGTCGCCCATCCGGAATCGCCGGCCAGCGCGCTCTCCCTGGTCACGTTGGTAAAAGTTCCGTCGCCGTTGTTGCGAAAGAGCACCACGCCTCCGAGGCAGGTGACCAGCAGATCGGGACGGCCGTCGTTGTTGTAGTCGCCGACGGCGGCGCCCATCGCCCAGCAGGGATAGCCAACGCCGGCCTTGTCGGTGACGTCGGTAAATGTTCCGTCGTGGTTATTATGAAACAACGCGCTTCGCGCTTTCGCGCCGTGCAGCGCCATCTCGACGCTCTGCGCATTCGTGAAATAAATGTCGGGCCAGCCATCGCCGTCGTAGTCGATCAGGGCGACGCCCCCGCTCATCGATTCGGCAATATATTTCGCTTCGGGACTCGACAAGTGCTCGAAATGAATGCCGGTGGATTTTGTGATGTCGACCAGATGCGGATAGTCGGCCAGCGAGCCGGTTGCTTTGCTTTCAGCCTCCGCTTTCTTTCGCTCAGCGGGCGGCAGCGGAGTGGGAGTTCCCATCTGGGCAATCGCCGCGACATTTAAGATCAGGATAAGCAGCGCCACCGACGGCCGGAAAAATCGAGCGATGATTGCCGCCGCACCGGCAAGTTCTGGAAGCGGGGCCCTATTGCTCATCCTGCTCTTCCGCGCGGATTTCCTTGGGTTGGACCTGCAGTTCTTTGTAGAGGGCGCTCAGCTTCTCTTTCATCTCTTTGAATTTCTTGTAGAGGTCCATTTCACGTTTCGAATCGTCTGCGCGACCCGTTTTGCGGTAGAGCGTCGCGAGCCGGTAGTGCGCGGTGGCGTTGGTGGGCTCCAGTTGCACGGTCTCTTCGAGCAGCGCGAGCGCCTTGTCGGGCTGGTTCATCTCAATCAAAGACTTGGCGAGTCCCAGCTTGGCATCTGCATCGGAAGGCCGCAACGCGACCGCTTTCTCGTACTCCGCGTGAGACTGCTCGCTATTTCCTTTCTGGGCGTCGATCTCTGCGAGACGGAGAATAGATTTTTCATCCTGGGCATTTTCTTTAAGCGCGGCGTGGTACTCGTCTTCGGATTCTTTCTTCACGGCCTGGTCGGATGATGTATGGAGCAGTTCGGCCAGTTCATAATGAACGCCCGGCAGGTGCGGATCAATAGCAATTGCCTTGCGGTATTGCGCGACGGCGGCCGTGGTGTTTCCCTGCCGGACATCTTCGTGGGCCAAGAGTTGGTGCATTTGCGCGGAGTCGGGCGCCGCCAGCGAGAGCGCGAGCATGGCCTCGCCTGCAAGGTCGGAATAAGTGCGGTAGGCGGCGTAGAGCAGCTCCGGATTATCCGGCTCCGCCTTGCGCAATTGCGCGACGACTGCCGAGGCCCTCTCGAGATCGCCGCTTTCAGTGTCGAGGCCGATCAATTCGAGACCAAGTTGCACCTGAAAGCGCTGATCGGGAATTGCAGGGAGGGCGGATTCCATGTCCTTGCGAGCATCGGCAAAGTCGAGGGTGCGGCTCTCCGCCATTCCCAGCAGGCCTTGAATTTTGGCCAGGCCGGGCTGACGATCGAGAGCGGCGCGAAAATGGGGAATGGAGTCGGCGGGCTTGCCCTGAAAAAACAGCAGTACCCCAAGGTTAGCCTGCGCGTCTACGCTGCCCGGATCGATAGCGACCGCGGCCTGAAACTCTGGAATCGCCAGGGCAGGCTGCTTCTGGTCGAGGTAGGCGCGCGCCTTCTGCATGTGCGCCGCAAACTCCTGCTGCTTGTCCGCGGTCGCCTGCGAAAAACACGACCCCGCGCCTAGCATTAGTACGAACGCGTACCAGGGAACTCCAAGCTTCACAATCATCCTGACCCATCCGAAAAATATAATTGGCTGAATAATGAGTATGAAGCAAAAAAGAAGAGACGGCGAAAGAATCGCCGTCTCTGTCATAGGCTAGTTGGCGGGGTTAGAAGCTGACGCGTAGAGCAAGTTGCAGGTTGCGCCCGCTGACTGTCGTCGTACTAAGGGGTGTCGCGTTGTCATAGGGCAACCCGACCCCACCTGCGCTAGACGTATTGCCCAGATTGGTACCGCTCGGAGGTCCGAAGCTCGGATGATTGAAGACATTTTGCGCGTCGGCCCGGAACTGAATGCTGACGCCTTCCTTCCAGGGTATTAAGAACGACTTGGCTGCCTCTAGGTTGAAAACGTTGATCCCCGGGCCATAAAGGCTATTTCTCCGGACATTCCCCCAAGTTCCAGGCGCAGGCTGAAGGAATGCGGCCGGGTTGAACCATTCGTTGCGATTCGAGCCACCGGATGGCCTCCAATTCACTCCTGGGTTCCAGTTTGGAAAGGTTACGCCTGCAAGCGAATAGTTCGCCTGGTTCCCGTAGACAGTGAAGGGATTTCCGGTCTGGAGAATAACAGTACCGGCAATTTGCCAGCCGCCCACGGCTTCGTCCAGCAGACGGTTCCCGTTCAAGAATTGCTTGCCTCTACCAAAAGGCAGTTCATACACTGCATAGCCTTTAAAGGCATGGCGGACATCGAAATTGGAGTTGCTGTAGTTCGCTGCCGGATTAAACGCATTTTGAAAATCCTGCGCTCCGGAATGACTGCCCCAGCCGGAGGAATCCTGATCATCCAGCATATGAGACCAGACGTAGTTGAAGCTCAAACTGACGCCGTGGGTCATGCGCCTGGTGATAGATGCCTGCAGCGAGTTGTAGTTGGAGATGGCGTTGTTCGTGCTGCCGCTGATGCCCTGAAAGATCGGATACGGTCGAAATGCCGAATCGTTCGACGACCACTTGCTCTGGGGCACCTGGTTAAGGTCGGTCGGGAAGTTGAGGTTCGATCCGTGGCTGGCGACGTAAGCAAGCTCGACCACGGTGTCGGTAGTAAGGGCTCGTTGCACGGAAACGTTCCACTGCATGATCCTCGGGACAGGCGTGTGGTACTGGATGTAGCCTACCCCCTGGTTGTTATGGGCATCAGGAGCTGTGGATCCCGCTGTGTAGGGCAACATGGTGGAAGTTCCAAACAGGGTGCCGGTTCCGTCAAGCTTAGTGACGGGAGTGACGCCGTGGCTTTGGTCGGTGGCGCTACCGGAAGCACTGATAGCGGCACCCATTCCATAGCTGGTGTTATTTCCACCGTAAGTATCGAGACTCCAGGTGTAGGAGTAAAGTCCAAACCCGCCGCGAAAGGTGGTCTTGGGATCATACGCCCACGCGAAGCCCACGCGCGGCTGCCACGTATTAAACGTATTGGCCTGCAAAGAGGTCCGACCATTGGTGTGCGTAGTTCCGAACCAATAGGCGCCAGGGGTGTTCGTCGCCGGATTGAGGATGGTGGGATCGAAGCTGGACATATTATTTTTCACTTCGTTCCATCCGTGATTAATCTGGTAACGAAGACCAAGATTAATGGTTAGATTCGGGCGCAGTTTCCAATCGTCCTGAACAAATATCTGCGGGGTCTTCATGCGCGCGCCATATTCGGGAGAAATGGAGGCATTCCAACTCTGTGCATAGCCCAGCAGGAAGTCGGCATACTCCATGCCCGTGCCGGCCTGGGGGCTGGCGACGCCGTTCGCATCGACTGTCCACTGCTGGGTGTACTGGCCGGAGAAAGTAAACTGACCGGCGTTGGTGTTACCCCAAGCGGTTGAATTGTTCTGGTAGGCAAGGAGTTCTCCGCCGAAGTGGAGAATGTGTTTGCCGCGGATCATGGTAACGACGTCGGACGGATCCCAAGTGAATTCCTTGTAAACCGAGTTCGAACCAGGATTGATCCACGCAAAGGGATACTGCCAGTTGGGGGTGATGATCGCGGGAAAGTCATCGGCCTTACCAAACTGCCAGCCTAGTTTGCTCGCATACCCCTTGTTGAGCGCCAGGTCCTGGAAGAAATTTAGCTGACTGGTGAAGCCCATTCGAGCTTCATTGATTGTCCGCGGACTGATATTCCACACATCCGTGATCTGCGCGTTATTGTTGTCCACGTCGCCGGACTGGCAAGTGATGGGGCAGGCAAAAACGGTGCTCGGGTAAATGACCGGCGTGTCGCTCTGCGTATCAGACAAAGTCACGCGATTGGTCGACGTGATGTCGTAATCTAACCGGCCGAAGTACTTCCGGTAAGGCGTGGATTGCAAGATGCTGGCAAAGAAGTTGTTCTGAGGTTGCCCTTCCGAGCCGAGAGTTCCAGGAACAAATATCCCGCCCGCAATATGACTCGACGGTGTCGGAAAGAATCCCTGCATATTCGCCGCTACTTTATCGAAGAGGCTGGAGGGTATGGAGTTGCTCCCGGTTTCGCTGAGAAAACTTTTGCGGACCGGGTACGGGTTACCCGCGGAATCGGTCTTGATGATCTGAGTGGTGGGATCGTAAAGCAGATTCATTTGGTCAAAGTTTCCACTCATCATGCCGGGGGTGGGGACGTTACTGGTACCGCTACTGTTGCCGTGGTCGACGATCTGGTCGTAATCGAAGAAGAAGAACATCTTCTTCTTCAGAATCGGCCCGCCGACGGCGAAGCCGAAGTTATTAAAGCGGAGGTGCGGCATCGGCCCCGTTTGAAACTGCGAATGGGCAGTCAAAGCATCGTTCTGAAAGTATTCGTAGGCGGCGCCATGGAACTGGTTTGTGCCGCTCTTGGTGATCTGGTTAAAGATAGCTCCGCCAATGCCGTACTGAGCCGAAAATGACGAAGTGTTGACCTGAAGTTCGGAGACCGTCTCAAACACCGCGGGATTGGCATTCTGACTATGCGAGAGCGTGGTGGAGGCTCCATCCGCCAAAATGTTCGAATAGGGCAGATTGCCGTTGATAGCCACTTCCTGCCCCGGATTTGACGAACCTTGGCTTGAGCCTGGTGTCCCGGTCGCACCCGGAAGCAGGATCATGAAGTTTTCCCAGCTCACGCCTGATCCACCTGCTACCTGCGGCAACTGCTCCATGGACCTGGCTTCTAGAGTAGTGCTCTGTTCGCTGGTCTCGGTCTTCAACAGGGGGACGTCGGTGGAGACGGTTACCTCTTGCGACATGGCGCCGACTTTGAGTTCGGCATTTACGCTGGTGAAGCCGACCTGCAGGGTGATGGGGCCGCGCACCAGTTTCTCGAAGCCGTCCTTGGAGAAGGTGATTCGATAATTTCCGGCCACGATCGAGGAGGTATCGTAGAGGCCGTCCTGATTGGTGACGAAATCCTTCGATACGCCGGTGTCCACGTTTAAGACTGAGACCGTCACTCCGGGAATGAGAGCTCCCGAAGGGTCGGTAACCGTGCCGCGAATGTCGCCGGCGTTTGTGCTCTGCCCAAAGCATGCCCCGCTTCCAAGAATCAGAAGGAGGGGCAGGACCCACCGATGCAAGTTCTTCATGGAACCGCCTCCCGAAACCCGAACCTATGAACAGTCTTTCTTTGCGCTCTTAGTCAGCCGGAGTTGAGACCCTCGGATGTCCAAGCCGCAGCCGGAAGCACGTCCAGGCCGCGGTGAGGTTTGAGTGCACTATGCCTCGCCAACCGAGGACATAATGCAAACGAACTAATAGAAAGCAACTAGAGGGAGAGTGTCAATACTACTTTCGTACAGCTAACTGGTGTGGGCACTGCTAGTCCAGTGCGATGATGCCGCGCTGCAGCGCCACGGTAGCCGCCTGGGTGCGGTCCTTCACGCTGAGCTTTTCGAGGACGTGACTGACGTGCAGCTTGACTGTTACTTCTGCGATGTTGAGGGCATTGGCGATTTCCTTGTTGCCTAATCCCTTGGCGACCATGTGGAGGACTTCAACTTCGCGCGCGCTCAAGGAGCGGTGGGATCGGCGTTCGGCCAGGTGCGAGGCCACGAGGGGGTCGACATATTGGCGTCCCTGGTGCACCTCGCGGATGGCGCGCAGCAGTTCCTCGCGAATCACGCTCTTGACGATGTAGCCTTTCGCGCCGGCTTGCATGGCGCGGTAAATCTCTTCTTCTCCGGAGTGGGTGGAAAGCATGAGGATGTGCGCATCCGGAAATTCGCGAAGGATGGCGGCGGTGCATTCGATGCCGCTCATTCCCGGGAGGCGAAGATCCATCATCACGAGGTTGGGGCGGTGCTTGCGAAAGGCGTCGATGGCGGCATCGCCGTTTCCGGCCTCCGCGACGACCTCCATGTCCGATTCCACGTTCAAAGACGCCGAGAGGCCCATGCGCACCATGAAGTGATCGTCAACTACGAGAATACGAATTGGCTTTGAGCTCTTCATCGATCCTTTCCGCCGAATGGAGGGGAACCTCGACGGCAATGCGAGTGCCGTGGCCGGGTTCGCTTTCAATCCTCAAGTGGCTGCCCATGGATTGGGCGCGCTCGCGCATATCGAGGAGTCCGAAATGTCCGGTGGGAGACGGCTGGCTGACGCCAAAACCGCGGCCATCGTCACTGACCGTCAGGCAAACCGAAGTGGGCGAATAGAGTAATTCGATGGAAACGCGTTGCGCGCATCCGTGTTTTACGGCGTTGGCGACGGCTTCCTGACCAATGCGCAGCAGGTTTATTTCTACGGGCCCTGGCAGCCGAACCGGGATGCCGTGAACCTTGAAGTCAACGTTGGTTTGTTCGCGCGGCACGAGCGGCTCGACAATCTGTGTCAGCGCTGAAACCAGGTCGCCGTTTTCCAGCAGCTGGCAGCGCAGATCCCATACGGAACGGCGCGCTTCCACCATGCTGTGGCGGCTCATGTCGCGCGCGGTTTCCAGCGCATGCTGGGCCACGTTGGGCGCCTGCTGGAAGCAATCGACCGCCAGATCGAGTTGCATGGTAATTCCCGCGAGTTCCTGTTCCAAGGTATCGTGAAGTTCGCGGGCAATGCGGTTGCGCTCTTCGAGTACCGCGCTGCTTCTCAATCGCTGGCGCATGATCTCCATTTGTTCTCGCAGTCGCCGCCCCAGCACAACGACCCAGACCATTACTGCGAGAAGGACTCCTCCAGTCACAGCCAGCAGCCAGAGCGTGTGGCGCGAAGTCCACCAGGAGGGGGTGGCGAGCACGACGACGTCCTGGGGGGAGCGCAGCAGCATACGAAAAGACTGCGGGATGTGCCAGAGCCCACCGCTCCGCACCAGACAAATTCCGCTAACCTGCACGACGCTGTTTAACGGAACAGACAGGAGGCGCTCGACCAGCGGGCCGGAAGGAACAGTTGCATCGAAAAACATGTCGCCATGCTGGAGGATCAGGCCCAGCCCATCAGGGCTCGGTTGCCGGTTTAGCAGTTTGGCGTCGGTGGTGACAACCACGCCGTCGAATTGCTCCCATGGGGCGCTGAGATTGAGGGTTACCGGTTGCGGCGATTTCTCGTGCCCGACGCGATGAAAAACGGCGTCTTCTAACATCGGCGCCGAGTCGCCCATGGCGGGGAAGCCGAGCACCTCTACGACATCGCCAATCTCGAGGGGCGTGTTCTGCTTGGTCAGAACGCGGAGCCCCTTGCCGTCACTTTGAAGGAAGAGAGCGTTGCCCAACTGCTGGTAGCCGACGATGCCGCGCACTCGCACGCGATGCGGCGTCCCCATTGCGGGCGCAAAGCGCAGCAACTCCGATAACGGAACCACGCTGGCCGGCGCCTCCACTCGGATGAAGCTCAACCGAGGCACGTAGAAGAGAATGCCAGTCAACTGGCGGTTGCGGTTGTAGAGACTGCCGCACACACCTTCAATCAAAACTTCGCTGTCGACCCACGCTGAAAAATCCTGTTCGTGTGCGATCGGTACGCGGACGTTAAACTCGCCCCCTTCGGAGGCGACGTGCATGGCCAGGGTGCCCTCGCGCCACGACCCGCGGTCGACGGCCACGGAGCGGACTATCCCCCGCACTTCGGCCCACTGACTGTCCTGTTGGCCACTGGCGAGTTCGGAAAAAGTAAAAAGCTGTGGATGGGGAAGGTCGCCTTCACCGAGCACGCGGAGCTTTCTTTCCCGAATTACGGGCGCGAACTTGCCCGGGCCCGTGATCCCCTCGATCTCGACCAACTGGCTCAGCAGGTGGGGATACCTGGGGGAGACGTTGCCTTCGACATAAATTCCGGCGGTGGCGTCCTGCACAAAAAAGTCGGGAGCGGGAGCATCCATGGTGATCACACCGCGTACCAGCACGGGATAGCCGAGTGCAGCCTGTTCGGGGGTGAGACGGCGTATTTGATCGGCGTGGGTGAGAGTAGGAAGCGGTTTCGGAACAGGGGGAAGTTGCGCCCAGGCGGCGCGGGGGAGCATCCACGCGGCGACACACGCGAGGATCGCGAGGCGGCGCAAAACTTTGGCACGCAGGCGGCGAGAGTCGGTGCATACGTTCAGCAGAAGTTTTGAATCCATGATCACGTTAAGGCCGCCCTTCGTCGCATCGAGCGATCGGTGCTCGCAATAGGGTAGCCCAAACCGGCTGCGGCGAAAAGGTTTGGATGGATCGATGCAAGCGCGCCCATCGAAAGTGGTGTTCTGCGATTTGACACGCATGAGATTCTTGTCGGCTGTACATTCCCAGAAATAACGGTAGAAGTACGATGCCGGAACCCGGAATGCTTCGCGATGCTCGCACGAACCGTCAATTCCCGGGAGACCTTCGAGTCTTCCAACCCTTGCTGCTGTGCGTCGGCTGTCTTGTTCTAGCGGGCTGCCCGAACTCCAGCCAGACCACACAGACTACGGCAGGCGGCGCCCAGGTGCAGATTGTCGAAACCACCGGCGACCGGACGATGCTGCTGCAAACTCAACCAAGCTTGAAGTTCACCGCGGGTGGAAATTCCGGCGGTGAGGTAATTACGGTTGACGCGACGACGCAATATCAGCAGATGGATGGATTCGGGGGCTCGCTGACCGATTCCTCCGCGTGGTTGATATGGAACAAGCTGAACGCTTCGCAGCAGAGTGCGTTAATGCAGCAGCTCTTCAGCCCGAGCGCCGGCATCGGCATCAGTTTTCTGCGCCAGCCCATGGGCGCGACAGATTTCTCGGCGAGCGGCAATTACAGTTACGACGACATGGCCGCCGGCAAGGCGGATCCTAACCTGACAAAGTTTTCGGTCGCGCACGACGCAACTTACATCATTCCGCTGGTCAAACAGGCTCTCTCGATCAATCGAAACCTGAAGGTAGTGGCGCTGCCCTGGAGCCCGCCCGCGTGGATGAAAGCGTCGGGGACCATGAATGGCGGGAATATGAATTCTGCGTACTTCCCCAGCCTGGCGCAGTATTTTGTCAATTTTGTGCAGGCGTACCAGCAGCAAGGGATCCCGATCTATGGGGTTTCGGTACAGAATGAGCCGCTGTATTCGACGACTGGATATCCTTCGGAATATCTTACCGCAGGCGACGAGGCAAGTTTCATCGCAAATAATCTCGGACCGGCGCTGAACCGTGCAGGGCTTGGCAATGTGAAGATCTTCGGCTACGAACACAACTGGGACAACACGGCTTACGCGGAGACGGTGCTGGGCGGGGCGGCCCAGTACGTCGCAGGAAGTTCGTTCCACTGTTACGCGGGCGATCCCGGCGCGCAATCCACGGTGAGGACCGCCTTCCCTGCTAAAGATATTTGGTTCACGGAATGCTCGGGCATCACCTCATCGAACTTTCCGGGCGATCTGGTGTGGAACGCGGAGCACTTGCTGATCGGAGCGACGCGCAACTGGGCGCGGAGCGTTTCGATTTGGAATGTAGCACTCGATCAGAACTCTGGTCCGAAGAACGGCACGTGCGCGAACTGCCGAGGAGTTGTCACGATCGACGACAGCGCTTCACCGGCCACGATCAGCTTTAACGTGGAGTATTACGTTTTGGGACATTTAGGAAAGTTTGTCGTCCCGGGCGCGCACCGCATCGATTCGAACACTTTCGGCGCGGGCAGTATTGAAGATGTAGCTTTTCGGAATCCCGACAGATCGATCGTGCTGCTCGTGCTGAACGCCGCCGGGAATGCGGCGGCTTTCAACGTGAGTTTCAAAGGCCAGTCATTTAACTACACTTTGCCGGCTGGGGCAGTGGCGACATTTATTTGGAAGTCAGAGTGAAGCTGCCGCCGTCCGGGACGGGGAATTAACCAGTCGTCCTCGCATCCTTAAACTCGACCGCCGGATTCTCAAGTCCGGCGGTCTTTTGGTTACCGGGCGCAGAGGCAAACTAATGGGAGTCGAGGATTCGGCCAGGCTTGTCATAGTGCGATTGGGCAATTTTTTTCAACCCGCGGGGCGGATTGCTGGAGCCGGACATCGATTCTCCATTTATCGCAAGTGATAAACAAGCAGGTTTCAAGCTTTGAAAAAGCGATCAGCCGGAAGTTTGCAAAATCTTGCAAACTCCGCATGTATCGCGGCTTTCCACAGTTTTTTTTGTTGACAGCAATGAAAGTCGGAGTAATCTTCAAGAGGCCAGCCGGTAGAAATACCTTTAGCCCCCCAATCGGCCGGCTCTACCCGGGAAAAACCAAGAGACTCATAGCGGTTGATGGTACCGAGTCTATGCGTTCCGACGTTACTGAGCGTTGGATTGCGGAGTTGTCATAGCAATTCTGGTTTGGAGCCGGGAATGATGGTGTGCAGCGAAGCCGGGTCGCTGCGATCAAATGGGGACTGCTACGAGGGGGCATTCGACTGGCCGTTAAAAAGCGGAGGACCAGACCTGCCTCGCGTGGCCGCACGCACCGCACATAAACGCATTTCAACTTCGCAACACTGCTTTTGGGGCCCTGCGGGATTACACAAAACTTCCAGGAGGAAATCGATGAGAGGCAGATCGTTATTTACAGTAGTCGTCGCGGCCTTAGCGTTGGGGCTGGTCACATTGGCCAGTGCGCAAGACGCAAGCAAAAGGATCCAGCCAACCGCATATGCTCAGGCAACGTCCACTTTGCGCACTCCGCAAATGATGGATGCGTTTGAGGCAACCAGTGTCGCACCGACTCCCAGAGTCGCTCCCTTCCGTCCAACCATGGATATCAGTTCATATCGAGCCCTCAAGCAACAAGCGCGAGCGGCGTCGGGGGGCAAGCCAACCGCCAGTCAAGGCGCACTGTCTCCGCCGGTTACCGGCAGCCTTTTTGCTGGACCGAGTGAGTGTCAAGGATCGGGCACCTGCTGGTTCCCGCCTGATGTCGCGGCGTCCGCTGGCGCCTTCAACGACATCGTCGTTGCGCATAACAGCCTCTTTGCGGTTTATAGCAATTCAGGCACTCAATTGAGACTGATCTCGTTGAATGCCTTCTTCGGATACTCCACTCAACCCTTCTTTGATCCGCGCGTGGTCTACGACTCGGTCTGGAGCCGTTATTGCGTGACTGCGCCGGCATTTCCTGAATCCGCAACGGTGCAGATTTATGGCATCGCATGTACTGTCAACGGGAACCCGATGGGCGGCTGGCACGTTTACCTCTTCAACGTGGGGCAATTCATCCCGTCAGGTGGGTTCTACGATTTTCCGATGGTCGGCGACTCGCAGGACGCGATCATCTTCACCGCCAACGTCTTCGGCCCCACCACATTCGCATTCAACGCGGTGTATGCGCTGTCAAAGGCTACCCTGTTCAACGGACGTGGGTTTTCTATTCCCGTATTCGAACCTAACCATGGGGGCACGGTAACGCCTGCCCGGGAGTTAATCGACGGGAACGGTTATGCGTGGCTTGCGTCCAATAATGCGTCTGGGAATATCGCAATGTTCGCCTTCGGATACCCTGCCAGCCCGCCTGATTCGGCACTCTATGGGCCCTACAATGTCGCGGTTGCCGCCTATTCAGTACCGCCGAGTGCGCCCCAACCGACCTGCGGAGGTGGCACCAATGCGCTGGATACGAGCGATACGCGCTTTGTAAATATGGGAATCCAAAACGGTGACGCCTATTATCAGACTCACACCGTTAATCTTGTTGGATTCGCAGCGCCCAAGTACTACATCATCAGAGGTTTACTGTCGTTTAACCCTACAGTGGCAGCGACAGACACCAGCTTTTTCTTTGCATCTTCAACCTCTGATGATTTCAACGCATCGATTGCCGCCGACGGTGGCAACAGAATGGTGTTGAATTGGACTTCTGTGGACGCGCCTAGCGGAATCAATCCGCAAGTACGCTTTACGGGGAGACTATCGTCAGATCCCGCGGTTGGTGGTCCGGGTGCAGTGTTGTACACGAGCCCGGCGTGCCTGAGCGGCAACTACGACAATAACTTCGGGGAGCAGCGTTGGGGCGACTATTCCCAGGCTAGCTCAGACCCGGCGACATCCGGACAGTTCTGGATAGAAAACGAGACAGTTCCCAATACCAGCAGTTGGGGAACGGTGATCGGCCGCATCCACTTCTAAATAAGAAGATGGGTTAGGTTCATGTGGGGCCTGCCAACCAGCGGGCCCCTTTTTTCGCGTCGTGTCCGAATCTGCCGTGCGAGGAACGGCAGCTTTCTCTTGTCTTTCAGTTCAACGATTCGTTAAAGTCCATGCGCTGGACGTAGAAACCTATTCACTCCCGAGGGGAAATCCATGAGAAGAATCTATTGGTCGTCGATTGTTTTATTCGTGCTGTTGTTGGTCCTGATGATGCCGTGCTTGAGTACTGCGCAAGACTCAAAGCCGGACCAGCCGGTCAACACGATCGCGCAGGTGCTCACGAACTCCGTAAGCCGGATTCAGCACCTCTACGGACCGCTGGCGGAGATCATGCCGGAAGACAAATATGGATTTGCGCCGACTAATGGGGACTTCAAGGGCGTGCGTACGTTCGGCGAACAGTTGAAGCATGTCGCGGCCGTTAACTTCATTTATGCATCGTCGATTCTGGGCGAAAAACCTCCAAAAGAAGCCGGAGAGGATGAAAACGGACCGGCCTCGGTCAAGACCAAGGCCGACATTCTCAAGTACCTGAACAGTTCGTTTGCCTACGTGCAAAAGGCGACGGCCTCGATCAACGAGAAGAACCTCGTCACACCCATCAAGAATCCGTTCGGCGAAGGGACGGCTACGCGGCTGGCAATGACGAGTCTGATCGTCGGGCACTGCTTCGATCATTACGGCCAGATGGTGGAGTACCTGCGCATGAACCAGATCGTGCCGCCGGCAAGCCAGCGATGAGATGAGAGGTACAGCACAAGCCATGCGCTCCGATAGTCGCAGACTTCCTGTTCTCACGAGTCAGGGCCAGTCGATTAAAGGTCACCTTGCAGTGTCTTCGTCGGTTGACGCGAGGCTGGGCATAATCGTTCTGATGCGTGGGTGCAGCCGGGGCCTGCCTCCGGAAATTGTATAGGCGATCGGTGTCGTTTTTAGAGTAGTCCGTACACGTCCAGTTCGGTCTGGGTCGCCACATACACTTTGCCGTTGATGACGAGAGGGACGACGAACTTCGTGATGCCACCGGGCAGGTCTCGCGCTCCCGCCGCCTGATCGGTGTCGTAATACTCCTGCATCGGGTTGTACGGATTCAAAGCCTGCAGCAGGTTGCGCCCGCCGCTCTGCACCACCCAGAGAATCGGGTTATAGGCTCCATTGGATGACATCACCGAGCCTGAATAGAGATACGTTGTCTGATTGGTATAAAGAGGACCGACCAAGAGGCCATTCTGCAAGCCCCAAACTTTGAGGACATCCGCGCGTCCCGAAATAAAGACGAGATTGTTCCAGTAAGTCGGCGCGTTCCAAAGTCCGGCATCGAGCGTGTCGGTGGTTTGGGTCAAAGCGTTGGGAAGTTCCTGAACAATCTGGGAATCGCCGGCGGCATTGAAACCTCCCATGGCGTCGCGATCCAGCAGGTAAAGTGTGCCGGTTTTGCCGCCGCCGAGCATTTCATGGATGTGCGGTCCGGGCTGATCGGGCAACAGCAGGGGCGCGCCCGAAGCAATATCCAGGTCGTGAGCATTCATGGCTTGCTCGTTCCAGGGAGTGAAGTAATCCACCGCATTCAATCCTGCGGAACTCAATTGCAGTTTGAGGACGCTGTCACCGAGGTCGACGCCGCCCAGGTTGGCGTCGAAGGTCCCGTTGCCGGTCTGGACGAACAAGCTCCCGGATGCGTCAGCGGCGATTCCGCCACCCGCGTGCCAGATGCCGCCTTCAGATCCGTTGGGCGTGACATTGAAAATGCCGACCAGGTTGAGCGACGTGGCGTCATAGCCGAGCACCCATCCGTGATAGGGGCCATTGTCTTCGATGGATGCGGCCGCAAAGTAAACCGTTCCGTTGACCAGCACCAGTGCCGGACGAACGTTCTGGTAAAGCGGACTGTAGGCGACCTGGCCGCCTGAACTGCCGGCTCCGGTCCCGGGCACCGACGCCTGAACAGTGACCGGACTGTGTGCGCGCTCCGCTCCGCTGGTGATGTCGAGCGCGTGCAGCCGTTGGACGTAGCTGCCGTTTTCTTTGGTTCTGGCGAGGAGGTAAATCGTGCCGGCGACCGGATCGATGACGGGCGTCGCCATAATGCCGTATTCCGGCTGCGTATTCTGGTAAGCCAGGTCTCCCGGCGGGATCGTGGTGATTCCGGCCGCAGGATTAATGAAGCTGACCTGCCACAACGGAGTGGTCTGATTCCCATCGGCGTCGAAGGCGTAGACGCTGTCGTGCTCGGTCGCGGCGTAAACAACATTATGCGGCGTACCGTTGATCATCACGTTGGCGACGTACAGTGGCGACGCGTGCATCCAGCCGTCCACTGGATAGGAAAATTTCTTGCCGAACTTCTGGACATTCACGTTGGCGGGGGTCAGCGTAGTTTCGTTGACATTCTGACCCGTCCGCATGTTGTCGTAGTGGTACGTGAAGGCTCCCGGCAAATTCAGGCCCACATAGGTGTAACCACCTCCTGCGGGAGTGCGCGTGAGGATAGCCTGGTCAAGCCGCACTTGTGCCGACATGGTGTTGCTGTAGATTTGCGCGCTGAGCTTAACGTAGGCAGCGTTCGAAGGAACGGTATAGCTTCCGAGCATATGCGCCCAGATCGGCGTCGCCGCATTGTTCGGGGTCGTATGCACACTGCCCAGACTGCTCTTGTTGGCGTCGTAGATGGACAGCGTGTAATTAGCCTGACCATCTCCCGCGAGCCTGTACCCGCTGCCTCCGAATGAGATCACGTCTCCCGATGAGACTGGGAAGAACTGGTTCGTGCCGGAAGAATCGGTCGCGTAATATGCCGCGAACGTGCCGGCACCTGTGAGCAAAGCATACTCGTTTCCTGTTTCGGCGTTGGTGGGATCATTCAATACGGTCGCGTTGCCGGTTCCGGCAAATACCCAGTCCGCAGATCCCGTCTCGAAGCCGGCGTTCGGGAGCAGGGGAATCACTCCGTACAGTGTTGCCGATTGCGCGTC
>DASSRO010000376.1:0-6711 GCA_035701745.1 Candidatus Sulfotelmatobacter sp. | reverse complement strand
TGTGAAAGAGGGCAACGCCCCCGAGCGTCTGCTGCTCGATCCCGAACTGCTCACCAAAGACGGCGTCCACTCGTCCATCGATTACTTCACGCCCTCGTTAGACGGCACGCTGGTCGCCTACGGAGTCTCTCCCGGCGGTTCTGAGAACAGCGTGATCCACGTTCTTGAGACCGCAACCGGCAAGCAGTTGCCCGATGCCATCGACCGCGGCCGCTTCGGCGCTATCTCCTGGCTCCCTGGAAACAAGACATTTCTCTATAACCGCCTGCAGAAGCTCACACCCGACATGCCGCGCACCGCCTTCGAACAGCGCAGCCGCGCCTGTCTGCACGAACTCGGCCGCGACCCCGAGCAGGATCCCTTCGTCTTCGGCTACGGGTATTCTCCCGACCTCAAGATCGACGACAACGACTTCCCCTTCGTTGTCTACACTCCAGGCTCGCCCTACCTTCTCGGAATACTGGCCCATGGCACGCAAAACGAGGCCACCGCTTATTACATCCCGCTCGATCAGCTCAACTCCGGCCACATCGCCTGGAAAAAGCTTTTCGATGTCGATTCCGCGATCACCAATCTCGCTGCGCGCGGCGACGACCTTTACCTGGTCACTCACAAAAGTAAGCCGCGCTACGAAGTAACCCGCATCAGCCTCAAGGATCCTGATCTCGCTCACGCCACAGTCGTAGTTCCGGCCAGTGAAGTCGTCATTCAGGAGGCGGATGTCGCCACCGATGGCATCTACATTCGCGATCTCGACGGCGGCATCGGCCGTATGCGCCGCCTCTCCTTCGACGGCCACGTCGAGCCCATCCCCGTGCCCAAAGGGCAATCCGTGTCGGAAATTTCGGTTACTCCTACCGAACCCGGCGCGCTCATCCACGTCGTCTCCTGGACAACCTCGCCGCATTTCTTGCAATACGATCCCAAATCCAGGAAGACCACCGAAATCGCCATTCAGCCGCCACTTCCCATCGACACCTCAGGGTACGAATCCGAAGAAGTCAAGGCCAGGAGCGCCGACGGCACCATGGTTCCGCTTTCGATCATTCACGCGAAGCACCTCGCTCTCGATGGCAATCATCCAACCCATCTCATCGGCTATGGCGCGTACGGCATTTCCTTCGACGCTTATTTCGATCCCGTATGGCTGGCATGGCTCGAGCGCGGCGGCGTGATCGCTGTCGCCCACGTGCGCGGCGGCGGTGAGTACGGCGAGGAGTGGTACCGCGCCGGCTACAAGCTTACCAAGCAGCACACCATCGACGACTTCCTCGCCAGCGCACAATATCTCGTCGAACACAAGTACACCAGCCCGCAGCGCCTTTCGGGCGAGGGCACCAGCGCCGGAGGCATCCTGATTGGCGGGGCGATCACCCAACGTCCCGATCTGTTTGCCGCAGCCCTGATTCGCGTCGGCTGCTCCAACGCGCTTCGCATGGAGTTCACTCCTAACGGGCCGCCTAACATCGCCGAGTTCGGCTCGGTCACCGATGCTGACGGCTTCAAGGGACTCTATGCCATGGACGCATATCAGCACGTGAAAGACGGCACCGCCTATCCCGGAGTGCTGCTGACGGCGGGCATCAACGATCCGCGCGTCGATCCCATGCAGCCCGCGAAGATGACCGCGCGCCTGCAAGCCGCGACCTCCAGCAAAAAGCCCGTCCTGCTGCGCGTCGACTACGACGCCGGACACGGCATGGGTTCAACCCGCGCTCAACATGACTTGGAGTTCGCCGACGAAATGTCGTTCCTGCTCTGGCAATTCGGCGACTCCGACTTCCAACCCCAGGAAGTAGCCAAAGGAAACTGAGAATGATCTGAAGAAAAAATCCAGGCCTGTACAGGATGAAGTTTCTGGGTGGAAAGTTTCTGGGTGGAAGGGGTGGAGAGTTCGGGGTGCCCCACCCTTCTCTCGCCGCAGTTTGGCGAGAGAGGGTGGGGACTTTGACTTGAAAATGGAAAGGTCCCTCTTGTTTAACTTTCCTTCTTTCTCCTCCGGTAAAACCGCTCCACTTGGCTGAGCATCAGCAGCGCAGTCTGCGCCAGACGTTCCAGCACTGCCACGTCTCCTTCATCGAACGCGAAAGTCTGCGCAGAAAAAACTTCCAGCAGTCCCACCACTTCGCGCTCGTAGCGGATCGGCGCCGCCACAATCGAGCGAATGCCCAGCCGCCGGCAGGTTTCCGCCTCCACTCGGGGATCCATCTCGCTGTCATCACAGCGCAATGCCCTTCCCGTACGGATGCATTCTCCGGAAAACCCCGCCTCAACATCCACGTGCGTTCCCAGCGGCGGGCCGCCTTTGCCCACGCTCGCCCGGCACATCATCGGACCGCGGTCCATCAGCGCGATTGCCGCCCCATCCCCGCGCAACAGCGTCCGCGCCCGTTCGCTAATCACCCGCAGTCCGCTATTAAGATCCGGCCCAAGCTCGTTGAACTCATACTGGATTGTGCTGGAGCCCGCCGCCCCTTCGACCGACCCCTCTTCGAGCCCAATTCCCTCCAGACTCACCGAACGCGGCTTGCTTTCGGCTTTTCCCGAAGATCTCGTGCCAATTCCCATCCCCAGCATGCGCTCAAACGTCAGCTTCGGAGCCTTGCGGCTCGGCGCCTTTTCGTTCAGCATCAGCCACTCATCCAGCCGCTGCCGCGCCTGCTCTGGAAGATCGGAGAATCGCACCCCCGCCCGACCGAGCGCGTCCGCCCACGCGATGTATCCCGTCGTTTCCAACTGTCCGTCAGAGTCCGGCAAGTCGAGCCGCAACTGCACCCGCCGCTCCGCCTCTAGCGGCACGATGGTCTGCATCGACACGCCTTGCTCGCTCAAATCCAAAATCATCCCCCCGGTCACGCCATCGAAGCTGGCAAATACCGGTCCATGCACCTTGTGCCGCACACAACTGCGTCTCTCAGGAATCACTGCTGCTCCCCCGCACTTTGACGCCGCTTCCTGTTCGCTCCAGACAGACGATTCCCTTCTCGTCCTATCCCGGATGCGCGACCCTGCGACGATTGCGTTCCTTCGATCATGGAAGCAGACTGGCCCAAAAGGAAGTGTTCGCTCAGATTCTCCACCCTGCGCCTGCCCGATGTTTCGATAGTCCGCGTCTTTCCCGCCCTCTGGTACAATTCCGCGTCCGTACTTCACATTCTGCCACGCAAGAGGAGAACATGAAGACTTTCCGGCAGTGTGCTGTATTGGTGTTTGTGGTCGCCGTCTACTCCGCTTTCACGTGGGCCGACACCCCGGGCAAACATCCTTACTACCTGCATGCGCTTAGCGATCTGCGGTATGCCCGCGCCCTGCTGGACAAACTCTCTCCTTCCGACCATGTCGACGACCTCGAACAGCATGCCATCGAAGAGATCGAGAAAGCTATCGCCGAAATCAAGAAGGCTTCCATCGATGATGGCAAGGATCTCAAGGATCATCCCCATGTCGACATGAAGCTTGGCCATCGCGATCGTTACAAGAAAGCCCTGGAGTTGATCGACAAAGTCAACAAGGACATTTCCCGCGAGGAGGACGACGCCAAGGTTCGAGGTCTTCGTGATCGCGCACTCAAGCACGTCGGTGAGGCCCATCGACTCATCATGGACCTGATTCACAGCGCCAAAGACTAACCTCTGCAGCGGCGACCGTGGCCAGGAGCGGCCGCCTTTAGTAGTTGTCGAAGAGCACGGCCTTAGTCAGTTGCGGGAAGGGCATAACTTCAGTCGCGCCATAACTGCCGGGCAATAGACCTGGCGACTTTAGCCCCCTGGGGGCGCCGCCCAATGAACTGTTCATACGGGAATGACAATACATTTCCGTACAAAAGCATACAGGCCGGTACGTACATTAACGCGAAGAATGACCGGCTGCGGCTTGCCCTTGCCTCCCTTGCACTGACCCAAAAAGGGAAGCATTTCGTTGCAGGAACCCGACTTCGCATTGTCGGCAGTGCCATTCCCTTTTATAGTCAGATCAAATTCGGTCGGCGCTCGCTCGGGCGCGCCGATCTTTAAAAGGGCGTGTACATGACAAAGAATCATTTGGACCGCGAAGCGGCGTGGTGGCGATATCGCGGGCTGCAAATCGCTTCCCTGGCCGCAATTCTGCTGCTCATCGCATTCGCCGCGCTAGCGGCGCCCCAGAATCGCGATCGCGATCACGATCGCGATCGGGACCGTGACGACCACAACGGGCTTCATGTTCGGTCTCGCGAACCCATTATGCGCGACTTTGGCGGCGGCTCCGGCGGCAGGCCTTCGCGCGACGCGCTCTGTGAACCTGGCTTCGTCGCTGTCGGCTTTCACGTGCAGACTGGCGAGTTCTTCAACCAGGCGTGGCTCGACTGCGCCCGCTTACGGCCCGACGGCGACCTCGGCGACGACATTCGCATGACTGAAAGAACCGGCAGTCCCGGCGGCAGGCCCGTATGGGACGCACACTGCCGTGGTGGCCGCGCGCTGGTCGGGTTGCGCGGACGAACCGGCGCGTCCATCGATGAAGCAGTTGGCGAATGCAGCTACGTGAGAGACATTGCGGACATGCGCGGCGAGCGCCGCGACGACGATCGACGCAGCGATGACCGACGTGGCGACGGCAGGCCTATTGACGACAGGCGTGGCGACGATCGTAATGGCTACCGCCGCGATGACCGGCGCGACGACCGGCGCGACGACCGGCGCGACGAACACCGCATCGACTTTACCGAATCTATCACCCGCCCGCGTCCCGGCGGACGGCCCGCCGAGACTCACTGTCCTCCCGGCGCGGTAGTCACTGGCTTTCGCTCCATGAGCGGCGAGTATATGGATCATCTTTGGGTCGTCTGCTCCGAAGTGGAGCGCAACGACTAGGCGCACTCCTTGATGGCGCGCGCCTGGATTGCTTTCTTACCCGCGTGCTGTGGGAGCGCATCGGTCGCGGTGCGCTCCCCTCTGCGAATCAGCAGGATCGCTCCCAGGATTGCGACTGAGGCGAGCACTACTCGCGGCGTCAGCGACTCACCAACCAGCAGCCATCCCAAAAATACGGCCACCACTGGATTGGCATAAGTGTGCGTCGCCACCAGCGCCGGCGGACATCGCTGTAACAACCAGGTGTATGCAGTGAAGGCGATGACTGATCCAAAAATAATCAGATAGACCAATCCCAAAATCGACTTCGAAGAAATGGTCGACCAGTGCAACCCGTGAAACTCACCGGTCAGTGCGGCCGCGACCAGCAGCATCGCCGCGCCACAAAGCGTGGGCAGTGCCGTTCTTCCCAGCGCGTCCGTGGGAAGTTTCAGCCGGGGAGAGATGACCACGCCCGCCGACCAAGCGAACGATCCGAGCAATACCGCGAGCAGCGCCAGCAAGCTTGATCCCTTCACCGTTAGTTCCGCTCCCGTCAAGGCAGCCACGCCCACCACCCCCAAACCCAAGCCCAGCGCGCTTACCCGGCTGATCTGCTGGCGGCTGACTGTCCATGCCAGCACCAGAATGAACATGGGCTCGGTGGCGATGAGCAGCGCCGCCAGTCCTGATCCCACATACTTTTCCGCCCAATGCAGCGAGCCGTGCCCAACCAGGAAGAACAATGCCCCCACCACAATTCCAGAGATCCAATGCGCCCTCGTAGGACGAAAGCCACGCGACCAGGCCCAGGCCAGCAGAATCGTCCCTGCGACGGAGTGACGAATGCCTGCAGTCACGAGCGGAGGAATAGTTTCGACAGCGTAGCGAATGGCGAGGTACGTCGAGCCCCAGACGAGGTAGATGGCGGCAAAGGCCAGCGCGAGTTGGATGGCGTAGTTGCGTTTGGATTTCGTAGCAGATGAAGTTGGATTTTGCACGAGCACAGGTCTGCCTCCGATATTTTTAAGATGTCCGACTCGGATGAGGGCCAGAACTTGCGCCGCTTGATGACTGATCATCATCTAACCTCCTAAGTGCTTTTTGAAGGTTAGTACGATACTATCGAGCTACCTGCTAACTTGTCAAGACGCTTTTAATGGTTAGATAATAGACGTGAAGGAAGAGACCCTGGCTCACAGCCGAGAACCGCAAAAAATCGAACGGCGGCGGCCTCCGCGCTTCGACCTGATCGGGGGAAACGTATGCCTCGACTTTGTGAACACGCTCGACGACCGGCATACGCCGCAGCCGAAGGAACTGCTGAAGACCTACATCGACCTGGCGCGGTTCGGCGAAGATACGGGCGTGCTCAGCGCGACGCAAGTGGACACGCTGTTTGAGCGCAGCTACACGCGTGCGGAGGAGGCGCAAGAATCATTGCTGCGAGGCAGAGAGCTGCGCGAAGCGATTCACGATGTTTTCTGGGCAACGATCAACAAGCGGCCTGTGCCGCCCGTGGCGCTTGCGGACCTCAACAGTTTTGCGCGGGCTGCGGCGCGGCACATGCAACTGGTTCCTGCAAAGCATGGATTCGTGTGGGCGTTCGACAACCTGCTGGATTTCGACACGGTGCTGTGGCCGATTGCACGCGCGGCCGTGGATCTGCTGGCCTCGGACCAACTGGGTTATGTTCGCGCGTGCTCGTCGAAAGCCTGCGAGTGGTTTTTTCTGGACAGCAGCAAGAATCATCACCGGCGCTGGTGCGACATGACGCGCTGCGGAAATCGCGCGAAGGTCAGGCGGTTTTACGCGCGGCGGAAAAAGGAAAGCTGATCAACCCTGAAGCGCGGGCGTGGTTGGCGTCAGCTGTCTTTCCGGT
>DASSRO010000375.1:0-2368 GCA_035701745.1 Candidatus Sulfotelmatobacter sp. | reverse complement strand
GGTACTACATCCCTCCTGCCGCCCCCAAGGTTTTTATCCTGTTCTATACTTCCGTCGGATTGTTTGGGAACATGCTTCACTTCGGAGGCGATCGGAGGCGGCAGTGCTGCGGTGTGCTCGGACGAGGACTGCGCCTTCAATCGGGTCATTTGTTGACGATGGACCTCAAACACCCACCACCATCCGGCGCCGGATAATCCGCCAACGGTTGCTCCGATCGAAACAGCCAAGGCATAAGCCATAGTTCTTCTCTCTCTAGCCCAGTTGTTGTAGAGCTTCCGATAGATTCGTACAGCTCTAGGGCTCGCAAACACCCAATATAGAAATAACAGCCATGCTGACAAGACCAAGATGGGGAAAAGGACTTCATCAGGAGGGATTAGCCTCAGAGCTTGAGTCGCCCTGTAGACTACGGCTACAAGGGTAGCTAGCATCGTCGGAGTTAGCTTGTAGAACCAACGGTGCACAGCTCGCAATTGTGGCATTCGGAATCGTACTCCGGCCTCCCGCATGAAGTACATAAGCTCGTCTAACGGTAAGTCAAAACGCCTCGAGGCCCGTGGCACTCTTCTGTCGTCCCTCCGGGACTTACTTCCATTTTCCTACTGCTTACCCCGGACTTACGTCCGGGGCTGTTTAATGCCGCCGCTTTGCGGCTGGGTTCGAGTTGGAATCGCACCACTTCAAACAAAACCCCAAGTCCCTCCACTCCGCCGTCGCTGGCGCTCCGGCTGCGGTCGGGATGACAGTTTTATTTTGTCGCCGGCGCTGGGCGTGGTCGGAATCGTCAGGGCTGGGCGTGGCTGAATCGTCGGCGCTGGATGTGGCGGAATCATCACCGCTGGGCGTAACGGGCTAGTTCGCGGCTGGTTTTGCCGAGCAGGTCCCAGGCTTCGCGATAGTGTTCGTAACGGTAGCGGTTTTTTTTCAGGGTGGTTACGGGGAACAGTGTGGCGGCTACTTTGATCGTGGGAGTCAGGATCACGATGGCGGGGATCATGTACCAGACATTTTCGGGGATGACGTAGGCGGCGAAGAGGTCGAGTTCGCGGAGAGAGTAAGACTCTTTCGCCAGATAGTTGCGGTGGAACTGGCAGAAATATCCAGTGCCGTTGCGGGCGGCGGTGGATTTCACCTGCACGCGGGTCAGGTTGCAGCCGTTTTCGATGGCGACATCGTATTCGAGCGAGTCTCCCCAAGGCTTCAGGACGTGATAGCCGTGCAGCGCGGCGGCGGCCATGAATTGGAGTTCCACCCATTCACCACGCTGCTTAGGCGTGGGAAAACGCTGCCAGTCGTTCATCGATCCGCCCGAGACTCGTCCCCGAAAACACGAAAGGCGCGACCGGTGGGCCGCGCCTTTTTATTTTGTCTATATATCCAGAATAGCAAAATGGCCGGGGGCATCCGGCAAAAATTTCAACTTTATATTTGGAATGATTGCAGAGAGTTAGCTCCATCTGAGCGCATTTACCCTCTTGACAAGATTTCGGCGAAAACGCATTTTCGCGAGGCCGCAGCGTCTTCAACGCTCGTGAAACCAGAGATTCGGTTGCGGTGATTGCGGCTGGTTAGAAGCGCACTTCGACCATCGCGGTGGTCTCTTTGCCGGCGGTCTCGTACTTCCATCCTTTGACCGCCTTGAGGGCAGATTCGGCGAGCACGGGATGCCCGCCAATGTATTCCAGACGGCGCACCGAGCCGTCGGGCGCGATCCAGATTTTCAGTTTTACGGTGCCGTGCAGCGCCATCTTGTCGGCGAGAGCGGGATACTCAGGCTCCTCGCGGCGCAGCAGTTTGCGTTCGGGATCCGCAGCCAGCGCGCTGCCCGCCAGCACCAGGCACAGCAAGATGTGTTTCAGTTTCGTCATGCGCCTATCGTCGTTCCTGTCGTCAGGTTTCTGTCGTCAGGTTCCTGTCTCCAGGTTCCTATCTTCGTCTCTGTCTTCGTTCTCCAAAAATCGATTCTCGAAATTCACGCGCTCCTGCCGCCCGCCCTCCCCACCGCTAGAAAGACAGCCTCAGCGCCACCTGAATCAGGCGGGGATTCTGCGCGCGGCTGACTTGCCCAAACGACGATCCGTCGGTGATGTTGCCGTCGGGGTTGAAGAACTGCGTGTGATTGAACAAATTGAAAGTTTCCGCGCGGAACTCGAGACTTGTCCCTTCGCGTATCGCGAACTGTTTGTGAACGCCCAGATCGACATTGGCGCTTCCGGGACCGCAACAGATGCTGCGCGGCGCGTTTCCAATCTGGCCGAGCGGAGCATCCACGAAAGCGGCGGGATCGAAGAAGTATCCGCCGGAAGTTTCGGGAGAGAGGCGGCGGAAAGGCGCAATTTGATTGGGCTCTCCGGGAGATTCGTAG
>DASSRO010000374.1:0-23087 GCA_035701745.1 Candidatus Sulfotelmatobacter sp. | reverse complement strand
TGGACAATCACTTCCACTTTTGAGGGAGGCAGATGAAACAATCTGCATGCTTCGATCACCTCGAAGCCCTTGTTCATCAGTGTTGCCGAGTCGATCGTGATGCGGCGGCCCATCTTCCACGTCGGGTGATTCAAGGCTTGTTCTACGGTGATGGAGGGAAAGTCGGAGTGGGGCGTGTGCAGAAAGGGGCCGCCTGAGGCCGTAAGCCAGATGCGCTCGACTTCATTCATGCGACCGCCGCGAAGGCATTGATGAACCGCATTGTGCTCGCTATCGATAGGGAGCAGCGGCTTGCCTTGGCGGCGGGCTTCGGCGGTGATCAACTCGCCCGCAGCGACCAGGCATTCCTTATTTGCTACCCCCAAAACCTTTCCAGCGCGGACAGCCTCGTAGGTTGCCTCCAGGCCGGCGACGCCGACGATGGCGCTGACCACAAAGTCGACCTCGGGATGGGTCGCAACCTGCACCGTTCCCGGTGCGCCGTGCACGACTTCGATGGCGCTCAGACCCTCTTTTTTAAGGCGGGCGCGAAGGTCGTCGGCATCGGCCTCTTTGGCCATGGAGATCATTCGCGGGCGCCAGCGCCGGGCCTGCTCGAAGGCGGCTTCCAGATTCGATCCAGCGGCCAGCGCGACAATCTCGAAACGGTCGGGATAGGACTCAGCCACGCGAAGGGTGCTGCGGCCAATGGAGCCGGTCGATCCCAGGATAGCTATGCGTTTCATCGTTAAAGAGAGCTGTTTTGCGGAGCAGGCACAGATTACTTTATTCTACGCGCTCCAAGCGGCGTTGGTGGGAAGGGGGATTACTGCATCACACGCCAAGCCGTATAGAACCATAATACAGGAGCGGCGAAGAGCAGAGCGTCGATGCGGTCGAGCATGCCGCCGTGGCCGGGAAGAATTGCGCCCGAGTCCTTTACCGACGCGCCGCGTTTGATCAGAGATTCCACCAGATCGCCGAGTTGCGCGGCAATATTCAGCGCGATCGTAAGCAAAAGGATTGGAGCGAGCGAAGGTTGCTCAAGGCCGAACATGCCGTCTCGGCGCTGGATCAGACCGACGCGTAAAAGGGCAGAGCTGATCGGGAGTGCAAAGTGAAAGAGCGCCCATCCCACGCCCAAGCTTGCCATTAGGGAAGCGGCCGCGCCTTCCCAGGTTTTTTTCGGACTGATACGCGGCGACATTAGATGTCGCCCGATCGACTTGCCAACGAAGTAGGCGAAAATGTCTCCTGCCCATACCACCAGCAGCAAATACAGCAGGTAAAATGCGCCGGCCCATTGCTGGCGAAGTTGAACGAGCATGCCCATGGGCAGGGCGATGTAGGTGAAGGCGAAGACCGAAGCGGCGGCGGCCGGATATCCGCTGCGCAGATCTTGGCGGCGCATCAAGACAGTTAAAGCCAAGAAGGGTGCGATGGCGGCGGCGAATGCCAGGCAGTACACAAAAATCGCGGTGGATAGCAGCGGCTTTTCGTTCCCCGCATTGAAGGCTAGTAGTAGAAAAAAGACGGCGACGAAAATGTAGGTGGGAAGACGCAAGGGCTGCGTCCCGTAGGATTCCGTGAGTTTGAGGAATTCGTGGATGGTCAGCAGCGCGACTATAGCGGCCACTACGGCCAGCACAGAAACTGGCGCCCGGAGAACTAGCGCCAGCACGATTGGAATCAGGACGACTGCGGTCGCGATGCGTTTGAGCAAGGGGATCTTGGTACGAACTCAAGATTTAACCACAGAGGGCCCGGAGGTGCACAGAGGAAGCTTTGTCCTCAGCGACGCTGTGCCCTCAGTGGTTACGATTTTGTGGCAAGCGCGGAAGTCTCGCCATGCGCGTCGCCGTGGTTGAGTCCACCGTAGCGGCGCTCACGCTTTTGATATTCGGCAATGCCTTCGAGCAGGTGGACACCCCGAAAATCAGGCCACAGTGTCGAGGTCACGTAAATCTCCGCATAAGCGAGTTGCCACAACAGAAAATTGCTCAAGCGCATTTCGCCGGATGTACGCACCACCAGATCGGGATCGGGAAGGTGCCGGGTATAAAGATGCCGGGCCACCGTCTCTTCGTCGATCTCAAGATGTTCCAGTCCGCCGTTCTGTGAAGCCGCGTTAACTATCGAGCGAAATGCGTCCACAATCTCGCTGCGCGCGCTGTAATTGAGAGCGAGGGTGAGCGCCATGCCTGAATTTCTGGCGGTCGCTTCGCGCGCCCATTCCATGCGTTCCTGCACGTCTGGCGGCAGCTCGTGCTGGCGTCCAATGTATTCGAGGCGGATGTTGTTCTTGTTGAGAGTGGGAACTTCGGCCTTCAGATATCGGCTCAACAATCCCATCAGAAAGTTGACTTCGCTTTGAGGACGTTTTTTCCAATTTTCTTCGGAAAATGCATAAAGGGTCAGCGCGGGAATGCCGATGCGCGCCGCAGTTTCCACGGTGGAGCGGACGGCCGACACTCCGGCTCGATGACCGGCGACGCGCGGCATGTGGCGGCGCCGGGCCCATCGCCCATTGCCGTCCATGATGATGGCGATATGTGTTGGGAGCCGCTCCCGATCGAGACGCCGGTAAACTTCGGTTTCCTTGCGGTCGAGCCCAGTGGGTACTTTGTCCTGCAAAGTGATCCCTCGAACAAGAGGCTAACACAGGGGTCCAGCCCCTGGCAATGAGGGAAACCAGGCGTATAAAAGGGCGGCGATGCACGGGCAACTTTGCGATTTCTGCGCGAGTCGCAGAGATCGTGGTTCGACCTAAGTTTACTCGGCTTGCTAATCATGGGTTTCGCGCATACTCTCAGGGTAGGGCGTTTCGGTGCCCAGGGAGAGTATTTGACCAACGAAGAGATCAAGGCGTCCTATGTCGTCATACGCCACAACGTCCGCACCTACGAATCCGCCGGCGTCGTCGAAGTGGTGAAAGGGCGTACCAGCGCTGAGTCGGCCCTAAAAAGGTTCGAAGGAGAACAAAGTTCGGCAGACCGGCATGCAGGCTGGCGGTATTTTCTCGAGAAGACCACATTAAAGGCGGGAACGGATCCCGCCGAAGCGACCGAACTCCGGCAGGCGGAATTGGAAAATCGAGAATCCAAGGCGACGCTGGAGAGCGAGGACCTCGCGGGTAGAGGTGGCATCTCGAGGTGAGCCGGTAATCTGGCCGCAAGCGCTCGCCGAGCGCAACATGACCGTGCCTTAGACCGGATTGATCTATTGCAAGTCTCGCCCGGGAAAATCCCGAACTGCGCTCAGCGGGAGGGATCGGGTGTACTGAAATCCGCAGTTCCCACTTTTACTATCGTTCCTCGAGGTTGCGCCTTCGCAGCGTTAAGCTCGTCGGGCTTCGCTTTTTCCTCAGGCTTGTCCGCTGCCTCTGTCGCAGGAGCGGGTTTTTCCGTCCAAATGCCATAGACGCGGCCGCCGTAGGCCGCGATTCCGCTGTAGTCACCAAAGAAAACACCGTTGGCTTCGAATGGATTGCCGGTCCACGCATAGTTGCGGAAAGAGCGTCCACCATCGGTGGAACGCGCCAGAACGACGATCTGCTTTCGGTTTTGCGGATCGTTGCGGCGATCATAAAAGAGGACGTCGATGGAGCCATCGGCGGGATCGACGGCGAGCCACTGGAAGAATTGTTCCGCGCCGTTGTGCACCGAATCGCTGTTCACGCGGACCGGCTCTGACCAGTGTTTGCCGGCGTTGTCGGAGGTCGCAATGAAGACGTCGAGATCGCCGTTGCGGTAATCGCTCCAGGTCACGTACAGGCGCTTGCTCTTGGGGTCGATGGCAATTTGCGGGAACCCGTTGGCCCGTTCCAGCGTTTGAACAGCAAACATGGTTGGAGCAGTGCGAATGATGGGGCGAGCATGGGAAAAAGTCTTGCCGCCGTCGCGCGAGCTCGTGAGCATGATGGCGTTGTCCTGGCTCCATATCGCGTAGAGTTTGCCGTCGGGAGCGACCACCCCGGCGAAGCCTTCGGCGGCGCCGTTGTCGTCGCGGGGTAGGCCGGGGTGGGCATCGATTTCAATCGGCTGAGACCATGTTTTTCCGTCGTCGGTCGAGCGGGAAAATACCATTTGGGAGTCGGCTATTCTCCAACGCGTCCAGCCGATATAGAGATTGCCGGCATATTTGCTCTTGGAGTTATCGGCGACAAGGTACGGTTTATCTTCAAACGGAATCCCGGGCGAACTGGTTTGTTCGGCGACGGGAATGTGGTCCGCCTCCCAGGTCTTTCCACCATCGAGCGAGCGGCGCACGAAAATTCCGTTGCGAGTGGCGCCGTGAGCCCAATAGTTGAAGGTTCCCAGCTTGTCGAAGGCAATGTAGCAGACGAAGGCGTGGCCCTGATTATCAAAAGCGGCCGACACGTCCCCGGAGACACGATAGTCTTTAGGGTCCACTCCTTCGGCGGCTTGCCAGGTGTGACCGGCATCGGCTGAAAAGGCGGCGTGCACATTGTCCTGAAAGACTGCGACCACTTGCTTCGGATTGGCCGGATTCACGGCGATGCCCGGCTCCGTGAAGCGACCCGGCGATGGAGTGAGGGTGAAAACCTCGGAGTTGGGAGCTTTGGGAAGGTCGTAGCTTTGCGAAAGCACGGAAAGAGTGACACTGAGAATGAAGATCGTGAGAGAGGATGCGAATCGACAAAAATAATGCGCAAAAAACATTTTGGGTCCCTTGTGTTCGTGATCGGTTGTACGGTTAAGGAAGGTTATCGGAGCAAAGCGCTGCGCCACCAGCAATGCCTGCGTCGGCGCCGTAGTGAGCCATCAACAGCGGAATGTTAGCGGCATGCGGATTGACGCAGCAACTGGGAAGGCGGCTTTTAATCTCATCGAAGAAAGGTTTCAGCATCGCTGCCACGCCGCCTCCTACAACGAGAACATCGGGGTCGAGCAAGTCGACGATGTTGCCAAGCCAGGTGGTCAGGAGATGAACGGTTTCGAGAAGAACTTCGCGCGCCAATGGATCGCCGGCGGTATATGCCTGGCCCACCAACTCGCTAGTAACGGCGGCTAGATTTCCGTTCGCCAGGTCCAGGATCGACGAGTGGCGCGACGGGTCGGCGGAAAGTTTTGTGCGGGCGCGCGCGCCAATCGCCGGACCGGCGGCCAGCACCTCGATACAACCAGGTTTGCCGCAGCCGCAGAAGGGGCCGCGATAATCGATACTCATATGTCCGCCTTCGCCGGCGGAACCGGTGTTGCCGTGATAGATGCGGCCATCGAGGACGATGCCTGTGCCAATTCCCGTGCCGATCGTGGCATAAAAAACATAGTGGAAGCCGCGGGCGGCGCCCCAGCGACTTTCGGCGAGGGCCGCGGCGTTCGCATCGTTGTCGACCTTTACCGGCACTTGATACTTCGAGGCGATTTTTTCCGCCAGCGGATAATTTCGCCAGCAGGGAAGATTCGGGGGATTGAGGACGACTCCGGCTTTGGGATCCAGCGGGCCCGGGGCGCAGATCCCGATGCTCTGAACACCGTCAGCCGCAGCGGGAGAAATTAGAGAATCGATAGCGGCGGTGACGGCGTGCAGAGCGGCTTCCGCCGTTCCGGTGGCGATCATGGGCTGGCGGCCCTGAGCGACGATCTTGCCATCACGGTTCACCAGGCCGACGGCAACTTTTGTGCCGCCGATATCGACGCCGAGAACGGTGCGGCTATTGGTTTCAGTTGCGGTCATTGGTTCGGCGCGGAAGCCATTTTAGTTAGATTAGAAAACTGCACTCTGATGGTCTTGATCTCGTAAGGCTTGGTATGCAGCGTCACGCGGCCATTCTGCAGGGACACGCTGCCGATTGGCTTCTCCATGAGATCGGTTTCCTCGGCCGATTGCGCACCGGGAGGAAGCTCAAGCGTGACGTCGCCATCCTTTCCGGCCCACTCGTAGAAACGGAAAATCAGGGCGTTCTCATCTTCGGCTTTCTTCATCGCGGTCACAATGACGTTTTCTGGTTGTGTTTGGAGGAAAGAATATTCCGCGGCAAGAGAGCCCTGATGTTTGTCGGAGGATAGGGAAATCAGTTTGTAGTTCAATTCATAACCCTGGCGAACCGTGAGCGCCTCCTTCCAGCCTCCGGCGTGCGGATAAAGCGAATAGACGAACTCATGATGGCCCTCATCGGCGTGCGGATCGGGATACTCCGGGGAACGCAGCAGCGACAGGCGCAGCACGTTGCCCTTCGCATCGTATCCGTACTTGCAATCATTGAGCAGGCTGAAGCCGTGCGTGGAATCGGAGATGTCAGCCCAGCGTTGCGCCGGAACTTCGAACTGCGCCTGCTCGGCCGGCGTATTACGCGTCGTGGGACGCTCAACCGAGCCAAATGGAATTTCAAAAGTTGCTTTATCGCTGTGAGCGCTGAGGGGAAAAGCGACTTTGAGCAGAATATGTTTTTCGTGCCATTCTGCCTGCATTTTCACATCTACGCGCGTCGCGCCGGCATACAGGATGACATCACGCACAAAAGTTGAGTTTTGGAAATGATTCTTGATTTCGATGATGGCACGCAGCGGGCCGCTCTCGATAAGCTTTACTTCATCGGCCTTGTCCAGGTCCCAATGCTGCTTTTCGAAATCGGCGTCGATGTTCCACGCGTCCCATTGTTTGGGTTTATCCACGAAAGTTTGCAGCAGGTTGCCGCAGGGTGAGGTCTTGGGGCCGCCCGTATCGGTTTCGGCCGGGGCGAGCGCTTCAGTGCCGTTTCGCTTGTCGAGCAGGCTGGTCATGCAGCCGGTTTGGGGATCGATTTTCAAGCGAAGGAATTCATTCTCTAGCGTGTCTGCAGACGCCTTCAACATGGAATGGACGGCGGGGGCGGCATTCGCGGCGCGGACGAGGTAAGTGCGGTAGCCAAACTGAGGCGTTGTCGAGAGGAGCAGGAAGCGGGCACGGTGAGTCTCTGGATCGAGCGAAAGCAGCTGCGATTCGGCCGGCTTGCCGTTGGAATCGACAACTTCAATCTGTCGGGCGGGAGTCGGGAGTTGCGCCTCCAGTTCAGTCACCCCGGTGCGCGGCCAGGAGAGAGAATTGAAAAGGATGACCGGCACTCCGTCGCCTTGCGTGTTGATGTGCGCGGCGATTTCGCGCAGTGACCTTCTGGTGACATCATTGGCAGCGCGATCCACATCTTCCAGATTGCGCTTGGCATCGAGATAGTTCACGGCAATGCCGGAGCCGGGCATAATGTCGTGGAAGTGATCGAACAATAAATTCTTCCAGGTGAGTTCCATTCCGTCTTGCGGATAGGTGCGCCCGTAGAGCGACGCGAGCGACGCAAACTTCTCAGCGTTGAGGACAGTTTCCTCAGAGCGTCGAATTCTGCGCTTGGTTTCCGCCTGTGTCGTGAAGACGCCGCGATGATAAGCGAAGTACAGTTCTCCGTCCCAGGTGGGAACCCGCATGCCGGGGAGCTTCTTCTCAATGTCGCTGAAGAAATCGCGCGCGAAACTGAATTCAAGTTTGGGATAAACCGCGCCAGGAGCCATCAACTGCTGCGCATGGTCGAGCATGATGCGAGTGGGCCCGCCGCCGTGGTCGCCGACGCCGTAGAGGTGCATCATCTCGGGCTTGTCGGGGATCGTCTTGCCGTAAATGGAAGGCATCCAGATGGAAACGTCGGTCGCCAGGGGCTCGGCATCGATGCCTCCGGCATAGTCGTGCGGGAAATAAGTGAGAAGGCGGCTGCCGTCGGGCGACTGCCACCAGAACAACTTGTAGGGGAATGTGGTGAACTCGTGCGCCCACAGCAGCTTTTGGGTGACGAAATAGTCCATGCCCGACTTTTTATAGATCTGCGGAAGCTGGTAGTTGTAGCCGAAGGAATCGGGATTCCATCCGATCTTTACGTCGACGCCGAAATTCTTTTGAAAGTAACGCTTGCCCACAAGAATTTGCCGAACCAGCGATTCGCCGTCCGGCATATTCAGGTCGGGCTCGACCCACATTCCGCCGATGATTTCCCAACGGCCTTCCTTGACGCGCTGCTCGATCTGGTGGAAGAGGTCGGGATATTTTTCCTGCATCCATTCGTAGGTGCGGGCAGAAGACATGGTGAATTTGAAGTCGGGATATTCACGCATCAGGTCTAGCACGCTCTGAAATGTGTTGCGTACGACCTCGACCGTCTCAGTCCAGGGCCAAAGCCAGGCCATGTCGATATGCGAGTTGCCCACGATGCGGATGTTGAACTGTTGCAGCCATGGCTTGAGGGCTTCCAGCTTGGCTTGCGATTGCTTAAGCGTGGCATCGAATCCGGCCTGATCGCCGTGCTCGAGCGGAGCGAAGTCGATTGCTTTCACGGCGGCGTCGAGTTCTTGCTCGCGCTCGGATTTACCTTCCTCATAAGCTGCAATGATGGGACGCGCGGAGAGGATCTCTGTGCGCAGAAATGCGGGATCGGGTCGTGTGTGCGAAGGTTGAATCGTAAGTTCGCTGTGGAAGAATTCGGATTGAACGTCATCGCCGGCGACGACCCTTGCAGCGACGAGAAATTTCTGGCCCGGCTGCGCGTTTTCGGTTAGCAGCATGGGAAGAATGTCGTCGTCGCTGCCGCGATAAAGAATCGCTCCGTTCGAGAAGACGGTGATTCGCAAACTTCCTGGGCTCCGGAATCGAAGATCGAGTGAAACTCGCGAGCCTTGCGTGGCATAGCCGTTGATTTTCTCGGGAATCTGAATCCAGCGCCGCAGGACGCGGGTCTCTGTCCAATGCTCTCCAGGCTGATTGTTGGAGCGCGGACCCGAGACGTTCTTGACCGCGATCGATCCCCAACTGGAATCGTCGAGCGCGGGATCTTCTGGATGAGGAATGTCGGAGTGCCAGCGCCAGTCCGGTTCGGATTGACGCGTCAGCGAATCCAGACGGTCGAGAACCGGCTTGTAAGGATCGGGGGCGGGGGAGTTCTGCGAATGAATAAAAATCGTGTGCAGCAGAAGGAACGATATTAAGAGGAGGGCGGAACGCTTCATCGAAGAGGCACCTTTCCAACGGGTAGGGCCGCCGCGCAGGCAGCCTTTCAGCAACCAAAGAGTATCACTCAACAGTTGTTTGAGATTCTAAGTGGCTGATTCTACAGCCGAGACGCGGTGTGTGCACGGGCCCGCAAAAATTATGATTCTTTCGATCTGAATTATGAATCCAAGTTCTTACGTTCGATTGTTGACGGCGGAAGCTGTTCAACCTAGAATCAAGGCTCGAATGTCAGAGAACGGCAATCTTCGCGCGACGTGCTGCTGCACTTGTTGTTGTTGTTGTGCATGCGTGTGCGCTGGCGCGGGGAGGTTGCTGACCTAAGAGTTTCTTCTTAAGAACGGCTCTCATAAACCCATCGCCAGTTGAAGCTGGCGGTGGGTTTTTTATTTTTTCCGGACTTTTTATGACGCGCACTTTATGACAAACACTGCGAAAGAAACCAAAGCACAGAAGGTTGAGCGCCTGAAGCGCACCTTCAATCCCTGGGAAGGGTTGGAGCAAATCCGGCGCTTTGCTCGCGAAGGATTCGAATCGATTCCTCCCGAATGGATCGGGACATATTTCCGCTGGTGGGGCGTTTACACCCAGGGGGACGGGGCGGGCGTGACTGGCGGGCAGGGCGGGGAAGGGCGGGCGCTGCAGCGGTTCATGGTGCGCATCCGCATTCCCAACGGCATGATGACTTCGCGGCAACTGCGAGCCATCGGCGAATTGACACGGCGGCACGCCAATGGAATTGCCGATCTCACCGTACGCCAGAACATTCAACTGCACTGGGTCACCATCGAGTCGCTGCCGGAAGTGCTGGAGGGCTTGTGGCAAGTGGGACTGAATACCACCGGCGCTTGCGGCGACGTGGTGCGCAATGTGACGGGATGCCCCGTGGCAGGAGTGGATGCTGACGAAATTGTCGACGCGTCGCCGCTGGTGCTCGAGGCGTCGCAGTTGCTCGCAGGAAATTCCGAGTTTTATAACCTGCCGCGCAAATTCAAGATTTCAATTACAGGATGCCGGGTGTGGTGCCCTTATCCGGAGATCAACGACATCGGTTTGACCGCTCTAACCCGCATGGCTGGCGGGAAGCCGGAGGTTGGTTTCTCGCTGCGAGTGGGCGGCGGGCTTTCCACCGAGCCCTACCTTGGGGCACGACTGAATGCCTTCGTTCGCTGGAATCAGGTGCTGCCGGTGATTAAGGGCGTTGCAGAACTGTTTCGCGATTCTGAAGCGTTGCGCGAACACCGCGAGCGTGCGCGCTTGAAATTTCTCTTCCTGCGTCACGGGTGGACCGCGGAGCGTTTTCTCGGCGAATTGCAGGAGCGTATTGGATTCAAGCTCGATCCCGCGGTCGAGGAGCATCCGCCGGACGACGTTTATCGCGACCATGTCGGCATTCGCGCGCAGAAACAACCGGGGCTGTCGTACGTAGGGGCGGTGGCCTTGCGCGGACGAATCAATGCCGATCAGATGCAGGCGGCGGCCGAGCTTGCCGAGCGCTTCGCCAGCGGCGAGTTGCGCGCCACCAACATGCAGAATTTGCTCGTCGTAAACGTTCCGACAATCAACGCCGAGGCGCTGGCCAAAGAATTGGACGCAATCGGTTTGAAAGTTGGAGGGTCGCCGTTCTGGCGCGGCACCGTGGCTTGCAGCGGGACGGAATTCTGCAAGCTTGCCATCACCGAGACAAAGAGCTTTTCGCGCTGGCTGGTGGAGGAGTTGGAAGAGCGGTTGCCGGGATTCGATCAGCACTTAAAGCTGCACGTTACCGGATGCCCCAACAGTTGCGGACAACACTGGATCGCCGATATTGGCATTGAGGGAAAAAAGATCAAGGTTCAAGACCGATTGGTGGATGCCTACTACTTCTGTGTGGGTGGAGCGTTAGGCATGCATCAGGCCACGGCGCGGCCCATTGGATATCGTTGCGCCGCGACGGAAGTGCCGGATGCTCTCGAGAGACTCTTAGGGCGATATCTGGCGGAGCGCGAGCCGGGAGAAAATCTGCGGCGCTTTTTCGTGCGCCACAGCGATGCCGAGCTGCGCGAATGTCTTGCGGGCGAGATGGTAACGGCGGTGGCCCGCGATCTGCCTGATCCGGCTCGCAGTTTGTCGCACATAGCGGGAGGGATCGGTGACTAACTTATTTCCCATGTTCTTGAAGCTGGAAGGCAGGCAATGCCTGGTCGTAGGCGCCGGAAGAATCGGCGAGCCGAAGATTGCTGGGCTGCTGGAGACAGGGGCTCATATTCGCGTCGTCGCGTTGGAAGCAAGTCCTGCGGTTCGCGAGTGGGCGCGCGAAGGGAAGCTCGAACTGGAGGTGCGCGCTTTTTCGGCGGACGACTTGGACGGGGCATTTCTAGCGGTAGTGGCGACAAATTCCCGGACTTTGAATGAGCGCGTGTATCACGAGGCGCAGCGGCGCGGAGTGTTGTGCAATGTGGTAGATGTTCCGGATCTCTGCGATTTCTTTTATCCGGCGGTGGTGCGGCGTGGCGACCTGCAAATTGCCGTTTCGACAGCCGGGCAGAGTCCATCGTTGGCGCAGAACATTCGACAGCAGCTCGAGAAACAGTTTGGGCCGGGATACGCGGCGTGGGTCGCGGAGTTGGGAGAGACGCGCAAGCTGATCCTGGCCAGCGATCTCGATAAAGAACGCAAATTGGAGTTGTTGCATTCGTTGGCCAGCAGGGAAGCCTTCGAAGCGGCGTTGGCCGAAGCGCCCGAACTCAGCGCAAAAGGAGAAGGAGCATGAAGGGAAAAGTTTATCTGGTGGGCGCTGGGCCGGGCGATCCGGAGTTGCTTACGCTGAAGGCGCTGCGGGTGCTGCGCACGGCCGACGCGGTGCTGCACGACGATCTGGTCTCGGCAGAGATTTTGAGGCTTGCTCCTTCAACGGCGCAGGTACACAACGTGGGCAAGCGCTGCGGCAAGAAAAACATTGCGCAGGAAGAAATCAACTTTCTGATGATCGCGCTCGCAGAGGCCGGGTTGCAAGTGATTCGCCTGAAGAGCGGCGATCCAATGATCTTTGGCCGCGCGGGAGAGGAGATCGAGGCGCTGCGGCGGGCCGGGATTCCTTATGAGATTGTGCCGGGCGTGACTTCCGCGCTGGGAGCCGCAGCGGCGGCGCAGATACCGTTGACTCATCGCCGCGCATCGTCGGCGCTGGTGTTCATTACGGCGCATCAGGCCTCCGGGAGCGAGGCCGCGAACTGGAGCAAGCTGGCGGGCAGCGGTGCGACGCTGGTGATTTATATGCCAGGGCAAAATTATTCGGACGTCGCCGCGAAGCTGAAAGGTGCCGGACTCGCCGGAAGGACGCCATGCGCTGTCATTTCGCGCGCGACCACCGCGCAGCAGCGCACTCACCGCTCAACGATTGCCGAGCTGGCGACTTCTCCAAGACTCGCCGCGCCCACCTTGCTGGTGGTGGGCGAAGTAGTGCGTTTTGCCGACCCGGTTTTGCTGGCGCAGGAATTTGAGATCGCGGCAGGCGATAGCGCCGCCATTCCCGCTGCAGTATTCAACGAGGAGCCAATCGCGTGAAAGAACAAGCGGAGCACGACGTGAAAGAGTTGATTGCAAGCGTTCAGAGTGCCGCGGAGAACTGGACACCGCAACGGGTTCTGACCTGGGCGTTCGAAACCTTCGAGAGCAGAGTGGCGATTTCCTCGGCATTCGGCGCCGAAGGGATGGTGCTGATCGATATGGCGTCGCGAGTCCGTAAAGACTTCCGTCTTTTCACCATCGACACTGAATTTCTCTTTCCCGAAACTTATGCCTTGATGGATCGGATTGAGGAAAAATACGGAATCGCCATTGAAAAGGTTTACTCGCTTCTCTCGCCCGAGGAGCAGGAGCGTGCACACGGAAACTCGCTCTGGGCAAGCGATCCTGACCTGTGCTGCAGCTTGCGCAAAGTGGAGCCGCTGCGGCGCAAACTCGGCGAGTTAAGCGCGTGGATCGCCAGCATTCGTCGCGACCAGACGTCGGCCCGATCAAGCGCGAGCAAGATTGAATGGGATTCGAAATTCGGTTTGGTGAAAATCAATCCCATGGTCGATTGGACATCGAAGCAGGTTTGGCGCTACATCCACGACCACGACGTGCCCTACAACGAACTTCACAACCAGGACTATCCCAGCATCGGTTGCACGCATTGCACGCGGGCGGTGAGGCCGGGAGAAGATCCGAGGGCGGGTCGCTGGCCGGGATTCGCCAAGACAGAATGCGGACTGCACATCATCGAACCTTTGCCGGTTTCGACGGTCGACTCTTCCTCCAAAGCTGCAAAGCTGGGGAACTGATTTCCGTTTGGGAATGAATGACGGAGGACTGCGCCCTCAGCTGTCAGTCTTCTTCATCTGCGTGGCGAACTGCCGCAAGAGGCCGACGAACGCGGTCGAGGCCACGGAGAGAGTTCGATCGCGACGGTAGGCGAGTCCGAGTTCGCGGTACAGTTCGGCATCTTCGAGGTCGATGAGTTTGACCCGGCCGGAATCGACTTCGTCGCGGGCGAATGAGGCGCTGATTAGCGACACGCCCAAATCGGCCGCGACGAAACTCTTAATCATCCCGATGCTGGGCAGTTCCATGCGAACCTGAAGTTCCGCGCTGTGAGGGCGAAAGAGCTTGTCGAGCAGCCTGCGCGTGTGTCCTGTTTTAGGGAACAGCAGCGGATGTTTGACGATTTCGCTGACTGGCACCACTTTGAATTTGGCCAGCGGATTCTTGGGGCTCACCATCAACATGAGCTTGTCGCGAAAAATCGGTTGGATTTTCAGGCTCGGAGATTGAATGGGCAGCGTGAGAATGCCCACCTCTACCGCGCCGTTCTCTAACTTCTCCACGATCTTGTAGCTGAAGTTGCGGTAGATGCTGATCTGTACCGGAGGATAGCGGCGGCAGTACTCCGCGAAAACCTCCGGCAGAACGTAGAGACAGGTCGCCTCGTTAGCGCCGACTCGAAGCGTGCCGCGCGGCGTACCGCTGTGGTCGGCCACCGCTGTCAGCGATTCATCGCGCAGGTTCTTCAGGCGCTCGGCGTACTCGAAGAATACCTGCCCGGCCGGAGTGAGTTTTACGGTCTTGCCCGAGCGATCAAGCAGGCGGTCTCCGTATTCCTGCTCCAGTTGGCGGATTTGGGCGCTAACCGCCGATTGGGAACGGAAAACCTTCTCGCCGGCACGCGAAAAGCTGCCCTGCCTGGCAACTTCCAGAAACGTTATGAGCTGATCAAAGTCCATTTGCCTTGTGGCGAAATTATAGCGGAGTTGTCGGGCTTCGCAATGACTTCAGGGAAGCTCACCAGGTTACAGGCTGCTCGGAAATTTGCATGAGTTGCATCGAAATTCTGCATTGTACTTTGTCCGCGGTCAGGCACGAAAATACCAGCGTCTGTTCCTGAGCAGAAGTGTGCGACGCTCCGTCGCCCCCGAGAGTCACGCCCAAGAACGAATGATTCGAAAGGAATTCAGTCCCCTGGACGGAGTCCATGACGACGCCTCTAAACCCGAGCAACGGCCTGCCTCGTGCGCAGGGCCTGTACAATCCCGCGTACGAGCACGACGCTTGCGGGATCGGGTTTGTGGCCAGCATCGGTGGCCACAAGAGCCACGACATCATCCGTCAGGGAATTCAGGTCCTGCTCAACCTGGCGCATCGCGGCGCCTGCGGCTGCGATCCTGAGACGGGCGACGGCGCGGGCGTTCTCATCCAGATTCCTCACAAATTCTTCGCGCGCGAATGCGCGAAACTCGGGTTCTCGCTGCCGAAACCGGGAGCCTACGGCGTGGGCATGACGTTCCTGCCGGTAGAAAAGCACCAACGGTTGCAGTGCGAAGGAATTCTCGAGCGCATCGTGCGCGAGGAGGGAATGACCCTGCTCGGGTGGCGCGACACGCCGGTCTATGCCTCCGCGATCGGCCGCGTGGCTAGGGCCTCACAGCCCTATATTCAGCAGATATTCGTGAAATGCGCGCCGGGGATGGAGGAATACGCCTTCGAGCGCAAGCTTTACGTCGTGCGCAAGCGGGCGGAGAACGAGATTCGGGAGTCGGGCATTGAGGACGCCGAGATGTTTTACATCCCATCGCTCTCCTGCCGCACCATCGTTTACAAAGGCTTGTTGCTGGCGCCGCAGATTGAAAATTTCTACCGCGAACTGTCGGACCCCGATGCGGAGAGCGCGCTCTGCCTGGTGCACCAGCGCTTTTCAACGAATACGTTTCCCAGTTGGCAGCGAGCCCATCCATATCGTTATATCGCGCACAACGGCGAAATCAATACGCTGCGCGGCAATGTGAACTGGATGCAGGCCCGGCAATCGTTGCTCCAGTCTCCGCTGCTGGGCGATGACATGAAGAAGTTGCATCCCATCATCGCTCCTGACGGCAGCGACTCGGCGAATTTTGACAACGCGGTGGAGTTGCTGCTTCAGGCAGGGCGTAGCCTTCCGCACGTTATGGCGATGCTGATTCCCGAGGCTTGGTCGGGAAATCCGCACATGAAGCCGGAGAAGCGCGCGTTTTACGAATATCACGCGTGCCTGATGGAGCCTTGGGACGGCCCTGCGGCGATCGCATTCACCGATGGGCGGGTGATTGGTGCGACGCTCGACCGCAACGGATTGCGGCCGGGGAGATATGTTGTAACGCACGACGGACTCGTCGTCATGGCCTCGGAGGCCGGGGTGCTCGATATTGCTCCGGAGCAAGTGAAGAGCAAGGGACGCTTGCAGCCGGGGAAGATGTTCCTGGTGGATACGGTGGAGGGGCGCATCGTCTCCGACAAAGAAATCAAACAGACGCTGGCTTCGCGACAGCCCTACGGCGAGTGGGTGAAAGAGAATCAGATCACGATCGACCAACTCCCCGAGCCCTCGCGCATGCATTATCCCGATGCCGAGACGCTGCTCCGGCGACAGCGCGCTTTCGGTTACAGCGACGAAGACCTTCGGATGATTCTGGCTCCGATGGCGTCGAAGGGCGAAGAGCCTGTTGGCTCAATGGGCACCGATACGCCTCTAGCTTGTCTCTCCGACAAGCCGCAGTCGTTATTTAACTACTTCAAGCAGTTATTCGCGCAGGTTACGAATCCTCCCATCGATCCTATTCGCGAAGAGATGGTGATGTCGCTCATCAGCTACATCGGCAGCGAGCGCAACATTTTGGAGGAGGCGCCGGAGAACTGCCACATGCTGAAGCTGGCACACCCGCTGCTCACAAACCGTGAGCTGGAAAAACTCCGCCGGGTTTCAAATCGCGATTTGCTCGCGACCACGTTGCCGGCGTTGTTTCGAGCGCGCGACGGCGAAGAAGGATTGAAGCGGGCGCTCGACGAACTGTGCCAGCGCGCTTCGCTGGCGGTGAAGGCGGGATATTCTCTGCTCATCCTTTCCGATCGCGGCGTGGATAAAGATTACGCGCCCATTCCATGCCTGCTGGCACTGGCTGCAGTGCACAACTTGCTGGTGCGGGAAGAAACGCGAACTCAGGTCGCGCTCATCACGGAATCGGGCGAGCCACGCGAGGTAATGCATTTTGCTTTGCTCAGCGGATATGGGGCGAGTGCGATCAATCCCTACCTTGCGTTAGAGAGCGTGGAAAACCTGGTTTGGCGCGGTGAGTTGGCGGATGGGATTACACCGGAAGTTGCAGTCAGTCATTTCATGAAGGCGATCAAGAAGGGATTGTTGAAGACCTTCTCCAAGATGGGCATCTCCACCTTGCAAAGTTATCAGGGAGCGCAGGTGTTCGAGGCCATCGGGCTGAACCGGGATCTGATCGACTCTTACTTTGCCGGCACAACTTCGCGCCTGGAAGGAATCGGGCTAGCTGTCCTCGCGGCTGAAGCGCAAATGAAGCACGATTATGCATTCCGTCCGCTGACCGAGTTCGAAACTGAGCTTGCGGTGGGAGGCAGTTATCACCAGCGGGTTGATGGTGAATACCACCTGCTGAATCCGCTGACGATTGGCAAGTTGCAGCAGGCCGTCCGGCAGGACAGCTTCGAGACATTTCAGGAGTACACCGATCTCATCGACAAACAGAGCGCGAACCTGTGCACACTTCGCGGGTTGATGAAGCTGAAGAAGAGCGAGATGCCGGTTCCGATCGAAGAGGTCGAGCCCGCAAAGGAAATCGTTAAGCGGTTCACGACGGGCGCGATGTCTTTCGGATCGATCAGCAAGGAAGCGCACGAAACTCTCGCGATTGCGATGAACCGCATCGGCGGGAAGTCCAACACAGGCGAAGGCGGGGAAGACGAAGAGCGCTTCAAGCCAGACTCCAACGGCGATTTACGCCGCAGTGCGGTTAAGCAGGTGGCCTCGGCGCGCTTCGGAGTGACGGCGAACTATCTGGTGAACGCGGATGAGTTGCAGATCAAGATGGCACAAGGCGCAAAGCCCGGCGAGGGTGGACAGCTTCCGGGGCACAAGGTCGACGAAGTGATCGCGCGTTTGCGGCATTCGGTGCCCGGAGTTGGATTGATTTCGCCGCCGCCGCATCACGACATTTATTCGATCGAAGATCTCGCGCAATTGATCTACGACTTGAAAAACGTCAACCCAACGGCTCGCATCGCCGTGAAGTTGGTTGCCGAAGTGGGCGTGGGCACGGTGGCAGCCGGCGTGGCCAAAGCGCACGCGGACGTCGTCCTGATCAGCGGCGATTCGGGCGGCACGGGCGCATCGCCTTTGAGTTCGATCAAGCATGCAGGAATTCCCTGGGAACTGGGCCTGGCCGAGACGCAGCAGGTGCTGTTGCTAAACGATCTGCGGAGCCGCATCCGGGTGCAAACCGACGGAAAGCTGCAGACTGGCCGCGACGTTGCCATTGCGACGCTCTTGGGTGCTGAGGAGTTCGGTTTTGCGACGACCCCATTGATTGCGATGGGCTGCATCATGATGCGCAAGTGTCATCTCAACACCTGTTCAGTGGGCATCGCGACTCAGGATCCTGCGTTGCGCAAGCAATTCCAGGGGCAGCCCGAGCACGTGATCAATTTTTTCTTTTTTATTGCGGAGCAGCTTCGGCAATATATGGCGGAGATGGGATTCCGCACGGTCGACGAGATGGTAGGCCGCGTTGACATGCTCGATGCGGAGCGGGCTGTGGATCACTGGAAGGCGAAAGGCCTGGACTTTTCGGCGATCCTCTATAACCCGCCTGTGCCATCGCGCGTGGCTCGCCGTTGCGTACACACCCAGGATCACGGTCTGGAGCGTGCACTGGATCATCAACTGGTCGAGCACTCTCTCGACGCCTTGCTGAACTTGAAGAATGTTGAAATCAATTTACCGGTACGCAACGTGCATCGGTCGGTGGGCACGATATTGAGTGGAGAAATCGCGCGCCGCTATGGTTCAGCCGGGCTGCCCGATGACGCGATTCGCATCCACCTGACGGGCTCGGCGGGTCAAAGCCTGGGAGCGTTTTTGGCGAAGGGAGTCACTCTCAAGCTGGAAGGCGATGCCAACGATTACGTCGGCAAAGGACTTTCCGGCGGACACATTATTGTGTATCCGCCGCGCGCTTCCGGCTTCGCTCCGGAGCAAAATATTCTGATCGGAAACGTTGCCCTGTACGGCGCAACCAGTGGCGAAGCATTTTTCAACGGGGTAGCCGGCGAGCGCTTCGCGGTGCGCAACTCGGGCGCGACCGCGGTGGTCGAAGGTGTTGGCGATCACGGCTGCGAATATATGACGAACGGGCTGGTAGTGGTGCTGGGCTCGTGCGGCAGGAATTTTGCGGCGGGCATGAGCGGCGGTGTCGCCTACGTTTTTGATGATCGCTTCGATTTCACGGAGGAACGCTGCAACCTTGATTCCGTCGATCTGGAGCCGCTGCTCGAGGAGCAGGATTTGCAGATTGTCCGCGATCTGGTTACTCGACACTTAGAGTTGACCGGAAGCCCGCGTGCGAAACGGATTCTCGAGAACTGGCGGGAGTCGGTTTCCCAGTTCATTAAAGTGTTTCCTCACGAATTCAAGCGAGTGCTAGGGGTAGGCCGGAGTGCGCGGGCTTATGTCCCGAGCCAACCGGTGTCCGTCCCCGCGGAGACTGAACTGCAGCGGGAGCAGGTGCAGCATGGGTAAGCCGACCGGCTTCATGGATTACTCGCGCGAACTGGCTCCACGCCGTCCGGTGGCAGAACGGGTGAACGACTGGTTCGAGATCTACCAGGATTTTCCGGAAGAGAAGTTGCGAAAGCAGGGCGCGCGCTGCATGGATTGCGGCGTTCCGTTCTGCCAGACGGGATGTCCCGTCAACAATCTGATTCCGGACTGGAACGATCTGGTGTATCGCGGACGCTGGAAGGACGCGGTGCGGCAGTTGCACGCGACCAATAATTTTCCAGAGTTCACGGGCCGCATCTGTCCGGCTCCGTGCGAGGCTTCGTGCGTGCTGGGAATCAACCAGCCTCCAGTCACGATCAAGCAGAACGAAAAAAATATCGTCGAGCGCGGATTTCTCGAGGGCTGGATTCGGCCGGAGCCGGCTAAAATCCGCACTGGAAAAAAAGTGGCCGTCGTGGGCTCAGGGCCGGCGGGACTGGCCGCGGCGCAGCAGTTGTGCCGCGCCGGACATTCCGTAGTCGTCTACGAAAAGGCGGACCGCATCGGAGGCTTGCTTCGTTATGGAATTCCAGAATTCAAGCTGGAGAAGCATGTCGTTGACCGTCGGCTTGAGCAGATGTCGGCTGAAGGCGTGAAGTTTGTTACTAATGCAGAAGTCGGCAGGAACGTTGAGGTGGGAGAATTACGACGTGAGTACGATGCGATCGTGCTGGCGGGCGGCTCCGAGCATCCGCGTGATTTGAAAGTTCCCGGACGCGAACTGAAAGGAATTCACTTCGCGATGGAATTCCTGCCTCAACAAAACAAGCGTTGCCTTGGAGACGCGATCGATCCGGCCATCGAGATTCTTGCGACTGGCAAGCGCGTGGTGATCATTGGAGGCGGAGACACGGGCGCCGATTGCCTGGGCACGTGCCACCGGCAGAAGCCACTTTCGGTTCATCAATTCGAGATCATGCCGAAGCCGCCGGACGAGCGTTCACCTCAAACGCCATGGCCTCTATGGCCGATGCAATTGCGAGTTGAAGCGGCCCACGAAGAGGGCGGAGTGCGCGACTGGAGCATCGCGACCAGCAAGTTTACCGGCGACGAAAACGGCAGCGTGAAGCATTTGCATGGCGTGCGGGTTGGTGCGCCGCCGAAGTTTGAAGCGCTTCCCGGCACGGAGTTCACGCTGGAAGCCGACTTGGTGCTGATCGCCATGGGCTTTCTGGGTCCGGTGCGGGGCGGGATGCTCGAACAACTGGGGGTTCAACTCGACAACCGCGGAAACGTCGCCACCGATCAGAATTACATGTCGTCGGTTCCGGGAGTATTCGCGGCGGGCGATATGCGTCGCGGGCAATCGCTGGTGGTGTGGGCCATTTCCGAAGGCAGAAAAGCAGCGGCCTGCGTCGATTCCTATCTGCATTCGCTCGCCGCGCGGCCGGTTGTCCCTCTAGCTACGGCGGCGGCTCGTCAAATTGCTTCGTGATCCTTACCAGCCGCCACGGCGCAAGCTAAGATGGACTTCAACAGAATCAGGCGAAGTAAAATGACTGCGCCGGCCTCATGATTCAACTCTCGGACATTCAATCCGCGCTGCAAAGAATTCGCGCTGACATCCGCATTTCGCCGTGCACTCACTCGGAAACATTCTCCGGGCTAACGAATAATTCCATCTTTCTGAAGCTGGACAACCAGCAGCGCACGGGAGCGTTCAAAGAGCGCGGCGCTCTGAATAAGCTGCTCACGTTGAGCCGCGATGAACGTGCCCGCGGCGTGATAGCGGCATCGGCCGGCAACCATGCTCAGGGCGTGGCCTATCACGCGGGGCGACACAAAATCCAGGCGCATATCGTGATGCCGCTGCCCACTCCGCTGACGAAAGTATCGGCGACTCGCGCCTACGGCGCGGAAGTTGTGCTTCACGGCACGAATTACGATGAAGCCTACGACAATGCGGTCGAGCGGAGCAGCCACGACGGTTTAACTCTAATTCATGCGTTCGATGATGACGCGGTTATCGCCGGGCAGGGCACGTTGGGACTCGAGATTCTTCAGCAACATCCCGATATCGAGGTTATTGTCGCGCCGATTGGAGGCGGAGGGCTCATCGGCGGAATCGCTTGCGCGGTCAAAGAAACGAATCCTGCGGTAAAGATTTTTGGAGTGCAACCGTCGAGGATCCCCTCTATGAAAGCCGCGGTGGCGGAGGGCAAGCCGGTTACGTTGAAATCTGCGAAGACGATCGCCGATGGAATTGCGGTGCGCCGGGTCGGAGAGCGCACGCTTCCGCTGGTGAAGAAGTATGTCGACGACATTGTTGTTGTCGAAGAAGAGGAGATCGCGAACGCGATTTTGTTGCTGCTGGAGCGCGAGAAGACTTTAGCGGAAGGCGCGGGGGCAGCCGCCATTGCCGCCGTGCTGAACCGCAAGCTGCCTCTGCAGAATAAGCGAGTCGCAGTGCTGGTCTGCGGCGGCAACATCGACGTTACATTACTGGCGCGCATTATCGAACGCGGCCTGGTGAAAGATGGTCGCCTGGTCCGCTTGCGCGTTCACTTGCCCGACTATCCCGGCGCATTGCACCGGCTCACCGGAATCTTGGCTGACCATCGGGCGAACATCGTCGAGACCTCCTACGATCGCGCCTATCACGGCGTAAATTTGGGCGACACCGCCATCGACATCACCATGGAAACCCGCGGGCCCGATCACATTGCCGAACTGCTCGCCGCTCTAGTTTCGGCGGGTTACACGCACGAGAGAATTTTGTGATCTTTCGCAGGGAACAAGCCCCGGAAGAATGCGTCCGTGGGTACTTTGTTGTCGGCACGCCGGCCTCTAGTTTTTCAACCAACCCGTAAATCCTGGTTTGACCTCGGTAAAACTTTGTAAACCATCGAATTTAGCGGCTGGTCGCAATGTAGATTAGAAGGTGAGAGCATGAAAGTTAAGCGGTCAATACTCGCAACACTTGTCATTTCGATTCTCAGCCTGTGCGGGGCGGATTTCCTGCAGAGTTGTTCGGGATTAGCGGTGGGCCAGGCCCAAAGCGCCGGCCAACCCGCGGTTGCGAGGCGCATTGGAGCCGTCAAAGCGATAAACGGGAACACCCTCACTTTGACGCCCGACGCGGGGTCGGACATCACGGTGACTGTGCAGCCGAATGCGCGCATCCTGCGAATAGCGCCGGGAGAGAAAGACCTGAAGAATGCCGCGCCCGTTCAACTACAGGACTTGCAGGCGGGCGACAGAGTTCGCGTGCGTGGGCAGGCTTCTGCAGACGGCGCATCCTTTGCAGCTTTGGAAGTGATTGTGATTCCGCGTTCCGACCTGCAGGCGCTGCACGAACAGGAGCGTCAGGATTGGCTGAAGCGGGGCATGGGAGGCTTGGTGAGCACGGTCGATGCGGCCACCGGCACCATAAACATTTCGGTGGCCAGCCTCGGCGGGAAGAAAGAAATCGCGGTGCAGACCTCGAAGAACACTGTGTTTCGCCGCTACGCTCCGGACTCGGTGAAGTTCGACGACGCCAAACCCAGCACGCTGCAGGAAATTCGACCGGGCGATCAACTGCGGGCGCGCGGCGATCGTAGCCCCGACGGTTCCCAGGTGACGGCGGAAGAAATCGTTACCGGAAGCTTCCGCAATGTCGCGGGCCTGGTCAACGCGGTCGATGCAAGCTCCGGCACGATTACCGTTCAAGATTTATTGAGCAAGAAGCCAGTGCAGGTGAAGGTTACAGCTGATTCGCAACTTCACAAATTGCCAGCGGAGATGGCGCAGCGCATCGCCGCACGCTTGAAAGGATCCATGGCAGGGGCAGCACCGGGCGCAAACGGATCGAATTCGGGTGCTGCGCCCGCCGGCAACGGTCAGCAAACAGGAACCCAGCCCGCGGGGACGATTGCAGGCGGGGGCGGAATGAACGGTGGCGGCATGCGCCAAGGTGGAGCGCCCGACTTGCAACAATTGTTGAGTCGCATGCCGGTGATCAGCGTTGGCGATTTGCAAAAGGGAGATGCCGTGCTGATTGTTACGACTCAAGGTTCGG
>DASSRO010000373.1:0-19844 GCA_035701745.1 Candidatus Sulfotelmatobacter sp. | reverse complement strand
AGGCCGTGCGCCTGCAGGACTTCTCCGCAGCTTGCAGTCGCATCGGTACTGCACAATCGGGCAGCCTCGTTCAGGTCGCGTTCCGCATCAGAATATTCCTGCAGATGGGCGTGGGCTACGCCCAGAAGCGCGAGGGTGGGGATGGATAGAGCCGGCTGGATGGCTTTCGGGCCGGGTTCGAGGAGGCTCACCACATCCCCGAAAAGGCCTTGCCACAGCGAGGCTTTCGCCTGCAGGATGCGAAATCGCCAAGCTAAGTCGGGATTGGAATTTCTAAACTTTTCGTATTTAGTTTTTGCTTCGGTTTTGCTTGCCTGCAGGTCTCCGCGAATGAACGCCTGGTTGGCACGTTCAAAGGCGAGCTCTGGCGATTCGAACAGCCGGCCGCAAGAGCTGATGCCAAGCGCGGAAACCAGCAGCAGAGCAAACTTTAAGGTTTGTGAGCCCCGTTTGTAGTCACCGTTCCGGCCGACACGGGACCGTCCCCGACGCAACCCATCTTCATCCGGACACTCGTCAGTTCGAATGAGACGCAAGGCCTGTCGATGCCGTCGTACTTCTTTTCGGTCAGTTGGATTTCGCCCAGCGCCACGTGGCCAAATTCCGGGATCACCAGAATGTGCCCGAACTTCTGCAGCCCGGGAATCGGGATGTCGCCGATGTTCTGGACCAGGGAACATGTAATGGGCTCGTGTGGGCCTTGACCTCTGGTTTTGGCTGCGTCGATGAGATTGTTGATGTAAGCGAGTTTCTTATCGTACTGTTCCTTCAAATCTTTGGGAAGGCCGCTGGCGTTCGCGATGGCCTCGGTTTGGTCTTTCACTTTGCGGAGGAATGCCGCATCCTCGAAATAAGATCGATCGTCCGCAGGACGATCTCCGCAGATGCCGAGCGTGAGGGTGAGTTCCGCCGGGAAGCCTCCAACGCGAAAATTGGTGAATTGCGTGCCCAGAAATGTTACATGCGGGATGTGGCCATTCTCAAAAGCATGATCGGTGGAAACTTGCGTCACCAGCCTGTCGGCGGCGATGATCTCGAAAACATTCAGGCCTTCGAGAATCGACGTGGAGACCGTTACCCAGCCATTGTTCTTTAAGCTGCGCGCTCCCGATACCCTGGTTTCACCGCGAGCGAAGGAAATCAACCCTTCGACGCTGAAGTCCTCTACGTGGCGCGTAAAGTGGCCGCCCCTTCTGTCGTTGAGCGTAATCGGCGCCTGCCGCTCGATCTTCTGGTTGATGGGCCGCTGCAAGTGCCCGCTGAGCACATGAGCTTCGGCATGATAATCATGCGACGGTTTTACGGCCGTGGGAGCTTCGATGTCCGTCATAATCGCCATAGTGTACCTCCGTCGGGCATTGAACTCAGCCCTGAATTTTTAAATCGGAATTTTAGTTTCGAACCTGCAATTCGAACGACGCGTTCCCCAAGTCTTTGGTTTCCCCGGAAGCAGTCATGCCGTGTACCGCCAACGTGTAGGCGCCTGCCTGGCGAGTCACGGCCGGGATTGCGACCGGCCATTGATCCTGCCCTGCTGCGGGCGCAAGGCTGAAAGAGCCCTCCAGCTTTCCGCCGGGAGCATACAAATCGGCGGTGTAGCGCGCATAGGCGCCGTCGGGAGGAATCCGCACAAAGAGAAGCAGGCCTTTCCCTTCGGGAACTGCTGTGGGCGTGCCCCCGCCTCCCCAGGTTCCCACGTTCACCGAAACCGCGGGCAGAATCCGAGGCCGGCTGATTTCTGATTGAAACTTAGGATACGTGACCAGATTCTGATAGCCCACGATGGCCAGAAGAAGCGCGAGCGCAGGCGCGGCAAATACAGGACGCAGCCAGGCAAACCATCCTCGATTCGCAGACTCGCGGCTGGCGGGGATGCGCACCGGTTCTGCGTTTTCCGCTAGAAATATTTTGGTGTGTTCCACAAATTGTGCGCCCGCGCTGATGTCGCGCGCGCATTCCTTGCAGTCAAAGTAATGCTCTTCAAACTGGTCCCGGGTGGCGGGGTCAAGTTCGTTGAGCAAATATCTTTCCGTCATTTTGTCTCGAACCACCGCTGTGTGGTCCATGATTTGTTCCCCCTCGCTAATAATGGGGCTTTGCAGCATTGAGCACGCTCTTAAGCCGGAGCAAAATCTGGGGGATTCTCTCCCGCATGCTTCAGATACGATGACTTAAATGCTTGCTTGGCCCGGTGTAACAGCACTCGCAAATACTCCCGATCAACTCCAAAATCGCGGCAAACTTCATCCTTGTCCCGCTCTTCCAGGAAAACCTCGCGCAGCAGGCGCCGGTCCCGCTCCGAAAGCTTGTCCAGGATCTCCCGGACTTTCTTCTCTCGTTCTTTCGCGCTGAGCGCCCCCAACATATCGATATTCGGCGCCGGAAAGTCCTTCTCTTCTTCGTCGTCGAGCGAACTGCTCCGCGCCGACGAGCGATAGTGCTCCAGCAAGACGTTGTTGCAGATCGAATTCACGTATGGCCCCAGGCGCTCGGGATGCAGAATCTTTCCGTCGCGCAAGGCGATAAAAAATCGCGCGAAAGTCTCCTGCCGCACATCCTCGATCGCCTCTGGAGACTTCAGCCGCGAACTCAACTTGATCTTGATCAGTGCGCCGAAATAGGCGGAAAAATTTTCCTGCGTGCGAAAATCTCCGGACCGCAAGCGGCTGAGGTAGGATTCGTCAAAAGACTGGAACTCCAAGCATTGGCCCCGCACTCTCGAAAGTGCCACAAAGTGTAGCACTGGAGGTGGCCCACCGTTGCCGTTTTCGGGGTGTGGCGCAGACAGGGCGGGACGTTTCAGAACGGAGTGATTACTCCGGCGGCAAACGGTGGGTGCGGTGGGCCGAGTATTCTGCACTGGAAGATAGAACTCCTGTGATCTCGGATCGAAAGAAGGCCTGCGCCGTTCCTTGAGAAAAATCTTGATCAAAAGTGCCGGAGTCGCTTCCCCCCGGATCGACCCCGGCGCTTAAAGAACCCATCCCAGTGGTTGCCGGGCTGCGTTCCTGAACTGTGGCCCATCGCCGCTTACCGCGATGTCCTCCACGTATTGGGATAGTGCGGAGCTTGCCTGGATCGTTTCAAAACTCGCGTGGAAATTTTTCTTTTCTCTCTCTTTCCGACTGTCCGATTATGGACAGCTTCATCCCCGACCGGACAATCCTCATTTTTTAAGAGCCCCGCACAACGGCCCCATGTCGTTCCATTTCAAGGAGTTGCTTTCGGAATGAGAGTGGCGGGGAAGTTGCCACTGCTCCCTGTGATGGATATCGCACGTCCTGAGTTCAAGCAACAAAAACGCAAGCGGCAGATCGCGATCGCGGCCGGGGTCGTTGTGGTGCTCGCAGCTTTAACCATTGGCGTGTATCGCTTGCGGCCCGCGGCGCCCACCGTTGAGAGCGGCACTGTATGGACCGATTCGGTGAGGCGAGGTCCCATGCTGCGGCAGGTGCGCGGCGTAGGTTCGCTCGTTCCGTCGCAGGAGTCGGTGCTGCAGATTCCTGCCGAGACCGAGGCCACCGTGGTGCGGATTCGCATGCTTCCGGGCTCGCTGGTCAAAGCTGACACCGTGCTCCTGGAGATGAGCAATCCGCAAGTCGAACAGGCGGCGATCGACGCCGACCTTCAATTGAAAGCGGCCGAAGCCGAGTACCAGAGCCAGCGCATGACGCTTGAAAGCAATCTGATGAACCAGAAAGCGGGCGCGGCCACCGTGCAGGCGGACTATGCGCAGGCGCAACTGCAGTCGCAGACCGACAAGGCGCTCTACGATCTGGGCGTAATCTCGGGCCTTGCCTATAAAGCCTCGAAGGGCAAGTCCGACGAACTTACCACCCGCAATGGTCTCGAAGGCGAAAGGCTGACCAGCACTCAAAAAGCAATCGACTCTCAGTTAGCCGAGCAGCAGGCCAAAGTCGAGCAGATGCGCGTCCTGGCTCAGCTGAAAAAGAAACAGCTGAACGCACTGAAAGTTCGCGCCGGCATCGATGGCGTGCTGGTGGAGTTGCCGCTGCACGTGGGCGAGCACGTGTCTCCCGGAGCGATGCTCGCCAAGGTAGTACAACCGAATCACCTGATGGCGGAATTGAAGGTGGCCGAGACTCAGGCGCGGGACGTGCAAATCGGCGAACCGGCCTCGGTCGATACCCACAATGGCGTGATTTCCGGCGAAGTGATGCGAGTCGATCCGGCTGTACAAAACGGAACGGTCACTGTCGACGTCAAACTGACAGGCGAATTGCCTAAGGGCGCGCGGCCCGATCTGAGTGTGGACGGAACCGTCGACCTGGAACGTTTGGACAATGTTTTGTATGTCGGGCGCCCGGCGTTCGGGCAGGAGAACAGCACCATCAGCCTTTTCAAGCCTGGTCCAGACGGGCATGAAGCCGTCAGGGTTCCCGTCAAAGTCGGGCGGGCATCGGTGAATTCGATTCAAGTTGTGGAAGGCTTGCACGAAGGCGACAAGGTCGTGCTGTCTGACATGTCGCGCTGGGATAACACGGACCGCATTCGACTCCAGGATTAACAATCAGATTTCAGAAATCGAGGCAAAGCTCACATGATAGAAGCGAACCAACCTCTGATCCAGATTGCAGACCTCACCAAGGTTTTCTATACCGACGAGATTGAGACGCACGCGCTATCGGGCGTGCATCTCTCCATAGCCAAAGGCGAGTACGTAGCGATGTCGGGGCCGTCCGGCTGCGGAAAGTCAACGCTGCTTTCCATCATTGGTCTGCTCGATACCCCCACTGCCGGCCGGTACCAGTTGAATGACAAGCCGGTTGAAAATTTGGACTTCGCCGAGCGCGCGCGCATTCGCAACCAGGAAATTGGTTTCATCTTTCAGAGTTTTAACCTGATCGGCGATCTCACCGTCTACGAGAACGTCGAATTGCCGTTGACCTACCGGCAGAGAATGCCTTCCGCCGACCGCAAGCAGCGCGTCATGGAGGCTTTGGAGCGAGTTGGAATGGCCCACCGGCTTCGACATTATCCCTCGCAGCTTTCCGGAGGTCAGCAGCAGCGCGTCGCCGTGGCTCGAGCGCTTGCCGGCAAGCCATCCATCCTGCTGGCGGACGAACCCACGGGAAACCTGGATTCGCGCAACGGCGAAGCCGTGATGGAACTTCTGGCCGACCTGCACCGCGAGGGCGCGACCATTTGCATGGTGACGCACGACCCGCGCTTCGCCAAGCACGCGCAACGCGAGGTTCATCTCTTCGACGGAAAAGTCGTCGCCGAAGAAGAGCTCCACAAACTCATGCAGGATGCGCAGGTATGACTGGCCTGTTGCAGGACCTTCGCTTTGCGTTGCGCCAGTTGCGCAAAAGCCCGGGATTCACCGCGGTGGCGGTGGTCACGCTCGCGTTGGGGATCGGCGCCAATACCGCCATCTTCAGCGTGGTGAATGGAGTGCTGCTGCGTCCGCTCGCCTTCCCCAATGCCGGGCAGTTGGTGCGCGTCTGGCACGTTCCCCCACCGGCGAGTTTTCCGGGTATGACGACCTTCTCTGTCTCTCCGGCGAACTACCTGGACTGGGAGCGCCAGAATCATGTCTTCGATGCGATGGCTATCTACGGCTACCGCGGGTTCACTCTCACCGACAGCGACAAGCCGGAACAAATTGACTCGTGCGCGGCCACATCCGGTTTCTTTGCGACCTTGGGAGTGCAGCCGATGCTGGGACGCGTCTTTCTGCCTGAGGAAGATCAACCGGGCCACTCCAACGTGGTCATCCTCAGCCACCGCTTCTGGCAAGAGCATTTCGGATCGAATCCCGGTGTTGTTGGCCACGACATCACGATGGACGGGCGAAGCTATCTGGTGGCCGGCGTCATGCCCGCGAACTTCCAGTTTCCCGACTTCGCGCAAATGTGGACACCGATGGCTTGGACTGATCGGGAAAAGGCTGTACGGGGGAACCACAACTCGGTGGTCGTCGCGCGCCTCAAGCCGGGTGTCGATTTAAAGCAGGCACAGGCGGAGATGAACACAATCTCCAGCCGGCTTGAGAAGCAGTATCCGGATGACGACAAAGGATGGGGCGCGATAGTCGTGCCGCTGCACGACGACATGGTCAGCGATGTGCGCCCGGCGCTGCTCGTACTCCTCGGAGCGGTAGCCTTCGTTCTTCTCATCGCCAGCGTCAATGTGGCCAACCTCGCACTGGCCAGGACGTTTGGCAGGCAGAAAGAGATTGCAATTCGAACCGCTCTGGGCGCGACCTCGCGTCGCGTCCTCCGCCAGATTCTTACCGAATCTATCTTGCTCGCGTTTGCAGGCGGCGCCCTGGGCCTGACGTGGGCTCACGTCGGAATTCGGCTGATCACGGCGTTCCTCGCCGACAAGTTGCCCCACTCGGTTGCGGTTGGGCTGGACGGCGAGGTTCTGGCTTTCACCGCGGCGGTTGCCTTTGCTGCCGGGATTTTGGCGGGAGTTCTTCCAGCTTTGCGCTTGACCGGGGCGGATGTAAGCCAGTCGCTCAAACAAGGCTTGGGACGCACCGATGCGGACTCGAGCGGGCATCGGACACGCAGCATTCTGATCGTGTCAGAGGTTGCGCTTTCCCTCATCCTGCTGGTCGGCGCCGGCCTGATGATCCGCAGTTTTCAGCGGCTTCATGGGGTGAACCCAGGATTTGACTCGCACAATGTTCTGACCATGAACGCGATGGTCGCTCGCGCGAAATTTCCCCAACCCGCACAGCAAATTGCATTTTTCGACCAGGTGCTGCAGCGCGTGCGAGCCTTGCCCGGCGTCGAAGCTGCCGGCGTGGTTGACGATATTCCTCTAGATAACGGAGGCTCCCATCAACCCATTGCCATCGAGGGCCGCCCCACTGTGCCGATGTCGGAGCAACCGGAAGTTGATGTGCGCCTGACCAGCCCGGGATACATGAGCGCGATGCACATTCCAATCCTGCGGGGCCGTGACTTCGACGACGCCGATATCGCCGGAAGGCCAGCGGCGGTCCTGATTAGTGAATCCATGGCGCGGCAGTTCTGGCCGGGAGAAGACGCGCTCGGCAAACGCCTTACCATGACTTTCTTCCCGGGCGTCGTTCGCGAAGTGGTCGGCATCGTGGGCGATGTGAAGGTCGACGGGCTAGACCAGACTCGTCCGAGTGCCGCTCTCTACTTCCCTCTGGACCAGGTTTCCGCGCCGGTTAACGGAGGATGGAGCTCGTTCCCCATGACGCTGGTGGTGCGTTCCACTTCCGATCCAACAGGATTAGTCTCCGCCGTGTCGAATGCTGTGCATACCGTCGATCGCGAAATGCCCTTGCGCGACATTCTCACCATGGACGACATGGTTGCGAATTCCCTGACGCAGCAGCGATTCAACATGTTGCTGCTGGGCGCATTCGCCGGACTTGCTCTGGTACTGGCTGCCGTGGGTATTTACAGCGTTCTGTCTTACAGCGTGAAACGCAGCGTGCGCGAAATTGGAATCCGTCTGGCTCTGGGCGCGCGGCTTGGCGACGTCTTGCGCATGGTCATCGTCGAGGGAATGAAGCCGGTTTTGCTGGGCGTGGTGATTGGAACTGCCGGCGCGCTCGCGATGGGGCGCATCCTGTCGAGCCTCATCTTCGAGGTCAAGCCAACTGACCCCGTCACATTCCTTGCCGTAACAATTTTGCTTGCCGCTATCGCGCTTTTGGCCAGCATCATTCCCGCTTATCGCGCCACAAAGGTCGATCCCATGGTAGCCCTGCGCTACGAGTGAGGAGCGATTTACATGAATGGAATTTTTCAGGATCTCATATTCGCGGCGCGACAGTTGCGCAAGAGTCCCGGCTTCACAGCTGTTGCGGTGAGTACGTTGGCGCTTGGCATTGGTGCCAATACCGCCATCTTCACCGTCGTGAACGGGCTCCTGTTGAAGATGTTGCCGGTGCGTGATCCGCAGCAGTTGGTGGTTGTGGGCGATCCGGCGGAGGCCAATGATCGCAACAACGGAACGCCCAGCACCCAGATTTTCTCCTACCCGCTGTATAAGGAATTTCGCGATCGCAACTCTGTTTTCTCTGGGCTCAGCGCGGCCGCCAGCGATCATCACATTGAAGTGGATGCCGGACAAGGCCAACTCCCCGACGAAAAAATCACCGGACGCATGGTGAGCGGGAACTTTTTTGCCGTGCTCGGCGTCGAGCCAGCCGCGGGACGTGTCTTCTCCGACGCGGACGATACCACCGAGAGCGCCAACCCAGTGGTTGTGCTCGGTTATGAATATTGGAAGCGCAAGTTCGCGCTCTCCCCCACCATCCTCGGAAAAGATATTCGCCTGAATGGATTTCCTTTCACTGTCGTGGGCATTGCGCCACCCGGTTTCGACGGCGATGTCGTCGGCGAGCGCATGGCTCTGTTCGTGCCGCTGAGCATGCAGCCGCAGATCGTTCGCAACCGTCACTGGCGCAATTTAAGGAATACTTCCTGGCTCTCGCTGATCGGGCGCTTGAACCCGAACCTCACCCCTGCGCAGGCTCAAGCCAATCTGAACCTCGTTTTTCAGCAGGCGTTGAACGGGGATTACGGGGCGGCGCTCACGTCCGACGACCGCAACGCCATTCGGGCTGCCCAGATCAAAGTGGCTGCGGGTGGAGGAGGGGTCTCGAGCCTGCGCAGCGACTACCGAATCCCGTTGCTTCTCTTGATGGGCATCGTCGGCCTGGTCCTGCTGATTGCCTGCGTGAACGTTGCCAACCTGCTGCTTGCCCGAGCCGCCAGCCGCAGCCGCGAGATCGCAGTCCGCTTGGCTATTGGCGCCAATCAGCGTCGACTGTTGCAACAACTCCTTACCGAGAGCGTGCTGTTAGGGCTCCTTGGTGGATTTGCCGGTTCGCTGCTGGCGATCTGGGGCGTAAAACTCCTGGTACAGCTCCTGGGGTCTGGCACGACTCTTTCGCTATCTCCCGACTGGCGAGTGCTGGCGTTCACAATGGTAGTTTCCTTGCTGACCGGAATCGTCTTCGGCCTGGTGCCTGCATTACAGACTCTGAAAGTGAGAGTGGCGCCCGCTCTGAAAAACGCGGCGCGGTCGACTCCGGAGACGGGTGCTCGCTTTAGCTGGGGCAAGGGATTGATCGCGGCCCAAGTCGCGCTCTCGCTGTTGGTGCTTTTCGCCGCGGTATTGCTGGTGAGGAGCCTGCAGAAATTAATGGCGCAAAGCTTTGGCTACGACCGCACTCATCTCGTCATTGCGCGACTTGACCCGACCGCCTCCGGCTACAGTAAGGACGGGATGAAACTGCTGGCCCAGCAACTTGTCGCACGTCTCAGTTCCACTCCCGGCGTGCGCGGCGTTACCTACTCCAAGAACGGTTTGTTTGCCGGCAGTGAATCTGCTGACGACATTATCGTGCCCGGCTTCAGCGCCAGCGGCGATCGCGATCGAAACTCAAATGAAGACTACGTTGGGCCGGATTACTTCTCGATCGTGGGGATACCAATTCTCAGGGGGCGGGGCATCGAGGCGCAGGATACTGCGACTTCAACCCGCGTGGCCGTGGTGAATGAAGCGATGGCCAAGCACTTTTTTGCGGGACAGGATCCCATCGGACGCCAATTCACAATCGACGATCCGGACTGGAAGGACAAGCCGATAACGATCGTCGGCATTTCTCACGATGCGAAAGACCATGGCAGCGGCATTCGCGAAGAGGTGAAGCCGCGCTTTTACCTCTCATTTCAGCAGGTGATGGACCCGAGTCAGATCGTGGTTGAGGCGCAGGTCGGCGGAACCCCGTCGAGCGCCACGGCCAACCTGCTGGCGCAAATCAAAGGCGCGGATTCTCAGTTGCCCGTCGCGTTCATCGAAACGCTCGATCATCTAGTCAGTGGAAGTGCGGGCGATCAGATCGCCCTGGCCAAGCTCTCGACGTTCTTCGGAGTGTTGGCCCTGCTTCTTGCTTGCGTCGGGCTCTACGGGGTTATGTCCTACACAGTTGCCGCGCGCACACGCGAAATCGGCGTACGCATGGCGCTGGGTGCCCGGCGTGGCGATGTGCTTGAGTTGGTCCTTCGCGAAAGCATGCTGCTGGTCGCTATCGGCCTTGCAACCGGAATTCCGTTGGCGCTGGCCAGCACCCGCGTCCTGCATAGCTTCCTGTTCGGATTGAAGAGCTCCGATCCGGTTTCATTAATCGCGGTCATCGTTCTGTTGGGAATTGTTGCCGCTGTCGCAGGATTGATCCCTGCGCGGCGCGCCGCGAAGATCGATCCCATGGTTGCCTTGCGCTACGAGTAAGAGCTCTGAACCGGGGTAAAAATGATTCAACTGAGGAATATCGAACGCAGCTACAAAGCCGGAGTAGCACAAACATGGGTGCTTCGCCGTGTCAGTCTTGATATTCGCGACGGTGAATTCATCACCATCATGGGTCCGTCAGGCGCAGGGAAGTCTTCGTTGTTAAACGTGCTCGCGCTCCTCGACGACGCCTGGCAGGGTGAGTACTGGTTTCGTGAAGAAGCGGTCCACCAGATGAAGCGCAAACAGCGCGCCGAACTGGCGAGGAGAAATATTGGAATGGTTTTTCAAAGCTATCACCTGCTCGACGACCTCACCGTGCAGGAAAACATTGATCTGCCGCTTTCCTACAAAGACATTCCGCGCGGCGAACGCCAAAGCCTGGTGGCCGACACTTTGGATCGATTTCAGATTGTTGCCAAGAAAGATTTGTATCCCAGCCAGTTGTCAGGAGGCCAGCAGCAGTTGGTGGGAATCGCGCGCGCCGTCATTCACAAACCGCCGCTCTTGCTGGCCGACGAACCGACGGGCAATCTTCACTCGGGCCAGGCCAAGGAGATCATGGAACTTTTTCGCGGGCTGAACCAACAAGGAACGACCATCGTGCAAGTCACACACTCCGAAACCAACGCCGGCTACGGGAGCCGCACCATCCAGTTGCGAGACGGTTGGCTGGTGGGAGATACGGCGAATCCCACGCTCACTCCGTCCGCTGAGGTGAACGCATCGTGAGGAGGACATTCGCTGCCAGATTCTTGAAACGGTCGACAACGGTCCTTTTCGCCTGCGGCACGTTCGTGGCATCTGCCGCGGCGCAAACAACTGCCGGACCGGCAAACGCGACCTCGCCATCGATCGCGCAGCAACCATCGACCCCGTTGCAGTACGACATGCCGAAGTCCCACAATCCGCTCAACGCCTACGAGCCGGAACAAGTTCCGGAACCTGTGCTGGCGAACTCCCCGCGCCTGGAACAACTCGTCCGTGACGGCCAGCTTTACCTTTCGCTGAAAGACGCGATTGATCTGGCCCTCGAAAACAATCTCGACTTGGCCATTGCTCGCTACAATCTTCCCATCGCCAAAACCGACATCTTGCGCACGCAAGCCGGAGGGTTTTTTCGCGGCGTTAACACGGGAGTTGTCCAGGGCACACCCGGCGGCGGCGTAGGCGGGTTCGGAACTGGCGCTCCCGGAGCCGGTGCCGGCGGCACGACTGGCGGCGCGGGCGGAGCAGGAGCCGGCGCTTCCGGCCTGGTTCAGTCCACCCTCGGTACCGGAACCGCTGTATCGTCTTACGATCCACTTCTCAACCTCCAGGGCGGCGAGGAGCATCAGACTACGCCCTTGGCGAACCGGCAAATCTATGGCGTGCCATTGCTGCAACTGAATACCGGGCAGGTCAACGCGTCGTTCACCCAGGCTTTCGCGACAGGTACGAGCGTTAATTTTTCGTTCAGCAATGCGCGGCAAACGACCAATAGCCCGTTCTTTAATCTCTCTCCCTCGCTCACTTCGCAGTTCCGCTTCCAGTTTCAGCAGGAACTGCTCGCCGGCTTCGGCTTCGGCCCAAACCTGCGCTACTTACGCATCGCGCAGAACAACAAAAAAATCTCCGACATCGCATTTAAAGACCAGGTGATTGCCACCGTCACCCAGATCGAAAACATTTATTGGGACTTGGTCAGCGCCTACGAGCAGACGCAGGTCAACGAGCAATCTTTTTCGTTCGCGCAGCAAACCCTGGAAAACACCAAGAAGCAACTGCAACTGGAAAGCGTCCCGGCCATGGATGTGATGCGTGCCGAGGCGGAAGTCTCACGCCGTGACCAGGATCTGACCGTCGCCCGCACCAGCCTCCAGCTTCAGGAAACTCTGATGAAAAACGCGGTCACCAAAAGCCTGGACGATCCCGTTCTCGAAGCCATGCGCGTTATTCCCACCGACCGTCTGCAAACCATCGAGAAGCAGGCCAGCGTCGAGGCGAGCGCGCCCATAGCCGACTTGATTTCGACCGCCCTGCATAGCCGGCCCGAACTCGCCGAAACGAATATCGATCTGGTCAACCGCCAGATCAGCCGCCGCGCCGCCCGCAACGCCCTGTTGCCGTCGCTTTCGCTGGTTGGGTTTTACGGTGGTTCAGGCCTCGCAGGTCCTTTGAATCCCACCTTCAATCTTGGCCAGAATACTTCTAATGTCCCGGGCGATTTTGTCGGCGCCCTGCAAAACGCCTTCAACAATACCGCGCCCGATTATTATCTGGGACTAAACCTGAACATCCCCATCCGAAATCGAGTTGCCAAGGCGGACCAGTACCGCTCCGAACTGGAATATCGCCAATCGGAATTGCGTAACGAGCAATTGAAGAAGCAGGTTCGCATCGAAGTGCGCAATGCGCAGTACGCCCTTGACCAGACCGGCGCTCGCGTTCAGGCCGCCCGCAAGGCACGGGACCTCGCCCAGCGTACTTTCGACATTACAAAAAAAGAACAGGAACTGGGCTCGGGCTCGACCTATCAAACTCTTTCGGCTCAGCGCGACCTCGCCCTGGCCGAACTGGATCTGGTCAGCGCCCAGACCACCTACGAAAAAGCCAAAGTCGAACTGGATCGCACCACCGGCGCCACCTTGGAGCATAATGGCATACTGTTGCAGGATGCGATTAACGGCGTAGTGTCGCGCCCGTCGCCGTAAATCCTTATGCCAACCACGGCCAAATCCGAAATCGAGCTGTCGCCTCTGAAGCACGAGTCGGGCGCAGCTCGCGTTCTCGCCGCCGACGACCAGGAGCACATCCTGGAAGCTCTGGAATTGTTGCTTCGTCCACAAGGCTATAAGGTCGACAAGGTTCGTTCGCCCGCCCTGGTTCGCGAAGCTCTGGCCAGCAATTCCTACGATGCGGTACTGATCGACCTGAACTACACGCGGGATACGACCTCGGGCAAGGAAGGCCTCGACCTGCTTTCGCAGATCGTCTCGCTCGATGCCACCATTCCCGTTATCGTCATGACCGCTTGGGCCAACGTCGAACTGGCGGTGGAGGCCATGCGGCGTGGCGCCCGTGATTTCGTCCAGAAGCCGTGGGAGAACGAACGGCTGCTCTCGATTCTGCGCACTCAAGTCGAACTCCATCGCGCGCTGCAGCGGGCGGCTCGTTTAGAAGCCGAGAATCGACTGCTTCGCGCCGAGGGACGCCCGGAATTTATCGCGACTGCCCCGTCGATGCAGCCAGTGCTCGAGACCATTGCGCGCGTGGGCCCGTCGGATGCGAACGTGTTGATTACGGGCGAGCATGGAACGGGAAAAGAAATCGTCGCGCAGACCCTGCACGCGCTGTCGGCCCGAACTTCGCGCGCCTTGGTCGCGGTGAACACAGGAGCAATTCCTGACGGCGTCTTTGAAAGTGAATTGTTTGGTCACGTGAAAGGTGCGTTCACCGATGCGCGCACCGATCGCATCGGGCGCTTCGAACTTGCAGATGGCGGCACAATCTTCCTCGACGAGATCGGCAACGTTCCGCTCCGCCAGCAGGCGAAATTGCTCCGCGTTCTGGAGTCCGGCGAAATCGAGCGCGTAGGATCATCGCGCTCCCGCCGGGTGAATGTTCGCGTGCTCTCCGCCACCAACAGCGATCTTTCGGCCGCCTGTGCCTCCGGACAGTTTCGCGAAGATCTTCTGTTTCGCCTGAATACCGTCGAGATCCACCTGCCCGCCTTGCGCGAACGCCGCGAAGATATCCCCGCTCTGGCGGCGCATTTTCTGGCTCGCTACGCTGCCCGCTATCGCCGGCCGGTGCAGGGCTTTGATCCTGCAGCCTTGCAGACGCTGATGCACTATGCTTGGCCCGGCAATGTCCGCGAACTGGAACACACGATAGAACGCGCTGTCCTGATGTGCCGCACCAATGAAATCCAGCCCGCCGATTTGGCGTTGAGTTCGCAACGCCCTTCCAGCCAGGGACTCGAAGACCTGAGCCTCGAGGCAGTCGAAGCCATGCTCGTCCGCAAAGCGCTGCAGCGTTACCAGGGCAACGTCAGCCAGGCCGCGGAGGCGCTGGGCTTGAGTCGTGGCGCGTTATACCGGCGGATGGAGAAGTATGGCGTCTAGCGCGCCCGCGCCGAAACCTGCACCGCGTCCGCGAAAACGAGTTCGCCTCCTCTATGAACACCGCGTCAACCTCTACTGTTTCCTGGTTGCCCTCCCCGGCCTGTTCGTCAGCATCGTCCTGGTATGGAAGCAGGCTTGGTCCCTCGAATCGCGGCTCACACTTATCGCGTTGGAATTGTTTGTGTGGTGGATCCTGGCCCTGGCGCTGCAAGAGCAGACTACCCGCCCGCTGCAAACGCTTTCTAACGTGATCGGCGCCCTGCGTGAGGGAGATTATTCTTTTCGCGCGCGCAATGCCGTCGCCGAAGACGCTTTGGGAGAACTCTCCCTTGAGGTGAACGCGTTAGCCGACATGTTGTCGGACGAAAAGATTCGCACCATTGAGGCCACGGCGTTGCTGCAGCGCGTAGTCGACGAGATCGACGCTCCCCTGTTCGCTTTCGATCCCTCTTCCTTGCTGCGCCTGGTGAATCCTGCGGGGGAGCATCTGCTGCGCCAATCGCAGATGCGAATGCTTGGCCGCAGCGCCGCCGAATTGAAGTTACGAAAATGCCTCGAAGCGGACAATGAAAGCCTGGTCGAACTTGACCTCAAGGACTCTCAGGCGAGATGGCTGCTGCGCCGCAGTTCGTTTCGGCAGAATGGCGTTCCGCACACGCTCGTTGTTCTCTCCGACGTCAGCCGCGCCTTACGCGAAGAAGAGCGCAGGGCCTGGCAACGGTTGATTCGCGTCTTGGGCCACGAACTGAGCAACTCCCTCGCGCCTATCAAATCGATCGCTGGAAGCCTGAATTCCAGGGTCTCCTCAACCGAGATGGACAACGACGTGCGCCATGATCTGCAGCATGGATTGGAGATTATCGAGGCGCGATCCGCTTCCCTGCATCGTTTTCTGGAAGCCTATCGCCGCCTGGCGCAGATGCCCGCGCCCGTTCTTCGCGACGTCGACCTGCCTAAGCTCGTGGCCCGGGTCGCCAGTCTTGAAACGCGAATTAAGGTGTGCGTCCAGCCCGGACCAGCTGTTGTATTCATCGCCGATCCCGATCAACTCGAACAGATGCTGATCAATCTTGTCCGCAACGCTGCGGATGCCGTTCTCGAAATGCCCGCCGATATGGCCAGGCTGTGCAATCGACCCGCAGATTCGAACTCCGCCGCCGATGGAAATCTCAAAGTTCAAGTGCGCTGGGATCTTAGCGACGCTGACGTGAGCCTCCTTGTTGAAGACAACGGTCCCGGCCTTTCTAATCCAGCTAACGTTTTCACCCCGTTTTACACGACCAAACCCGGCGGGAGCGGAGTTGGCCTCGTACTCTCGCGTCAAATCGTCGAGGCCCACGGCGGAAGAATTGAAATCTCTAACCGTAACGGTGAACGCGGCTGCCTGGTGAAAGTCGTGTTGCCGCGTCTTCCGCAGCAACAACGCTAAAGCCTACTCTACGGTTCAGTTTCCTTCTGCGGCGACCCGTCAGGGTTTTTTTGCTGCCGCTGCATCTCGTCAAACTGCTGCCCTTGCGTCACTGGCTCCCGTCCGGGAGGTACGACATCCTGCGACTTGTCGCGCTCCTGTGCCGAGTGGTGCGTTGTCTTCGATTCAGGCATATTATGGTGCGCTGCTTTCCAGGCTTCTTTGGCCCATTTTCAATAACTACCGATGATTTCACGCGCGCTGATCGATTACTGCAATACAGAGTAATCCGGGGCAGTAGCGGAACGTCCAAACAAACCTTGCGCTGAACCAAAGCATCCTAATCGACTCGCTGACTCGTCGGTCCCGCGTGTGAATTATGAAGCTCGTCTCCAAAACATCGAAACGCTCGGTCGACCGGGCAGATCCGGCCGGCGCTCCGGTTGTCGTCAGTCCCGCATTGAAGACCATCGCGGTGTTGCGCGATTCCGCTCGCTCATGCAAGGCTTGCGACCTGTGGAAGGATGCGACGCAAACTGTTTTTGGCGAAGGCCCCTCGAAGGCCAAAATCATGTTTGTTGGCGAACAGCCGGGAGATCAGGAAGACCGCGCCGGACATCCCTTTGTCGGACCTGCAGGAAAACTGCTGGGCCAGGCGTTGGAGGAAGCGTCGATCGCGCGCGACGAAATTTATTTGACCAACGTGGTGAAACATTTCAAGTGGGCAGCGGCTGCGCGGGGAAAGAGGCGCATTCACAAGAAGCCCCGCTACTCAGAGATTCACGCGTGCCGCCCGTGGTTTGACGCGGAACTGCGTGTAGTCAAGCCTCAAGTTCTCGTCTGCTTAGGGTCGACGGCGGCGCAATCGCTGTTGGGTCGAACATTCAGCGTGATGCGGCAGCGCGGGCAGCCAATGCAATCAACGCTCGCGCCCGTCGTCATTGCCACCGTGCATCCGTCGTCTATCCTTCGCGCACCCGATTCCGACGCCCGCCATTTGCAGATGCAGGCTTTCGTCAACGATCTTAAAATTGTGGCTGAAGTCGCAAGAAAGGCCAAAGCAGCGTAGGAATTCCGCAGCGCGCTGGATTCGACATGCCTTCTCCAAATGAACATGCGAAATCGGATCACGCTGACGTCATCGTAATCGGCGCCGGAATCGCGGGACTTGTCGCTGCATCTGAACTGGCAGAGTCCGGACTCTCCGTCGTGATTCTCGAAGCGCGTGATCGCGTGGGCGGCCGCATCTACACGCTGAACGACCTGGAACAGCAATTCCCGGTCGAACTGGGAGCCGAGTTCATTCACGGCCGCCCGCCCGAAATTCTGGACATGCTCCGCCACGACGATATCCCCATCAGCGAAGTCGATGGTGACAACTTCTGTGTCCAAAACGGCAAGCTCTCGTCTTGTGATTTCTTTTCCGAGGTTGACGAGATCCTGCAACGGATGAACGACAAAGAACCCGACGAATCGTTCTCCGCTTTTCTGCAGCGCTGCTGGCCTCACGCGCCGCAAGAGATCAAGGACCACGCCCTGGCTTATGTCGCCGGCTTCAACGCCGCCGACCCTGCGGAAGTCAGCGTGCACTGGCTGTTTCATCAGATGAAGGCTGAAGAAAAAATCGAAGCCGACCGCGCATTTCGTGCCCAAGGCGGTTATGCGCCGTTGCTCGAATTATTTCAAAAGCGCGTAATTAACGCCGGAGTGAATGTGTGCACCAATACGGTCGTCAAGCGAATTTGTTGGCGCGCCGGGGGCGTTTCGATTGACGCCACGCGTGACGAGCAGACCTTCTCGCTTCATGCCAACCGGGTATTGGTAACGGTTCCCGTTGGCGTGTTGCAGGCGCGCCCTGGCGATGCGGGAGCCATTGAATTCTCTCCGGCCCTCCCTCCCGATAAATTGAATTCGATTTCCGGCATGCAGATGGGCAAAGTCATGCGCGTCGTTCTTCATTTTAAGGAGCGCTTCTGGGATCGAGTCCAGACGTCCAACGGCCGCAGCCACACACTGTCCAAAATGAGTTTCTTGTTTTCGCAGGATGAATTCTTCCCCACATGGTGGACCTCCATGCCAGATCGATCTCCCGTTATCACCGGATGGGCGCCGTGGCAGTCCGCGGAAAAAGTCCGGTCAGCTGCCGAGCCCGTGGTGACGCGCGCTCTGCACACCCTCGGCGGCCTGTTGCGCGTGAACAGGGAAGTATTGGAACGCCTGCTGGAAATCGCTTATTTCCACGACTGGCAGGCCGATCCTTTTTCCCGGGGCGCTTACAGTTACGTGAAGGCCGGTTCTGCGAATGCTCCCGCCATCTTAAGCCGCCCCGTGGACGACGCACTATTCTTTGCCGGAGAAGCGTCCGATACAAGCGGAAATAACGGCACCGTGCACGGCGCCATCGCCAGCGCGCGCCGCGCCGTCCAGGATATTACAAAGGCTGGCAGGGCCAAGTCCGCCGACTAGTCAAGCGCTCATCACTTACAGCAGATCCAACGCCGATCGATTCTCCCGCTCCACCTGTTTCATCGTGCATTGCGACGGCTTCTTGTCAGGACGCCAGCGCAGAAACTTCGTGCCGTGACGAAAGCGCCCGCCGGTGAAATGATCGAATTGCACTTCCGCCACCAGCTTTGGAGCTAGCGGCTGCCATTCGGTCGAGCGCTTGTTACTCCACCGGCTCGGTCCCCCCGGGGCTTTTCCCGTGAACCCCGGCGGCCTGATCAGCTTTTTCAGTTTCCGCGTAAGCGCCGGCCGCGCTTCGTCGCTGATGGAGGAAGAAAATCCCACATGATCGAGTTCGCCGTCCTTGTTATAAAGTCCGAGTAGCAGCGACCCGGCCTGCGGTTCTTTCTCCAGATAGCGAAACCCTCCCACCACGCAATCCGCGGTTCGCAGCTTTTTGATCTTCTCCATTCCATTTCTAGTCCCGCTCTGGTAGGGGAGATCTCTTCTCTTCGCCACTACCCCGTCGACGGAAGTGCCCATATGAAACCATTGGCGCGCCACGGAAAGTTCCGCGGTGTAAGGCGAAAGACGGGTCGTCTGATTCCTCTTCAAATACTTCGCGGCGAATCGATCCAGCTGCCGCCGCCGTTTCTCCAACGGAAGCTCTGCCAAAGACTTTCCGTGCGCATTGACCAGCAAGTCGAAAACGATGAATACGCAAGGCGTCTCGCGGCTCAATTTTTCCACGCGCGATGCGGAGGGGTGGATCCTCATGAGCAGTTGATCGAACGACAGGTCTCCATCCACCGGAATCACAATCTCCCCGTCCAGCACAAACTTCGCCGCCCCCAGCCCGCCCAGCGCGGAAACCAGCTCGGGGAAATATCTCGTCAGCGGCTTGCCGGACTTCGATTGCAGATCAATCCGCTTTTGATCGCGAAAAGCCAGGCAACGAAATCCGTCCCACTTGGGTTCGTATTGCCACTGCGCCCCGGCCGGAAGACTCGTCGCCGGCGAAGCTTCCATCGGTGGATAAGTCTTGGGAATTGGCAATGGCACTCGGCGCTCCTGCACAATTTTCTGATTTCGATCCGTCGCTCCTTGGATGGACGGAAAAACTCCACAGTTGCTTCACAAATCCTGCGCCCAACCCTGACCCGCAGCACCGAATTTAACGACGAGAAGAGTCATGCTGAGTTCGCGCGACCCGCTGAGCACGCAACCGGAATCAAACGCCAACCTCTTGAACGTCAGCCGCACTCTAATCTCCAGGAGGCTCATCATGGCACAACGGAAATCTTCTAAAAGCCGTAAATATGGCAAGGCTGCAGGCAAGAGCGTGAAGAGCGCGATGCACCGGGAAAAGCGCGGCACCCTCAAGTCAGGACGAGGCGGAAAAGGCGGAACCGTAAAGAGCCGCAAGCAGGCGATTGCCATCGGCCTTTCCGAAGCCCGCAAAAAGGGCGCCAAAGTTCCACGCAAAAAGGCCGCCTAGCAACGGACTGGTAGCTCCAAAAAAATAAGCGCCAAAAAAAAGACCCCGATCGCCGAGATCGGGGTCTTCCTATGCCGAGGCGGTTTAGTACATCTCTTCGCGCGACGCGACGAGTTGGTAGGCAAGAAAACTTCCG
>DASSRO010000372.1:0-3745 GCA_035701745.1 Candidatus Sulfotelmatobacter sp. | reverse complement strand
GTTTCAACGAATGATTGAATGGATCGATCATGCGAATGCCGTCGACAATGATCGAGTAGCCGTAGTAGTCGGGAGGCAACGGCGCCGTGGTCACGGTCCAGACGCCCTTGTCATCTTTTTGCATGGCGACCGGATCGGTGCCTTCACGCTCCAGCTTCACTTCTTGCGCGTTGGGAGCGAGGAAGCGGAAGGTCACACTGCTGTCGGGATGCACCTCAGGCGTGTCCAGCCACGGCGGCCTCTGGGGCGGAGCAGCCTGCGCGGGCTTGGCTTGCTGCCCCGTCGTAAAAACGCAAAGCATAAAGAGGAAAACAAGAAGAAAGGCGAAGAATTTCATGTGCCGGCTCCTCCGGAGAACAAACGGCACAATTGTATAGGGAGGCAGATGGCGTCAACAACGCTGATCGCTAAGAGCCAGTGACCTTCACTTCCCTTTCGCAGCGACATCCAACCGCGCTTCAGCGCGATGCAGGGCATCGAGAGCGCGGTCCACATCGACGTTGGTGTCGCCGCTAGTCAACCGCTGCTCTGCGCGCTCTTTGGATTTGCGTGCGCGCTCGACGTCAATCTCGGAAGGCCGCTCTGCCGTCTCCGCCAGAATCGTGACTTTGTCGGGCAGAACTTCCGCAAATCCCCAGGCCACCGCCAAACGCGATTCCTGAGAATTTTCGCAGTAAATAATCTCTCCCACCGCTAACTCGGTGATCAGTGGAGCGTGCCCGGGCAAGACACCCAGATACCCGTTCTTGCCGGGAATCTGAACTTCCTCCGCTGCCGTGTCTACGACTTTCTTTTCCGGCGTGACGATCTCGAGTTTGAACGTGTCTGCCATGCGTCGTTGGTCGTTTGTCGTTGGTCGTTTGTCGTTGGTCGTTCGCCATTCAGCTACGGTGTTCGTCTGCCATGCTCGCCAACGACGAACGACCAGCGACCAACGACGGTTCTTACGCTGCTGCCTTCATCTTCTCCGCTGCTTCCAGCACTTCCTCGATCGGGCCCTTCATGTAAAACGCCTGCTCGGGAATATCGTCGTACTTGCCCTCGACGATAGCCTTGAAGCCTTTCACCGTGTCGGCAATCTTGACATAGCGTCCGGCCGCACCCGTAAATTGTTCAGCCACGTGGAACGGCTGAGATAGGAAGCGCTGAATCTTACGCGCCCGCGCTACCGTCAACTTCTGATCTTCGGTCAACTCGTCGATGCCGAGAATTGCGATGATGTCTTGCAGGTCTTTGTAAGTCTGCAGAGTCTTTTTCACCGTCTGGGCCACGTCATAGTGTTCCTGGCCAACGATGCGAGGATCGAGAATGCGCGACGTCGAAGCCAGCGGATCGACTGCGGGGTAAATTCCGATTTCGGTCAACGCACGCGAAAGCACCGTCGTCGCGTCGAGGTGAGCGAACGTGGTGGCCGGAGCCGGGTCAGTCAAATCGTCGGCAGGCACGTAAATCGCCTGCACCGAAGTGACCGAGCCTTTCTTGGTGGACGTAATGCGCTCCTGCAGTTCGCCCATTTCCGTAGCCAGGTTGGGCTGGTAGCCGACGGCGCTGGGCATGCGGCCCAGCAGCGCCGAAACTTCCGAGCCGGCCTGCGTGAACCGGAAAATATTGTCGATGAATAGCAACGTGTCGGCACCTTCAGCGTCGCGGAAATATTCTGCGACCGTCAGTCCGGTCAGCGCGACGCGCAAACGCGCCCCTGGAGGCTCCGTCATCTGGCCGTAGATCAGCGCCGCCTTCGACTCCGCTGGCTTGCCCGGCTTGATCACGCCCGACTCCGACATCTCGAGCCACAAGTCGTTGCCTTCGCGGGTACGCTCGCCGACGCCTGCAAACACGGAGTAGCCACCGTGCTGCTTCGCGACGTTGTTGATCAATTCCATGATGACGACGGTCTTGCCCACGCCTGCGCCGCCGAACAGTCCGATTTTGCCGCCCTTCAAAAACGGCTGAATCAGATCAATGACCTTCACGCCGGTCTCGAACATCTCGGCGCTGGTCGCCTGCTCGTCGAACGCCGGAGCCAGGCGGTGAATCGGCATTCTCTCTTTGTACTCGACGGGGCCCAGTTGATCGACCGGTTCGCCAATCACGTTCATCACGCGCCCCAGAGTTCCGCGTCCCACGGGCACCGAGATGGGCCCGCCCTGGTCAATGGCTTTCATGCCGCGCACCATGCCGTCAGTAGGTTCCATGGCGATGCAGCGCACGCGCCCCTCGCCCAAATGTTGCTGCACCTCGAGAATTACTTTGATGGGATTGGGCACGGTGAAGCCGTCGCTCACTACTTTCAGAGCTTCGTAAATTGGCGGCAGCTTTCCTTCGCCAAACTGCACGTCGACTGCCGGCCCCGCGATTTGAATAACATGTCCTACGTTTTCAGGCATAAATTCAGCTCTCAGCTGTCAGCTTTCAGCCGTCAGCAATTAGCACTAAGTGTTCCTACTCGGTACCGGGTACTCGCAACTCGGTACTCACTACATTGCCGCCGCGCCGCTGACGATCTCGATAATCTCTTTTGTGATCTTCGCCTGCCGCGCCCGGTTCATGGCCAGCGTCAGCGAATCGATCATGTCCGTCGCATTGTTTGTGGCCGAATCCATCGCCGTCATGCGGGCGGCGTGCTCCGCGGCCACCGACTCCATCAGCGCACGAAAAATCTGGATGCTCACGTACTTCGGCAACAACGCGCGAAACAACTCCTCAGGCGATTGCTCGTAAATATAATCCACCTGCGCGGTGCCGAACTGCGACGCCACTTCTTCCACGTGACGATCGGGACCGCGCATGCCCACGCCCGCGGTAATGGCCGCCTCTTTGGCTTTCTTCTTCTCTTCTTCCGACATCTCTTCGGCCAGGCGCACGGTCTGCTCGCCGACCTGTTCGATGGGAAGAATCTGCTCCACGATGAGTCTCTGCGCGATCACCGACTTAAACTCGTTGAAGACGATGTAAACCGCGTCGATCTCTTCGCGCGTGTAGCGCGCGATCACACTTTCCGACAGCCTGCGCGCCTGCGCGAATTCCACCTTGCCCAGAATTCCGACGTGCTCCCCGGTGATCTGTATTTCTCCGGAGCGCTCGCCCGCTTCAGTTTCAGCGTCGAGTGATTCCGACAGATCCGCTAGACTCCGCGTCTGCACTTTCGCGCCCGGAAAACGCCGCCGCAGAAAATCGCGCCCTTTGCGGCCGATGGCTTCGATGTCGACGTTCTCGCCCCGCTTGGACTCCAGAAAGCGCGCGGCTGCTTTCGTGATGTTCGCATTAAACGCCCCGGCCAACCCCTTATCGCCGGTCACCACAATCAGCAAAATGTTTTTCTCTTCGCGCTGCGCCAGCAGAGGATGTTTGGGTTCGCCCGTCTCGGGATCGTAGATCTCCGTGCGCGCCACCAGCGACTTCAGCACATTCGTCAACATCTGCGCGTAGGGCCTGGCAGCCAAGGCGCGCTCCTGCGCCCGGCGCAGCTTCGCCGCCGAGACCACCTTCATGGCCTTGGTGATTTGCCGCGTGTTGATCACGCTGCGAATCCGCCGCCGAATGTCGAGAATGTTTGCCATCGAAAACCAGTTCTCAGTTGCCAGTTCTCAGTTAAACCCGGCCCGCAGCGCTCCTACTGAGAACTGAGAACCGAGAACTGAGAACTTCTATTTCGCTACCGGTTCGCGCTCCGATACGAACTGCTGCTTCGCCTCTTTGATCACGTTCTGCAACTGGCCTTTCAGCCCGTCATCGAGAATCTTCT
>DASSRO010000371.1:0-7364 GCA_035701745.1 Candidatus Sulfotelmatobacter sp. | reverse complement strand
CACGATCCATTGCGCGGGGAAGTAAGGATAGCGAGGCGTTTTCAAGTACAGCCCCGCACTTTGTGCCGCCATGTAGCGGCGTTCGGTGATGAAATGGTAGATAAAGAAACTCCACGCGTTCCACACCACGCCGCCTGCAATGCCCCCTAACCATATTCTTCCTCGATTGAGTGACACGTAGCGCCTCCTGAGATGGATTTGCCTTACGGGCCCTGGGACGAGATGCGCGCAGTGTACACCAAAATGATTTGCAGGCGAGATGACGGAGTGAATGCGGGGGAAATACGGTTTGAGTGGGCGAAGAGTGTTTCCGAAGCAGCCTCCGCTTCGCCTGCGGCTGACAGCTGAGGCGCCTGTCGCTAGGGGAGTTGTTGCAGGAGTCGGGGGAGAACTTTTTGGCGCTCGGCGAAGGTGCGCTGCATTTGGCGGCGGACGAAGATTGCGTTCGCGATCGCGCCGAGAGGGCCGAAGCCGACTTCGTATTCGACCTGGTCGCGGACCAGCGTGCCGGCAACGCCGTCGCGAACTTCGGCCGCGAATTCGTGGCGGTGATGCCAGCTCTGGAATGGACCTTTGTTCTGCACGTCTGCGAAGTGATGGTTCCACTCGAATTCAGTGATGCGCGCGATCCAGGTCGCCCGCAGCGGAAGAAAAGGAAAGACGCGAAACGAAGTGACGATGGTCGAGCCCACCCCAGCAGCCTTGTCGGCCGACGTGCCCGGCAGAGGCGCGGGCGCCGGCATTCGGTTCAGCGCGATCAGCCTCGTCTGGCTGGCGGCAGGCATGATGCGCGGCAGATTTTCCGGGTTGGAAAAGAACGCGAAGACCCGCTCCAGCGAAAAGGGAACCCACTGCCCGAATTGCAGATGTTGCATAAAGGATTATCGTAAACGTTAATGCCCCGAAAGCCTGCGGAGAAGTGTTGGTGGAAAGCCTTTGACACGACCAGACGTCGTTAGAGACAGCATGACAGAATTACGGGCTCCGTTTCGAATTGATTCCGGGTCCAGATCCGCAATTTCCACAAGAAAATCCGTGCGGGTCGCGGCGGTCAAGAAAAATCGCAGCGAATGAATAGCGAAGGAACCACAGGACTAAACGCAATCTGTTGTGGTTAACAAATCGACCGACCACAAGCCTTCGTACTTTCCCAAATCGGTGTCCAAGTGGGTCAGGCACTACCAAGTTTGTGCTTGACAATAAACGACTTACAGCTAAGATGTGGTACAAAGTGGTACGAAGTGGTAATCGCGGTAAGGAAATGGGAAACCCGAGCTGAAAACGAGGAGCCGGTGGAAAACCGACCCAAAAGCACGACGGACAGCCCGAATCGCCCGAACTTTACTGAGCTTTGCACGACTTTGACCTCCCTGGTTGCTGTGGTAGCGGCGTACAGAAGGACCCCGGTAAGGGGCAAGGGCCTGAACCATGTTTCGCGGCAATCATCCAACCCGGGTCGACGAAAAAGGACGCCTCAAGATCCCGGCCGAGTTCAAGCGGGTGATCGACGAGAAATACGGTCAGCAATTCTACATCACAAGTTTGGATGGCAAGGTTGCTCAAGTGTATCCCTTCGAGGAATGGGAGCGGATCGAGCAGAAGCTGGCAGGGCTCTCCAATTTCAATCCGACGAAGAAAAAGTTTCTGGACCGGACGAACTACTACGGGCAGCAGGTGGAGATAGACGGGCAGGGACGGTTGTTGCTGCCGCAGTTGCTGCGCGAGACCGGGCAGATTAAGGGCGAAGTAGCGGTTCTGGGGAATTTGACGTTTCTCGTGGTCAGGAACCTGGAGCTGTTCAAGCGCGAGATCGAAGAAGAAAAGTTCACGCCTGACGATGAGAAGACGCTCGACGAACTGGGCATCTAGTGGGCGAGGGATCAACAGACACCCCTCAGGGGGTTGGGCATGGTGGTGGAAGAGCGATCCATGTTCCCGTTCTTTTAAAAGAAGCGATCGACTTTTTAGCCGTGCGGCGGGGTGGGACTTATATCGACGCCACGGTGGGTTTGGGCGGGCACAGTTACGAAATCGCAAAACGCCTCGGCGCACCGGGACATTTGATTGGGCTCGATAAAGATCCTGCAGCGCTGAAGATTGCGGGCGAAAGGCTAGACGTTAGTCGCCAGTCGTTAGTCGCTGGCGAACCCGACTGGCCGGAGATCACGTTGCTGCAACGGTCCTTTGCCGAAATTGCGAAGGGGCACAAGGCAGGCAGCGTGGACGGAATTCTGGCCGACATTGGGGTGAGCAGCCTGCAGTTGGACGACGCGGCGCGCGGATTTAGTTTTCAGGCGGATGGACCGCTGGACATGCGGATGGACCCGCGTGGCGAGCGTACCGCCGAACAAGTGGTAAACCACCTCGACGAGCGACAGCTTGCCGATGTGATTTACGAATTCGGAGAGGAAAGGAGGTCGCGGAGAATCGCCAGAGCCATTTGCCGGTCGCGGCCGATACGATCTACCGCACATCTTGCGGATGTCATATCAGCCGCGGCCCGGCCAATGAATCAGGCAGAAAGAAGGATTCATCCCGCGACTAAAGCTTTTCAGGCTCTTCGAATCTTCGTAAACCGCGAACTGGAAGATCTGAAGGCGCTGCTGGAAGCGGCGCCCCGGATTCTGAAGCCAGGAGGACGGGTGGTGGTGATCAGTTTTCACTCGCTGGAGGATCGACTGGTAAAGGATGCCTTCCGCGAGGGCGCGATGAAGGACAAGTACTTTCGAGTACTGACCAAGAAGCCGGTAACGGCAACTGAATTAGAGAGCGATCGAAATCCGCGGGCGCGCAGCGCGAAATTGCGGGCAGCGGAAAGAGTTTAAGGGTTTGGCTCCGGAAAACCTGCCGGAGTTCCCGGCACAGCTGTAATGGCGTGCCGGGGCTAAAGATCAGGTCAAAGGCGGACAAAGATCCGCCGAAAAAAGCTGATAGCTGATAGCTGCTTCAGGGTTCCGTGGTAGGAATCCAAAATTGAGGGAACGGCCATGCACACGGGAACATTGATCAGCGATTTGATGGCAACGGTGGAGCGGGTGGGGCGGGCGACGGAACAGCAGATCGTCGAACAACGGGAACTGCATGAGATTTTCGCCATGCAGATTCCTGTCGTCGAGGGTGACCACATTTTCATGGGAGCAGCCTAATGGCAGCAGCGGCGGCAACATTTCGCGGATCGTTACCGGTGGAAGAACGTCGTTCGATTTGGACAGGTACGCCGGAGATCTACTTCTCCAAGGCGATCGACAATTCCCGGCTGGTCAAAGTTGAGGATCCCCGGCGCAACCGCGAGATGAAGCAGTTTGGCACTGCGCTGGCTTGCCTGTTCCTGCTGGTGTTTACCTATGCCTGGCAGCATTTCAAGGCGATCGAGTACGGCTACCAGATCGAGTCGGCGAAGCGGGAACTTAGCGAAAGGACCGAGATGAATCACGCGCTGCGCCTGGAAGATGCGTCGTTGCGCGATCCCGAGCGCATCGATGTGTTGGCGCGACGGATTGGGCTGGTGCCGCCGGAGCCGGGACAAGTCATTCGCATGGATGCGGCTTCGGGCGATGCGCAAGGGCCGGTGATGGCGAGCGCCATGCCGGTGACGGTGATTCCGGGGCAGTAGATTCTTGCGTAGCGGCGGACGCATTCGTCCGCCTGCCGAGCCGCGCTAGGCGTGGGCGGTCCTATCGACTTCGCTCAGGGCAGGCTAGGGGAGCCGTCCCCACATGAATTTTATTGGCGGTCCGCCTGACGGGTGGGCCGCCATGTTTGTCTTAGGGGCAGTGGTGAAATGCCTCGCTAAGTTGGAGGCGCCGTACCGAGGCACGGGATCCTTCGACTGCGCATGCCGATTCGCTTCGCTCATCGACATGCTCCGCTCAGGATGACAGAGCGGAGAGCGATGAACTGACGACCAACGACGAACGACGAACGACCAACGACTAGCTAGACCAACGACGAACTGCAGGGGCTATGGCGATTCCATCCAGCGGCAAGAATTCAAGGCTTCACCTGCTAAGTGCCGTGCTTGTGTTCTGGTGCGTGGCCATCTGCGGGCGGCTGGTTTATCTGCAGATTTTCAGCTACGGCCGCTTCGTGAAGCAGGCGGGACACCAGCAGCAGCGGGCGATTCCGCTGGCCGCCAAGCGCGGAATTATTTATGACCGCTCGGGCAAGGAACTGGCCATGTCGGTGCTGGTCGATTCCGCGTTCGCCGTGCCTACTGAAGTAAAGGATCTCCCTACCGCAGTTTCCCTCATCACGCGCATTACCGGCGACGACTACAACGTGGTGCTGGCGGATTGTCGCGCGCACAAGACGTTCTGCTGGGTAGCGCGCAAGGCCAGCGACGAGACCATCCAGCGCATCAATTCCCTGAAGCTGCAGGGCATTCACTACCAGAAAGAGCCGAAGCGCTTTTATCCGGCGCGGGATTTGGCGGCGCAGGTGCTGGGCTCGGTGGGCATGGAGGACTCGGGGCAGAGCGGGATTGAGCACGAGTTCGACGACGAACTGCGCGGACGCGCAGGAAAAATGTTTATCTCGGTGGACGCGCGCCGGCAGTGGTTTGCCGATGTCGAGACTCAACCGGATCCGGGCGACAACCTAGTCCTGACCATCGACAAAAATATTCAGTACATCGCAGAAAAAGAGCTCGACCAGGCGATTCACGATACGCAGGCCATTGCGGGCACGGTGATCGTCGAGAATCCGCATACCGGCGAAATTCTGGCGCTGGCAAATCGGCCAACGTTTAATCCGAACTCGCGCAAACAGATTACGCCCGGAGCGCTGACCAACCGTGCGGTGAGTTATGTGTACGAGCCCGGGTCAACCTTCAAGCTGGTGACGATTTCGGCGGCGCTGGAAGAAAAAGTTACCAATCCCAATGAACTGTTCGACTGCCAGATGGGCGCAATCGTTTATAACGGCATGCGCATCCGCGACTCGAAGCCGCACGGGATTCTGCCGGTGTGGGGCGTGCTGGCGGAGTCGAGCGATGTGGGCGCGATTAAGATTGCGTTGCGGCTGGGTGAAGAACGGTTCTACAGATACATTCGCGCATACGGGTTTGGGCAGCAGACGGGGATTGAGCTGCCGGGCGAGACTCGCGGGCTGACGAAGCCGGTGAGCCGCTGGTCGAAGGTTTCGATCGCGGCGATTTCAATGGGGCAGGAGATTGGAATCTCGCCGATCCAGCTGGCGGGACTGATCTCGACTTTTGCGAATGACGGCGTGTGGGTGGCGCCGCGGATCGTGACCGGTGAACTGCAGCCGAAGGGGACGCCGCAGACGGTGGCGTTTCATCCCGGACCGTCGCATCGCGTGATTTCTTCTTATACGGCGGCCGAGATGCGCTCGATGATGCAGAAAGTTGTGCTCGAGGGCACCGGCCGGAAGGCGATTCTGGAAGGCTACTCGTCGGCGGGCAAGACGGGGACGGCGCAGAAGGTCGATCCCGCCACCGGAGTTTATTCGAAGACAAAATATATTGGATCGTTCGCGGGATTCGCGCCAGTAAACAATCCGCAGATTGTGGTGGCCGTGATTCTGGATTCTGCGGTCGGGCTGCACCAGGGCGGGCAAATTTCGGCGCCGGTTTTCCATCGCATTACGCAGCAGGTCCTCGAATATCTGCACGTCCCGCACGATTTGCCGCTGGCGCCGCAGCACCAGTTGCTGATGGCTCAGTCGAAGACAAAAGATAAGGATCTGGAAGAGGGAACTCCGGATCATCCCGGCGAGACGCTGGAAACGGCGGAAGTGAATGCCGACCCGAAAGCAAGTGTGGCGCGGGCGCTCCCGCCCGCGACCACCGGAGCCACCGGCAACGTAGTGCAGGCGGCAGTGCGCGAGCCGCTCTCGACGATCACTCCAGGATCGATCGAAGAAGCTCCCGCAAAGCCTGCAGATGCGACCGCATCCGCGAAATTGCCGTCGAGCGGCACGGTTGTGCTCGACGTGGAGCAGGGCGGAATCGAAGTGCCATCGTTCGTCGGCAAGACGGTGCGTGGGGCGGTCGAAGCGGCGCAAGACCTTGGGCTGGAACTGGACGCCGTGGGCAGCGGCGTTGCGCGGCAGCAGACTCCTCCTGCCGGAACTCACGTGGCCGCAGGCGCGCGGGTCACGGTGCAGTTCGGGCGGTAAATCAAAATCCTTAACCACAGAGTACACAGAGCCTCACAGAGAAACACAAGAATTCCTCCGTGCCCCTCTATGTCCATCTGTGGTACATCTCTTGCGGTTTGACCCACAGAAAAACCGCATGATACGGTAGTCAGTCACACACCTAATTGCGGCAGGCCCGGCCGCGGACTGCTGATTGAGGTCTATTTTGTCTTCTGTGGAGGCGACGCCCGCCGGCGTCACAAGCAACATCCGCAAAACTGCTTTAAACGCCGTCCATCGCCAGATGGGCGCGAAGATGGTGGAGTTCAACGGCTGGGACATGCCGGTGGAGTACCCCGCGTCAATCGGCTGCGGGATTATCAACGAGCACATGGCGGTGCGCACCGGTGTTGGCATTTTTGACGTCAGCCACATGGGCGACATCCGGCTGGCGGGGCCGCAGGCGCTGGCCGCGGTGCAGCACATCTCCATGAACGATGCGTCGCGGCTGGCCGTCGGGCAGGCGCAATACTCGGCGCTGCTTTATCCCCAGGGCACGTTTGTCGACGACGTCATCGTGCATCGTCTGGGCGAGGACGAATATCTTCTGGTCATCAACGCCGGCACGCGCGAAAAAGATTTCGGATGGGTGCGCGACAACACCCGCCAATTCGATTGCGCGGTGGAAAATCTTTCCGACGACTTCACGCAGATTGCGATCCAGGGCCCGAAGGCCGTGAACCTCTTGCAGAAGCTGACGGACGCGGACTTGGGCGCGGTGAAGTTTTACTGGGTGACGCGCGGGACGATCTTTCTGGCTGAAAAATCGATGCGACGCTACCTGGGGAACACTCTGATCGCGCGCACCGGGTACACGGCCGAGGACGGATTCGAGATCTACGTTCCTTCCGACGAGGCTACGAGCACTTGGGTTTGGAACAGAATTCTCGAGGTCGGCAAGGAATTCGGCGTGGTGCCGTGCGGCCTGGGAGCACGCAACACCTTGCGTCTGGAAGGCAAGCTTCCGCTCTACGGACACGAAATTTCCGATACCATTAATGTTTGGGAAGCCGGGCTGGATCGCTTCTGCAAGATGGAGAAGGCCGAGTTCGTTGGCCGCGGCGCTCTGGAGAAGGCGAAGGCCGCCGGAATCAAGCGAACGCTGGTAGGTTTGGAGATGACGGAACGCGGCATCGCGCGCGATGGATATAAGGCGCTCGACTCCAGCGGCCGCGAAATTGGATACGTGACCAGCGGATCGCCGG
>DASSRO010000370.1:0-6798 GCA_035701745.1 Candidatus Sulfotelmatobacter sp. | reverse complement strand
CATTCGTCCGCCTCGCGACACCGCGCCATACTCCTGCCGGGTAATGCTAACGCTTCCCGCACGCCACGAACCTACAGCAATGACCCCAGAACGACACCTTTGTGTAGTTGCATTCTCTTCTGAGTGAGGCAGAATGGCCTTAACCATCGGCGCAACGCCCAAGCGGGTGGCGTCATCCAAATGGAAGTGTGGGACGAGGGGAAACTATGAACATTCATCACCAAGCCGGGCAAGGAACGAATTTTCCCATGGCCGACCAGGAGGCTGTTCGCGAGCGCGAAGAAGAAGCCCGAAAAATCCGCCGCCTGCAAGTGATGATCAGCATGGTCATGTCGGTCATCGGCCAAGACCCCAACCTCACCGTGGAAGAAGCCTCAGAACTGGCTGCCGGAGCCAAGCGTGCCGCGCTAGCCATGTTCCCCGACAAGGAACTCGCCTACGACCTGCTTTATAAGCCCCGCCTGCAGCGGCTGATGAAGGAACGTTTCCGGCTGCAGTAAGAAATTGTTGATTTCTGATTGATGATGGCTGATTGAAAACCTTCTGGATTCTTGCAGACGAGCTCAATGCAAGGTGAAATCAACAATCAACAATCAACAATCCTCCTACTCGTCGACAACTGTATTCCTAAGCGTCCCCACGCCTTCCACGCTGACCTCCACCGCATCCCCCGCTAGCAGCGGTCCCACTCCCGCAGGAGTTCCCGTAGGAATCAGATCGCCAGGGAATAGCGTCATGCACTGCGCAATATGCCGGATCACGACATCCAGCGCGAAGATGAAATCGCGTGTGTTGCCCTGCTGCCGAATCTCGCCGTTGACGCGAGTCTCTATTCCCACGCCAGCCCACGGATCAATCTCGTCGGTCACCAGCGGCCCCACCGGACAAAACGTGTCGAACCCCTTGGCCCGCGTCCATTGCCCGTCTTTATTCTGCAGATCGCGCGCCGTCACATCGTTCACGCACGTGTACCCGAGGATGTATTGCCGAATGTCCGCATCCGCCGCCGGCTGGTAGCAGGTCTTGCCGATCACCACGCCTAACTCGCCCTCATGATCCACGCGCTGCGAGAGCTTCGGACGCCGCACCGTTCCGCCCGGCGGCAACAATGCCGATGTGGGCTTAAAGAAAATCAGCGGTTCCTTGGGTACTTCGTGCCCCAGTTCCGCCGCGTGCTCGCGATAATTCCTCCCCACGCAGACAATCTTCGAGGGCCGCACCGGAGGCAGCAGCGAAGCCTCCTCCAGCGGGATCGCCTCGATGCGCCGCGTGCGCAGGCTTTCCATGTCGCCATCGGCTTCTTCGGGCGGCGTGAGCAGGATCCGCACAATCGCTTCTCGCCCGCCCACGGACTCGACCAGCCCATACTGGACTTGGCCATTGAATTGAAATCGGCAATATTTCATCGCACCTATCTAACCATAACTGCGCGAATAGAAGCGTAAAGACGACAAATATTTTGCGTTGACGCCTACGCAAACCTCGAATAGCGAGTCTGCAGTTCTCCCCTATCAGCCGCCTGAACTCAGCTCCGGTAGGAAAGTCTGCTATAGTGTTGCCCCGGAGTTCCGGGCTTAGAGAGGCGAAGATCCCCGAAATCTTCGTTCCGATAAGCCCGTCGCAGCTGGAGTATTTCCGTGGAATCTGCGCCTCGTCAACCCTCAAACAAATTCACCCTGCGGCGGGTCGCACGGGCCGTCGCCTGTTTCTTGTGCAGTTCACTCCCCGCGTTCTCGCAATACCTGAACATTAATATGGGTCCGGATAGCGGCTTTCAGCAGATTGACTTCGCTCAAATGAAGCTCGATCAGATCAACCGGAACACTGCTAAGAGTGAGCGGCAGCGCCAGCAGGATAAAGAAATGATCGAGTCCGGCGTGGTTTCGGCGCTCGATCTGGAAGCTCCCAACAAGGCGGTAGAAGAATACAACCGAGCCAACTCGGCAATGAAGGCCCAGCATCCCGAGGAGGCCGTCAAGCACATGCGAAGGGCGATCGATGCCTATCCCAAGTTTGTTTCGGCTCACATCGGTCTGGGGCTCGCTTATTTCGACCAGGAGGATAAGGCTCATGCGCGAAGCGAGTTTGAAACCGCTGCGAAGCTTGATCCGAAATTTCCGAGCTCGTTCCTGAATCTTGGGCTCGTGGCCTTAGCCACCAACGACTTTGAGACGGCGCAACCTCAATTCGAAAAAGCTGCCTCCCTCCATCCCCGGGACGCCCGAATCCTTTCTTCTCTGGCCTACGCACAAAACGGAAACCATCATTACCAGGACGTCCTGCAAACCGCCAGGCTGGTCCATAGCCTCAGCCATAAAGGCATGGCCAACGTGCACTTCGTTGCCGCATCGGCGGCCATGTCTCTCAAGGATTACAACACCGTCGCGACCGAGTTGAACCTGTTCCTGGGCGAGGACCCCACCAACCCTTTCGCTCCCGTCGCGCGCCAGAACCTTGCCATCCTCGCTCGTCATAAGATAGGCGATGCATCCGGCGTCTCCGCTCCGGCACAAGCCAATACGCTGGTTGCGTCGCTTCAACCGCCGAATCTTGCGAACACCGAGAGATTGAAGGCTCAGCTCACGGATCTCGACGCAGCGTCTGACAGCGACAAATGCGAAGGTTGTGGAACACTGGAGGCGAGCGCCGCTCCCGAATCCGGCAACAGTGCTGTTCCTTCGGCCACGCCGCCTCTTCCCTTAGGTCCTGCTCCTTTCACCATTCGTACCAACGTCGATCAGGTGACTTTGTTCTTCGCCGTCAGCAGCCATGGCCACATGGTGAACGATTTGCAGCAGTCCAACATCCGCCTGCTCGATAATAATAAGCCGCCGGAAAAGATTGAACAGTTTGCGCCCCAGTCGAAGCTTCCTCTACGTCTGGCTCTCCTCGTCGACACTAGCGGTTCCGTGCACGATCGCTTCTCATTCGAAAAGCACGCTGCGACGAAGTTTGTGGAAAAAATGTTGAGCGGCTCCCAGGACCTGGCCTTCATTGAAGGCTTCTCCGAAGTCCCCACTGTCGCGCAAGACTTCACTGCGCAGGCCGCTGAATTGGGGCAGGGAATTGAGAAACTGGCCAATGGAGGAGGCACCGCTCTCTTCGACGCCGTCACATTGGCGTGCGCGAAGCTGGCAGCCTATCCTGAGAGCGAGCGCGTCGCACGTGTGTTAGTGATTCTTAGCGATGGCGAAGACAACTCCAGTCACACCAGCCTCAAGCAGAGCATCCAGACCGCGGAGAGAACCGGCGTGACCGTTTACACGGTCAGCACCCGCGAGGATCGCGGCGATAAAACGGATGCGGATCGCATTCTGGAAGCATTAGCCGAGCGAACTGGAGGCGAGGCCATGTTCCCCGGCGACATCATGACTTTGGGCAAGTCTTTCGACAAACTTCACGATCTGATTCGCAGCCGCTATTTCATCGCCTATAAGCCCGCCGACTTTCAGCCTAACGGAAGCTATCGCACCATCACTGTGATTGCGGAGAAAGATGGCAAGCGCCTGCAGGTTCGATCGCGCAAGGGCTACCACGCGCGGCTCACCATTCCCAACTGAAAGTCATCCTCGTATAAATCTATTGCGGCTTTACGGCACCGTCTCGCTGGCTTCTTCCGACCGCGCACTCTCGTTTCCGCGAACATCCACCGCGGACACGGAATAAAAATAACGCTTCCCGGTCATGACATTCGCATCGCGGTAAGCCGGCGCCTTCGCCAGTTCGGAATTCACTTTGACCGGCGCGCTTCCTTCTTCGTGACGATAAACGTTGTATCCGTCGAGATCGATGTCGCTTGCCGGAGCCCAGACCAGATCGACAAAACTTTTCTGTCCCGGCCCCGAAGATACCGCCTGCAGACCGGATGGAACCGCGGGCGGGAAGACATCGTGGGCAAAAACCCTGATCTCCGGCGAATCGTCGCCCTCGATTTGCGCTTCAGTCTTGTCGTCCGACGTAATTACCGTGAGCGTCTCCGCGCGGTAGTCGTAAGTCTTTTCCCAGTCGATACTGCTATCCGTAAAACTGTGGTTGCGGCTCACGCCGGCCGCAATCTCGCCCGCCACACTCCACTGCGCGCTGCCTGCCAGGCGACGAGATATGCGATACACATAATGCAAGCTCGGAGTGGCGCGTGTCTCGGCGGGGTCGCCCGTCCAGGTCAGCACCACGCCTTCGCCCGCAACTCGCGCAGCAAAATCGCGCGGCGGCGGAAAAGTCCGCGCAAGCCGAACCCGCACCTGGTTCGAAAGCCCGGCGCCTCGGCCCGCCACGTTCAGTACCTCCACGGCATAAGTCGCGAACCCTCCGTGCTCATCACTTTCAAGCTGCGCGGGAAGCGTGTCGACGTACGTGCCTGTAACTTTCTTGCCCACAGCCGCGGGACTTGCAGCCGTCACGGTTTCCCCGACCGGCTTCCCGCACTGCGTCAAATGTGAGTCGAGTCCTCGGCAAATCCGGGTTGCACCCGCCTTGCGCATCGTCTGTCGATCGGTGGTGACGCCCGGCACAGTCCAGGTGAGCGTCACATGCTCGCCCTTGCGCGCCGCCCGCAGGTCGGGCGGCGGCTTCGGCAAGTCCAGCGACGGCGGTTGCGGAGGCGCAACGCTCGCGCACGCCGTCATCAGCAGCGACGCGCCCAGAGCCATTAGAGATTTCGCTGTGAACCTTCTCATGCGAAGGAAAACAGACTAACAGACCCGCGCGTGCCCATTGCGCTGTCATCCGGAGGAGCCACGGTTTCCGCAGGGATCCGACTACGCAAGCTCATTCGAACTCGCTCCGCTTGATTGCATGACGGCGTTGGATGACAAAGCTCGGAAGATCGCCTATGCCCCGCGCTCATCGCTATCCTACGAGTTCCTTCACCGCCTGGCGGAACACCGCCGTATGCCGCTCCACATCGTCCGCCTCCGTCTGCGGCGACATGAGCGCCATGTTGTGAAATGGCGTCAGCAGGATTCCCCGGTTCATCGCGTAGAGGTGCATGAACCGCTCAAGCTCGAAGTCCATGGCATCGTGGGCTTCGCTGCCGGTCTTCGGTTCTCGCGGACCGAAAAGATACTCCGCGCGGCAACCGAGTCGCGTCACGTGCCAGGGAAGTTCCGCATCCGCGATCGCCCTGGCCACGCCGACTGTCCAGCGTTCGGCCATCGGAATCATGCGCGCAAAGGCATCTTTCGTGAGCACGCTCGACAACGTAGCCCGCATCGCCGCCAACGAAAGCGCGTTTCCCGCCAGCGTGCCGCCGATCCCGCCCACGTCGCAGTTCTCCAGTTCCTGCCCGGCGGCAATGCGCTCGGCAACCTCCTTCGAGAAGCCGTATGCCGCGCCGGGAATGCCTGCGCCAATCGCTTTGCCGAAAACGAGGACGTCAGGTTCCAGATTTTCCGCCCGCGTATAGCCACCGGGCCCCGCGCAGATCGTGTGGGTTTCGTCGATGATGAGCAGCGTGCCGTGCTTGCGCGTGAGTTCGCGCAAGGCTTTGTGATATCCCGGCTGCGCATGCACGATGCCAACGTTGGTCATCGCTGGCTCGGCGAGCACGCACGCCACATCCCCGGGCGCCAGCGCCCGCTCGAGCGCGTCAACATCGTTGAATTCCACAACCTTGGTCGTCACCGCCGGATTGACCGGGGGGCCAATGTTCCCCGCTCTTGGCCCCGCCTCGCCGTTGGCCTCGAGAGTGATGAACGTTTCATCCACGGTGCCGTGATAACACCAGTTGAAGACAAGTATCTTAGGACGCCCCGTGATCTGCCGGGCCAGCCGGATCGAGAACCGGTTCGCGTCGGTCGCAGTCAGCGCGAATTGCCAGTACGGCAACTGGAATCGCTGTTGCAATTCCTCGCCGACAAAGATCGCATCCTCACTTGGCAGCATCGTGGTGATGCCGCGCCGCATTTGGGTTTCCACCGCCTTCACGGTAGCGAACGGTCCGTGCCCGGTCATCGCGCCCGTATCGCCCAGGCAAAAGTCGATGTAGCGATGCCCGTCCACATCGAAGAATTGAGCCCCTTGCGCTTCGCGCACGAACGGCGGAAACGCCCCTGCCCACTTCATCATCCAGTTCATGGGCACGCCCGCCAGCAGCGACTTGCGGGCGCGATCGAACAGCGCCTTCGACTTCGGGCGCTCGTCGACGAACTTCTTCTGTTCACGTTGCATCAGGGACTGCAGGCGGGCACGATCTATAGTTTTCATTGGCTAATAAAGATAAACCACAACAGACGGCGACGTTGGCCAAGACCAGGTCAGGCTGTGGAAAAAAGGTTTTGTGGGCGCGGGCGACCCGCCCGCGCAGGCCTTGTGATTCGAATTGGAAGGGGATGCATGAGGAAGCGCGGGCGAGTCGCCCGCGCCCACACTATGCTGCCGATTCGATCAGGTCCGTATTCCACCACAACCAGCGATACTCCGTGGGACTTGCGACCAGTCCCGCCCGAACGGGATTTCCCAGGATGTACAACACTTTCTTCTGCAGACTCTCGTCGCCTCGCAGAATGTGATCAAAAACTCATCCTGCCAGACGCGCCCGCTTCGCACCAAAGCCTTATTGATCCGGTGGGCCGATTCGCTCTTGATGGTTCGGGTGATTTCCGGAATCGAGATCGAGCCATTCTCATCCATGAGCGGTTTGCAAATCAGGTGAACATGATCGGGCATCACGACCGCCGCATAAAGTGAGTATTTCCTACCGTCGGCTCTTGTGGACGCGGGCGACCCGCCCGCGCAGGTTTTTGTGGTCCAAAATGGGAAAAGTATGCCTCAGAAAGCGCGGGCGACCCGCCCGCGCCC
>DASSRO010000369.1:0-15074 GCA_035701745.1 Candidatus Sulfotelmatobacter sp. | reverse complement strand
CGGAACGGATTTTTGTTGGACCGAAAGAGCTGGAAGTGCTGCAGAAAGTTCCCGTGCCTGGCGTATCCGGGGCGGACAGCGATCTAAACGGACTGGTGGATTTCGGATTTTTCGGGATCATCGCCAAGCCGCTATTTCTGTGGCTGCGCTGGACCTATGCGCATGTAATTACGAACTGGGGCTGGGCGATTGTTCTGCAAACGCTGATCATCAGCCTGGCGCTGCTGCCGTTGCGCATCACGCAAATGAAGTCGATGCTGAAGATGCAGCGCGTGGCGCCGCAGATCAAGGCGATCCAGGAAAAATATAAGAAGTACAGCCTGCGCGATCCGCGCAAGGCGCCGATGAACGAGGAGATCAGCGCGCTCTATAAGAAGGAGGGCGTGAATCCGGCGGGCGGATGTTTGCCCATGCTGATTCAGCTTCCGTTCTTGTGGGCGTATTACAAAATGCTGTCGGTGGCGCTGGACTTGCGCCACGCGCACTGGCTTTGGGTGCACGACCTGTCGGCGGCCGATCCGCTGTTCTTGCTGCCGATCTTCATGGTCGTCAGCATGCTGGTCACGCAGAAGATGACGCCGCAACCGGGCGTGGATCCGGCGCAGCAGAAAATGATGACGGTGATGATGCCGCTGATGATGGGCTTCATCTTCTTCCGTCTGCCGGCGGGGCTGAATCTTTATTATGCGGAATCGAATTTGATCCAGATCGCGCAGCAGGCGGTGATGAACCGCACGTCCCTGGGACGGGAAATGCGCGAGATGATGGCGAAGCGGGCGCGGAAGAAAGAGAAATAGCTGTCAGGTATCAGCCGTCAGCTCTCAGCGTAAGACATCCCGCATGGGAGCAGCGGATCGAAACTCGCAGACAGCTCGCATTACGATTTCTTGGTACAGCAACAAACATCAAACCTGATCGGCCCAGCTGAAAGCTGACGGCTGATGGCTGAGAGCTGAAATTCCATGTCCATACCCGACAAACTTGCTGCCGCGAAGAAGATCAACGAATTTCTGCAGGCTGTGGTAACGCACGGCGGCCTGCGACTGAAGTACAGAATTGTGGTGGACCCGCCGCTGCCGGAGAACCGCGACTGGGAGAAGCCGGAAATTCTGGTGGACTTTGCCGGGCCGGACTCGGCGCTGCTGCTGGATCGCGGCGGAGAATTGCTGCGCGCCCTGGAATTGCTGGCGCTGGAAATCTTGCGGCTGCCTTCGGGCGAGCACGAGAAGGTTTCGTTCGATTGCCAGAACCAGCGGTCGCTGCGAATTCAGGAATTGAAGACGGCCGCAAACGTCGCTGCGGAAAAGGTGAGGAAAACGGGAACGCCTTACCAGTTCAGCCCCATGTCGTCGCGCGAGCGGAGGATCGTCCACCTGGCGCTGCGCGAAGAGGCCGATCTGCACACCGAGAGCGAGGGTGAAGGGATGCGGCGGTGCCTGGTGGTGTATCCCAAGGATTACAAGGCCGCGGGCAAGCCGGCGCCGCGAACCTTGCCGTGAAATCCCACTTGTGGCCGGTTTCGGGCTCGAAGAAGGATGCGCTTGAGTTGATTCGCGGCGGGATGTTCCACCTATTTACCGAATAGGCGCCTGGTTAAGTTTTTCTCCGCCCATGTCGGACGTTTCTGCTTTCGCAATTCATCCAACCAGACTTGCTTCCCTTTCAACTCTCGGCGGCGCTCGCGATGCCTTCGTCCCACTTCTCTCTGCCAGCCTCTACTTGCGCAAGAGTAATGGCATTTAGGCAGTGATTTCTTCCACCGGTTAACCAATGCAAGTCTTACCGTCTGTGGTTCGGGACGCGACGGCGATGTCAAGACAACAGCGATGTGCGACCCCTATTACGCTCATTGACCAACGGCATTTAACACTTGCAATTCCGGTCGCGGCGTCAGCATGCTCGAACGTGACCGTCTCATTAGCTTCGCCCCGCACACCATTGACGTCAGCACTCTGCTATGCCGGAAAGTCCCGGGCCAATTCTAGAGGGTTCACGATGTCTGCTTTTGTAGTGCCGCAATAACCTTAGCGGGGTCGAGTCTCCGTTCGCGCAGTTTGTCAGCTGTCTTGCGCTGCTCGCTCTTGCCCATTTGTTGCCAAACCGCAAGCGCTTCTTGCGGCGCATCCTTCAGACCAAATAGCGCGGCCTGAAAGAACATCACAAACGCCTCAGGGCGGTCCACCTTGGTCCCTTCACCAGTTGCGTACATCCCGGCCAGTTCGTGTGCCGCTTGCGCATTACGTGGAGCAGCTTTCTGATACCACTTTATAGCTTCAGACGGGCTCTTATTGGCCCCTAGCCCTCTGCGATAGAGTTGCGCAACGCAATTGATTGCCGGAGGATAAACCGGGCTAACAGCTGCTGCTGCCTTACAAAGGTCGAACGCCTCGGAGTAATGTTGCGGGGCCTCGGGCCCACTCAGGTAGCGCATTGCGAGGACGACTTTAGCGCCGGGACCTTTGTCTGCCGCTCTTTTCAGCCAGCGCAGAGATTGAGCGTCGTCTTTCGGGAGTTCATCGCCCTTTTCATACATCTCGGAAATACGTTGGTAGGCGTCGCCGGTCTCCCCCGGCATAGTGGCCGCTGATCTCTTTGCTGCGGCGTCGGCTATTGGATTCCCCGCGTCCTGGCCAAGCAAAAACCAGACATATGCCATCAACTCATTTTCGCCCACGCCGTCGCCGTTGTAGTAACACCCACCAAGATTAAACATCGCTTGGGAACTACCATGTTTCGCTGCCCTGGCATACCATTTCGCAGCCTGTTCCTTGTCACGCGAGACACCCTCGCCTGCGCTATACATGATCCCAAGATCGTTTTCCGCAGTAGCGTTCCCTTGTTCCGCAGCTTTCCGATACCACTGCAGGGCCATCGCTGAATTCTTTGGAACACCATTGCCATCTTGATAAGCGCGACCCAGAGCGGCTTGGGCAGCGGCATCACCGGCATCGGCCTTTACGCTGAGTTTCGAGGTTTCAGCAGAGGTTAGGCGGGCGGGCTTCGCGCCTTCTTGAGTTTGTGGTGCAGCCTGCGCCGGAGGATTGTTAAGAAAAAACATCGCGATGGCAAGAGCGAAGTAGCCAGCAAGTCTCATGGAAGCGTCCTGGCGTGGAACATTACGCGATTCTTGATGCTGTCGCAAGAAAAAGGCCATTAAGTGCTGTTGGCCTTTCGAGGGGTGAGTTCACGACAGAGGTTCCTTGGAACCGGATGACCAGCGGTCAAAAACGGATAAAAACCTGTTTTCAACACCCAGAACACATTTGCTAGACTTTCGATTTCATGCGAGCGTCCCTTACAAACCGTGTTGGGGTCGTCCTGTTTGTTGCGGCAGCGAGCATTTCACTAGCGGTTTTCCTTTGGTCTCAGGCAATGAATGCTGTGCCTCTGTCCCTTCCCGTGGTGCTCTCTTCGGGAGAGTTCCAATCCCCTAAATTCGTCACTCGCATGAGCATCCCGTACCGAATCAACATTGTGTTTGATTCTAGTATTCCATCCGAGGAATTGGACTGCCTTATCGGAATGAGCAAGGGTCCGCAGCGATGTGGAAATGAAGCGCCAATCTTGAATTTGAAATGGCAGCTCATATCTGGCGGACAGGTGGTCGCAAACGGTTCCTCCGCCGAGTTGGTGGGAGGGAGCTACAGCTATCACAGAACTCAACGTCACATTGGAATCTTCGAGGGGCGCAGGGGTCAAGGCTACACAGTGGACCTGAACGTACTCGAAGACGGAACTCGCTTGTCAGAAGCACATCCAAGGCTCGAAGTCGAGCCGAACCTGTTCGGGTACGAAGGATGGCTGTTGCTAGCTGGGCTCACTTTCTACGTTGGGCTGCTAGGCGTGGCAACTGGAGTCGTGTTAATCCTCGTTGGCGTCTTTACGGGCAAGCGATTCCCTCGTGAATCGAAGTCCTGAGTAAGCCCCGTGCGGACCGCCCGCTCGTGATCTTGTCCCTTAACTAGCGGCCCGCTCCCGCGGCGGCGGTGCGCATGGAGCCGGGAAGGTTCATGGCATCGATGCGGTTGAGCACCGATTCCAGGCTCGAGCCGGTGTCGGTGCAGACATCGACATAATGATGGCGGCTGCCGTCGGCGTGCATCACCAGCACCTTCGTTTCCGTGCTGACTTTCTTGACCATGTAGGGCAGATGGTGACGGTCGTTGCGGCTGAGTGTTGCGCCCAAAACGACCAGGTCAAACGAGCTTTTGCGAATCGCTTCGTCGACCGCCTTGCGTCCCAGCGCCTGCTGAACGCTGTGACCGGCTTTTTCCATCCCGGCAGCCTGCGCCTTCAAAACTTCTTCATCCCCTTCGCCATAAAGAATTCTTAATTTTGACTTCGCCATGGATTGCCCCTCGAATTTTTGTCGCGCTCGGTACCTGACGCACCCGTACCTGGAAGTCACGGTAACAACAGCAGGAGCCGGGGGAAACGTCACCGAAGACGCACGACGAACGGTCCATCCCAGGGAGCGGGCGGCACTGGCTTGCAAATTTTCCCCGCGAAAATCGTGCCGTGCGCTACACTTCTGGCGCGGAGGCTTTCCCCAACCATGTCGCCGAGACTCGTCTGGAGAGCTGTTCTTCTATCGTTAATGTGGACACCGTGGCTGTGCGCGCAAGCGGGCGGTGCTCCGACTTCCACGACCACCTGCAACCTGGAGGATGGACGGCAAGTCTATGTGCGCTACAACGCAGTTGATGCCAAGCGCGAACGGCCGGTGAACGGCAAGCCCTGGGCTCCCGGCGGTTCGCCCATGACGCTGTTCACCGAGGCACAACTTTCGCTGTCGAGTTCGTCGGTTCCGATCGGAGCCTATGCGGTCTATGTGATCCCGGCAAAAGATCATTGGACACTGGTCGTGAATAAGAACGTGACGGCGGGCGCGGCCTACGATCAGAAAGACGACATTGCCCGGGCGGCCATGGAGACGGCACAGGTGGATGAACCGTCACAGGCGCTGGAAGTCGCATTCGCCCACGTAGGCATGCGCTGCACGTTGCGGATTTATATGGGAAAGACGGCCTCGTTCGCGGACTTCACGGCGAAGTAGCAGAAAACCTCAAAAGCCTTTTTCTCAGTTCCGTATTTTCCCGATAGAGTCGAGCTGCGCTCGACTGGACAGCCGAGGCGGCTGTCCCCACATGGCATGCGAGAAGTCTTATGCGTTACTTGCTTCTGACGCTTTTGATGGCCACTGTATGGGGCCAAACCGGGCCTCGGGTGCAGTTCTCACACACCACTGAAAATTTACGCGGGGTGTACACCGTGTCGCGGCAGGTGGCGTGGGCGAGCGGCACGCACGGAACCTATCTGCGGACGATTGACGGCGGGCGCACGTGGACTCCGGGACAGGTGCCGGATGCCGCGGCCCTGGATTTTCGGGCGGTGGTCGCATTTTCGGGCGAGGAAGCTTTTCTGATGTCGGCCGGACCGGGCGAGCAATCGCGGATCTATCACACGGGCGACGCGGGAAGGCATTGGGAGCTGCAGTTCACGAATACGAATCCGAAGGGATTTTTCGACGCGATGGCCTTCTGGGACTCAAAGCATGGCGTCGTGGTGGGCGATCCGATCCCGGACGAATCGGGGAAACTCAAGTTCGAAGTTCTGCGGACGGACGATGGGCAAAACTGGCGGGCCACTCCAACGGCGCAAATGCCCGATGCGATGGAAGGCGAGGGCGCATTCGCGGCGTCGAATACGAGCGTGGCAATTCTTGCGTCGGCTTCCGACAACAATGTCTGGTTCGCCACCGGGGGCAAAGTCGCGCGCGTGTTTCATTCGGCGGATCGCGGCGAGAGCTGGAAGGTTTACGAGACGCCGGTTGCGCACGGAGTGGATTCGGCAGGGATCTTTTCGATTGCCTTTCGCGACGAGAATCATGGAGTGATTGCCGGGGGGAACTACAAGCGGCCGAAGGCGGACGGGCCGAACCTGGCGTTCACCGAAGATGGAGGCCAGACCTGGACGCTGTCGCCGCTGCATCCGCAGGCATATTTTTCCGCGGTCGCTTATGACCGGCGGGTGAACCAGGCGGCTGGCGCAGTCGTCGGCAAAAAAGCTCGCGTGAAACCGGTTGCGCCCGAGCGGCTTTTTATTGTGGGAGAGGATTTCATCTTCGCCCTGCGGCCGCCGAACAATCCCAGGCGCATTGGCGGCAGGGGGCTTCGGTTCAACGCTGTGAGCGGCTATCCCGAAGGTGGAGCGCTGATCGTGGGGGCCAAGGGAGCCATGGCGTTTGTGCCGTGAGCGACTGAAAATAGAGCTTAACCACAGAGGGCGCTGAGGTCACAGAGGCAATTCTTCTGTTTATTACTAAAGGTCTATCCCTTCTTGTTCTTTGCAGGCCGCGGCGAATCAACGAAAATTATCAGGAACATTAAATCGTTCTTATCTCCCCCAGATCGAGAACTCCGTGAAAAACCTTTCTCTGGCCGTGGCTGTTTTCTCGGTAGCGACGCTGGCGTTTGCGCAAACGCCCAATACTTCCGGGGCGAGCGCCGCTTCTTCTGCGGCCGGTGCCGCGAGCGCGAGCACTGTCTCGCGAACTACCAAGGCAGTTCATTACCGGTTGCAGGGCGGAACCACCAAAGTTGATTTTCAGGGAACCGATCTGCTGCAGCGCGCGTCCGGCGAGGCCAAGGTCGAAGGCAAGAAGACGAACTTTGAGATCGATGCGAAGTTTCAAGGACTGGAAGATGCCACCAAGTTCGGCCTGGAATTTCTCACCTACGTGGCGTGGGCGGTTTCGCCCGAGGGACGCCCGGTCAATCTCGGCGAGTTGACGCTCGATCACAGCGGCAGCGCGCACTTGAAGGCGTATACCGATTTGCAGACATTCGGGATGATCGTTACGGCCGAGCCGTATTTCGCGGTGACGCAGCCCGGGAACATGGTGGTGATGGAGAGCGCGTCGGTGAGCGGCGGCGGCGAGAATATCGACGCAAAGTATGAGCTGATCACGCGGGGGACCTACTCGTCGACCAATACGCACATTCAGGATGCGATTTTCGGGATCGATACGAAAACTCCGCTGGAGCTGTTTGAGGCGCGGAATGCGGTGCGCATTGCCATGATCGCGGCGGGCGATAAGTACGCCAGCGCGATCCTGCCGAAAGCCAAACAACAGTTGATGCACGCGGAAGAACTCTACCGCCAGAAGCAGAAAAAAGAGACCGTAGGAGTGGCGGCGAAAGAAGCGACCGAAACCGCCGAAGAAGCGCGGCTGATGGCCGTGAAGCAGAAGGCGGAAGACGAAGCCCAGGCTGCCGCGGCGGCGCGCGAAGCGAAGGCCCGGGCCGATGCGGACGCAGAAGCCAAGCGGCGCGCAGAGGCTGAGGCGGCGCGAGCTCAGGCGGAACAGGCTCGTGTCCAGGCTGAACAAGCCCGTGCGCAAGCCGAACAGGCCAAGGCTGAAGCCGAGCGCATGAAGCAGGAAGCGGTAGCTGCGGCTCAGGAAGCTGCGCGCCAGCGAGAGGCGGCCGAGAAGGCCAAGGCCGAAGCAGTCGCGCAGCAGCAGGTATTGTCGGCCGAAACCGACAAGGCTCGCGCGGCAGCGGCGCAGTCCGACAGCCTGCGACTGCAAGCAGAGAAAGAAAAACAGGAATTGCGCGCGCGTTTGTTGCAGCAACTGAATTCGATTCTGGCGACTCGTGATTCGGCTCGCGGCCTCATCGCGAATATGTCGGACGTCTTGTTTCGCAGCGGCAGTTTTGAATTGCTCCCCGGGGCGCGCGAGCGGCTGGCCAAGGTTTCCGGAATCGTGCTGGCCTATCCGAGCTTGCACGTCGCGATCGAAGGACACACCGACAGCGTGGGCGGCGACGAATACAACCAGGAACTCTCGGAGCACCGCGCTCAGTCGGTGCGCGATTATTTCGTGCAGCAGGGGATTCCCTCCAATGCGATTGAAGCCCGCGGCTTCGGCAAGAGCGAGCCGATTGCGTCCAACGATACGCCCGAGGGCCGCCAGCAGAACCGCCGCGTAGAGTTGGTGCTCTCCGGAGATGCGATCGGCGGAGTCGGCGACGAGGTTCCAGCGCAGACCGCGAGCGCGCAGAATAAATAGCGCAATCCGGCCGCGAATCCCAGTGCGAGTCCCGCGGCGAAGTCCGCGGCCAATCCCACGTGGAAGAGTGGCCCTTTAGGGCCGCGTGAAGCACGAAAAGACACGGGGCTTTAGCCCCTGTGGATCGCCAGTTCCCAACACACTACCAAGTTCCTTCCACACCCGCCTCTATTCCTCGACACCTCTCGCGTAGACTGGAATTGCCCGAGGAGGACAGCGAATGACGAACGAGCACGAGCGGGTTCTGCGCAAACATCTTGACGAACTGCTTGCCGGCGGAGGAGCGCATGCCAAGTTTGAAGACGTCATCAAGGGTCTGCCGGCAGACCTGCGCGGCAAGAAGCCCGCGAAATTTCCGCATTCTCCGTGGATGCTGCTGGAGCATTTGCGGCTGGCGATGTGGGACATTTTGGAGTTCAGCCGAAATGAAAAACATGTTTCGCCGAAATGGCCTGAGGGATATTGGCCGAAGACGCCGGCGCCGCCAAATGCTGCGGCCTGGAATAAAAGCGTGCAGCAGTTTCGCAGCGATCTGAAGGCCATGCAGGAGTTGGTTGCCGACCCGAAGGCCGATCTGTTTGCGCCAATTCCGTGGGGCGAGGGGCAGACGATCCTGCGGGAGGCCTTGCTGGTGGCGGATCACAACGCGTATCACGTAGCGCAGTTAGTGGACGTGCGGCGGATGCTCGGAGCTTGGAAGGGCTGAAGCTCTTGCGTTTCTTTCGCCCTCTCCGGGGCTTGCCTCAAATTCCTGCCCAGCTCCCACGGCTTGCGCCGCGGGCTGCATTCTTTCGCCGCTTCGCGGCGAGCGCAACGAATCAGACCGCAACGGATTCCAAGTTTTCTATTATTCTGGCGTCGGCGCGGCGTGCGGAACGCTCGGGGCGCTTGCGAAACACGACTTTTACTCCTTCGCGCCAGCGCTCGTCAATGCCTACAAATTCCCAATCGATCTCCGGCGACAGATAGCGCAGGAGCGTATCGGTCGCCGGATGAACATGCAGCGCCGGCGCCACGAGATAGAGCAGGGGCTTCTCGGGCGAAAGCTCGCGGCCGGGAAAATATCCGAAGCGGGGAAATTCTCCCCGTGAGTGATGCCACTCGACTCTCGACCAGTAATCCAAGCCCTGGAGCGGCAGGTGAATATCTTCGTCGGCCTTGAGTTCGACGACGGCCAGGCGTCCATCGCGTGTGCACGTTAGCACGTCGAGCATGGCGCGGTCGGAGGCGGAGAATGCCGGGACCTGGGAGTACAGAGAGTGCGGTTCGAGCCGCTCGTCAATCACGCTGACGTCGGCGACCACCAGGGATTCCAGCCAGCGTTCGGGCCGCAATCGGAACAGCGGATGCTGGCGCGGGCCGTAAGGATGGCGCGTGTCGCGTAGGGCGGAGAGCAACTGTTCAAAGAATGTCCAGTTGCGATCTTCGAGCACGCGCTCTTCCGCGCCCACCCCGAAGACGATCTCCTGCTTGCTGCGGAAGGTCGTAGCTTCGGCGCCCATGCGGGCGCGCGCAAACTCCAGGCCGCGCCAGCGGAAGGCAAGTTCCGCGGCTGAAAGAACCGCGACTTCGCAGTTGGGAAGAATGCCATGGATTCGGGCGATCGAGCCGGCGAACCGTTCCAGCGCGGCGCCTTCGTTCGTGGCGTGGACCAGACGCGTAGCAACATTTCCGCGATCGGTGCAGTCGATTTCCAGCAAGGCGTTGTCGCGCTCGTCCAGTTCAAACAGACTCCACTTCGCCGCGGCGCGATTCAAGTTGGCCATGCGCTCGCGCACCAGCGCGGAACAGCCATGCGGCACGAAGAGGTGAAGGCCCTCGACGAGAAATTTTCCTGCGGAAGATTGCCGGCAGGCTTCCAGCCAGAGGATGCCGAAGGTCAGCGAGGCGTCAATCGACGCCTGCGTTTCAGACGCATTCACTCCCAGCGCGGCGAAGGCGCACTGGCCCTGGCGCAGCAGTCCGCGGGCGTAGATAGGCCCGAAGGATTTCTCCAGGTCGACCGCGGTGGTGAGACGGGCGACCGCGAATCCTGGGAAATGCCGGTCGAGGGCGTGGCGAAGTTTCTGCTCATAGCTGGCGCGCGCTGCCTTTTTTGCCGACGGCGAGCGCCGGTCGCGCTCGCGGCAAATTTCCAGCCGCGTGGGACGCGCCTGGCCGAGGCGCTGCACGGCCAGTTTCAAAACGCCATTCTTCACCTCGGCGTCCAGCACGCGCCGCACCGTGTTGCGCTCGGCTGACCACAAATGCAAAAGACATTTGTTGTAATCACCCGAGATCGAGTATTTCGACTGGCCCAGATCGAAGGCGACGGCGCCATCTTCGAGCACGACCGCGCCCGCAGCTTCGCTGAGAAATTCCTGCACCGTCCGTGTGAGGGCATCGGGGGTCACGTTGAAATTGTGCATCCCGCGCAGTGCGAAGTCTGTGACGAGTGACCATCGTTATCAGACGGCATGTGGAAGAGTTGGCCGCGCGGGATTGGAGTGGATTCCGTGTGGGATAATAGGGGCACGGGAGTGCCAGCTCCGAGTCCTGGCCGAACTCGCCGGCATCTAATTTACGTGGACAAACCAACTTTGGATAAGCAACGATTCTTCTTCGACCACTACGGCGTCACCGAGAACGACCTGGAACGCTACCTGTCGGCCGCGCTTTCCGCCGGCGCCGATTACGCGGACCTTTACTTCGAATATCTTTCGTCGACGTCGCTGATGGTCGATGAATCGATGGTGAAGTCGGCGTCGCAGGGAATCTCCGCGGGATGCGGCGTTCGTGTCGTCTCCGGAGAACGCACCGGCTACGCATACACCGACGATCTTTCGGCGGCGCGCATTCTGCACGCGGCAAAAACAGCGGCATTGATTGCGAGCGCTCCGGCGAAAGCGACCGTGGCCGGTTTTCAGAAAGCGGCGGCGCGCAGTTTGTATCCAGTAACCCTGCCTTCGGTGGACGCGGAAATAAGCGCCAAAGTCGAGCTTGTGATGCGTGCCGATAAAGCGGCCCGCGCCTACGATCCGCGCATTCAGGAAGTGCGGGCGAGCTACGCCGACGAATTGCGCAACATCCTGGTGGTGGGTTCCGACGGGACTTTTGCGGAAGATTCCCAGCCGCTGGCGCGCATGAACGTGTCGTGCATTGCGAAGACGCAGGGGAACTCGGCGCGCGGTTCATCCGGTGGCGGAGGACGCGTCGCGCTCGACTTCTTTTTTGGCGAGAGGACTCCGGAATTTTTCGCCAAAGAATCGGCGCGGCAGGCGATTTTGCAACTCGACGCGCGCGAGGCTCCCGCAGGAGAAATGGAAGTGGTGCTTGGTCCGGGATGGCCCGGAGTGCTGCTGCACGAGGCCGTCGGACATGGCCTGGAAGCGGACTTCAACCGCAAGAAGACGTCCGCATTTGCCGGGTTAGTCGGTAAGCGCGTAGCCAGCGAGAAGTGCACGGTCGTCGACAACGGGACCATGCCGTGGCGGCGCGGTTCGCTCAACGTCGACGACGAAGGCGAGCCTACGCAGGAAACCGTGCTCATCGAAAATGGAATTTTGAAGGGATATCTCAGCGACAAGCTTTCTTCGCGGTTGATGGGCATTTCCGATACCGGCAACGGGCGGCGGGAAAGCTACGAGCATATTCCCATGCCGCGCATGACCAACACGTACATGCTGGCAGGGCAGGACGATCCGGGGGATATTATTCGCTCGGTGAAGCACGGAATTTACGCGGTGAATTTCGGCGGCGGGCAGGTCGACATCACCAATGGGAAGTTCGTGTTCTCGGCGTCCGAGGCGTACATGATTGAGGACGGGCAGATCACGGCGCCAATTAAGGGCGCAACGCTAATCGGCAACGGGCCGGATGTTTTGACTCGGGTCTCGATGGTGGGCAACGATCTGAAACTCGACGAGGGCGTGGGCACCTGCGGCAAAGACGGACAGGCCGTGCCCGTCGGCGTAGGCATTCCGACGCTGAAGATTGACCGCTTGACCGTTGGCGGGACCGCCAGAAAAGATCCGGGCGGGTTCATGCAGTAAGGTGGAGGGGCGGCTTCATGCAGTAAAGGGCGGCCTTAGCCGTGCTATCCGCTCCGATCCACGGTCATCCTGAGCAGTCGAAGGATCCCTACCAGCACGCTAAACTCAGGGAGTTCTTTCACGAGTTCGAATTGGTACGCTAAACACGGCCAAACTCTCTTGCCGTCCGTCAATTAAAGTCGCCGCGCCGGCACACCCTTCGCCGTAAGCATCTCCACGGCCCTTCGATCAAACGAAACGAAAGTTTCCGCGCCGAGCCACTGTCCCTCATACGCAATCACGCCATCGGCGAAGTCTCCGCCGGCATCCAGAACCGCCAGCCCTGCGTCAACCGCCGGTCGGTTGGTTTCCACGTTTTCCGCAGCCAGCAAGATGCGGATCGTCTTCGCGATAGCGGATGGGCGAAAGCGATAAACGCTGCGCAGGACCCAAACAAACTCGCAGAGGCACGGGACCGCGATCGCGACCACTTCGGCCCGGCTCATCAACCTGGTCGCGGCGTCGCTCTGCTCGGTATCGTCGCTTACGGCCGCCCGCACCAGGACGTTCGTGTCGACCGCGATTTTCATTTTCTGCCAGCTCGGATCTTTCCGGCCCAGCCACGTGCAGCCGCCTCATTCATTTCTTCAATCGTTGCCACTTTCCTGCTCTTGCCCGCCAGCACGCCAAAAAAGTCCTCAATTTTCCCGCGCGGCCGGGCCGCCCGCAGCACGCCGCGCCCGTCGGGGAGCAAATCCAGTTCGATCTTCTCTCCCGGCTGGATGCCAAGATGCTGCAATACCTTTTTTCGAAATGTGACTTGTCCGCGGGCAGTGACGGTCAATGTGGTCATGGCGATCTACCTCTAATACCAATCAATTGTAAGGTAAAACTGCATTACTTTCAATTGCGATCCCATTGCCGTTCTGTGGCCGCAAATTCTCAAGCTTTTGCCGCAGACCAACGCGATTGCTGGGATAATGGGTTTATGCCTTCAGCAGAACTCGAAACTCGAAACCCAAAGCTCGAAACGGATCTCAAAACCATCGCCCAGGACATCGTCCGCCGCGCCATGGCCGGCGGCGCCACCGCTGCCGAGTGTGTGGTGCGCGAGGGCGATGAGTTCTCCACGCTGGTGCGGATGGGCCAGGTCGAGACTCTGAAAGAATCGGGCTCGAAGTCGATCGGAATGCGCGTGTTTTTTGGAAAACGCGCGGCCAGCACTTACTCCAGCGATTTCTCCCCAGCGGGACTCGACCGCATGGTGAAGTCGGCGTTGGAACTGGCGAAGATCACGTCGGAAGATCCGTTCGGCGGAATTCCTGAAGCATCCCAGTTGGGTGCGTTGCCGGGCGACCTCGCGCTTTATCACGAGGATGTTTACTCGCTGCCGGGGCCGGATCGCATCGACTACGCGCGCCGCGCGGAAAAGGCCGCACTCGATTTTGACCCGCGCATCAAGAACTCGGAAGGTGGATCGTTCGACGCGGCGACCGGCCACAAGGTCTTGGCCAATTCGCATGGATTCGTAGGCGAGTACCGGCGCTCGTATTGTTCGGTGGCGGCCGTGCCGATCGCGCAGACCGAAGCCGGAGCCATGCAGCGCGACTACTGGTATTCGGTGGCGCGCACGCTGCAGAAACTTGATGCACCCGAGAAGGTCGGCAAGATTGCTGCGGAACGCACGCTGCGACGGTTGGGCGCGCGCAAGGCCAAGACCGCGCAGGTGCCCATCGTGTTCGATCCCATGGTTTCCACTTCGATCCTGGAACACATCTTCGAAGGAGTGAATGGAGACTCGGTATACCGCGGCGCATCTTTTCTGGCAGGAAAGCTAGGACAGAAAATTGCCGGCGATAACGTCAACATTATTGACGATGGAACGATTGCTGGAGGATTTGGCACCAGCCCGTTCGACGGCGAGGGCGTTCCGACGCGGCGCACCGTGGTGATTGAGAAGGGCGTGCTGAAATCTTATTTGCTGAACACCTACACCGCGAAGAAACTTGGCTTGCAGACCACGGGCAACGCGTCGCGTGGGCTGGCGGGCACGCCGGGCATTGGTCCGGGAAATTATTTTCTGCAGCCAGGCGCGAAGACGCCGAAAGAATTGATCGGCGGAATTAAAGAAGGGCTCTACGTTACCGAGTTTCTCGGTCAGGGCGTGAATCTCGTGACTGGAGATTATTCCCGCGGAGCTTCGGGAATGTGGATTTCCGGTGGAGAATTCGCGTATCCGGTGGAAGAGATCACGGTAGCGGGAAATCTGAAGGAATTGTTTTTCAATATTTCTGAGATCGCCAATGATCTGGAGTTCCGCGGATCAGTGGCGGCGCCGACGATTCGCGTGGATGGACTCACCGTCGGCGGCGAGTAAAAGCGAGCAGACTGTGCCGCGCATCACGGCAAAAGCCCAAGTAGCAATGTTTGTCATCCCGTCTCTAACGACGAGCTCGGTGTCAAGGCGAATTTTGGCGACACCCATCGTATCGGCGCGGGAAGAAGGTTTTGACTTTCCTTTTCCCCAGCGTCTTTGGGGTTGCTTTTGCTTTTGACTTCGCCGACCAAGGCTCGTGTTCTCTCAATCTCGCGGTGGACGCAAGGTCTCACCATCCATCTCTTCGGCACTTGCTCCCATAATTGTTGCTGCGAACTCCCCCGCTGCTTCAGGGGAGGCAGGCTGCCCACTCAACCGATCGGCTTCTGTTGTGCTGCCACGGAATGACTCGGGCTCACCTGCATCACGGCCCTGCATAATTGCGCGTATGTCCAATCCTCGCGCAACATCAGGTACAACCTCGTGGCCAGCTTGCGTGCCACTGCCACTTTGGCCAGTCCACGATTCTTGCGCGCCGCCAGGCGACGGTAGAAACGGCTCAGTTCGCCGTCCTTGCGCGCCGCACTCTGTCCGGCTTCCACCAGCAGGAAGCGCAGAAACGCGCTGCCCTGCTTGGTAATGGGCCCCAGCTTCTGCCGTCCCCCGCTGGAGT
>DASSRO010000368.1:0-5468 GCA_035701745.1 Candidatus Sulfotelmatobacter sp. | reverse complement strand
TCGGCGGACTTGATGAAGCAGGCCGATGCCGCCCAGTCCAACGATGAAGCCAACAAGTTGAATACGCAGGCCGTCGATCTAAGAGTCGCCAACAGCAGGTTGGACGCACGTGTGCAACAACTGGACTTCCAGTCGCACAGCCTGATGCAGGACATGAAAAAGATCGGGCCCAACCTGAAAGATGTTCGGCTTAAGCTGAACAAGAATTGGATTCCCGTCTGGCTGAAAAAGCCTACCGACTTCCGGCCCACGACCAAGATGCCGAACTTCCGGCTCACGGACCACCAGATCCAAGCCATCTCGGCTTACATCTGGCAGTCTGGATTCACCGACCCCCTGCCCAAACACAAGCCCGGCAATGCTGCTCATGGAAAGGAATTATTCGAGGAGCGCGGATGCCTCGCCTGCCATTCCATTGGCGAGGGCAACCAGATGATGGGTGGAACTTTCGCCGCAAATTTGACGCGCGTTGGCGAAAAGGCAAACTACGACTATCTGGTGCGCTGGATTCATAACGCCCGCCAACGCACCCGCCCGTATTGTCCGTACGAGAAAAAAGATATCGGCCCCGAAGATTACGCCAAAAAGAACCTGCCCTATGTCTTCGATCTGGATCACAGCAAGTGTCCGAACGACGGACACGAACTGCAAGTTCAGAACATGACAGTAATGCCCAGCCTTCGCCTGAGCCCGGAGGACGCCGAAGATATCGCTTCCTATTTGATTACGCAGAAAAAGCAGGAGCCCTCGTCGTATGCCGACGCTGCGTTCATGGATGATCCCTCGCTGAAAGAAGAAGGCAAGAAGTGGGTTCGATTCTATGGGTGCGGCGGCTGCCACGAAATTTCCGGCATGGAAGACGAGGGCCGCATCGGCACAGAACTGACGTTTGAGGGCAGCAAGCCCATCGAGCGCCTGGATTTCGCGCTGTTCACGGAAGCCTCGCAACGCGGCGGCAAAGACGCCGAACCAATCAAAGATAAAGAAGACCTGGCTCGCCTGCCCGATGGTCCGGCAAAGGAGCCATGGTACGACCACAAGGGATTCTTCGAGCACAAACTCGCAGAACCGAATGTGTACGACCAGGGCAAAATAAAAAGCGAGACGGAAGCGCTACGCATGCCCAACGTGCACCTCTCCAAGGAAGAAGTGCTGGATCTGACGACGTTTCTGATGGGCAGCCAGGAGACTTCCCTTCCCGCCAGTTATCAGTACAAACCCGGCGACGCGCGCCACGACATTCAGGAAGGCTGGTGGGTAATTTCGAAATACAACTGCATGGGTTGCCACCAGATCATTCCCGGTCAATCAACGGTTCTGATGAAACTCCCTCAATACCAGGATGCGCAGGAGCAGTTGCCGCCAAAGCTGTTGACGGAAGGCGCACGCGTCGACCCTGAATGGCTGCGGAAATTTCTTTCCAATCCGGCATTGAGCACCGCCGACACCAACCGCAACGGCGTGCGGCCGTATTTGAAAGTCCGCATGCCAACGTTTTCGTTCTCTGACAACGAACTGAGAAAGCTGGTGCGATTCTTCGAAGCGCTCTCACAGCAACCGCTGCCCTACATTCCGGAGCAGGTGCCGACGCTTACTGCCAAAGAGTCGGATATGGCTCGAAGCCTCTTCTCGAGCACGGCCGCGCCGTGCTTGAAGTGCCACGCTACGGGCGATCCCGCGCACGACAAGATCGCCACCGCGCCCAACTTCCTGCTGGCGAAAGAACGCTTGAAGCCAGACTGGGTCGAGCGCTGGATCACCGATCCACAGGCCATAAGCCCGGGCACTGCAATGCCTTCGGGATTATTCAAACAGCAGAATAACCAGTGGGTCTTTTCCGGTCCTACACCGCCAACGTTTAACGGCTTCGACGGAGATCATCGTAAACTCCTCACCGATTACATTTTCCAACTCACGCCGGAAGAACAAAAACGCGTTGCCTCCTCCATGCCTCGAGCCAAGGCGGCCGTGCCGCACTCGACAACGCGAAAGCAAGCGGTACTGGAATCGCACCATGCGGCGAGCGGAGGTTCGCGGTAGAATGTCGGGCTTGGCAATCGGCCTGGCGAGTTTTTCAATCATGCGGTCAATCTCGTTTCTAAAGTGCGGGCCCGCTCGCCCGCGCAACAGCCGGCCGCGCCGGCGACACATTCCCATAGAAAGGGCGAAATGATGAATAAGAAAACAAGTTGGGCAACCATGGCGGTCATCACGCTGGCAATCTGTGCGCTATTGACGCTGGCGGCGTGCAGCAAGAAAGAAAATACGGAGCAATCCAATAACGCTCCGGCAGAGTCCGCAGCCCCGGCGGCTACTCCCATCGATCCCGCAACTGTAGCCACCATCAAGGGGACCGTGAAGTTTGATGGGACCGCTCCGAAAGCGTCCAAAATCGATATGAGCCAGGACCCGGGCTGCAAGGGCACAAACGAAGCCGAGAACGTCGTCGTCAGCGGCGGCGATCTCGCCAACGTTTTCGTTTATGTAAAAGACGGGCTTGGCAACCGCACCTTCGATGTTCCGCAGACTCCTGTGGTGCTTGAGCAGAAGGGCTGCCAGTATCACCCGCACGTTCTGGGCGTGATGGCGGGCCAGACCGTTGACATCAAGAACTCTGATCCCACCACGCATAACATTCATCCCACGCCGAAAGACAACCGCGAATGGAATGAATCGCAGCCGCCGTCGTCCGCCGACATCCAGAAAACTTTCGCACGCGAAGAAATCATGCTGCCCGTTAAGTGCAACCAGCATCCCTGGATGAAGATGTATGTCAATGTCGTAAAGAGCCCGTTCTTCGCAGTGACCGACAAAGACGGAAAGTATGAGATCAAGGGCCTGCCCCCGGGCGACTACACCATCGCGTTCGTGCAGGAAAAACTGGGGGAGCAAGACCAGAAAGTAACGGTCGCGCCGAAGGATACCAAGACGGTCGACCAAAGCTTCAAGGCCGGCGGCGAGTAGCGCCTCCGGTGGTAAAATACCGGGTTGCGTAGCGCCGCTGTCTCGGCGGTCGTCCTGCGGACGTTTTTTCCGCATCTTGAAACGACGGCGGCCAAGATGCCGGCGCTACGAAACCGCTCTCTGCGATCCCACAGACCAAGAGGCCTTTTCTGAAAGCTATCGCAACAACTTTTCATCGGGGCCATCATCGGCTCGCGGTCATTCTCGCCTGCTGGACTTTTCTTCTGATTGTGGCGGGCGCTCTGGTCACCAGCAACGACGCTGGCCTTTCCGTGCCGGACTGGCCCACCTCTTTCGGTTCCTGGTACAAGATCCCGAGACTTGTCGGCGGGGTGAAGTTTGAGCATACCCACCGCATGATCGCGCAAGGCGCCGGGTTGCTCACCATCATCCTCGTAGTATGGACGTGGCGTGTCGAAAACCGGCGCTGGCTGCGGTATTTGGCGGTCGCCGCCTTGGGTACCGTCATCGCGCAAGGAATTTTGGGAGGAATCACGGTACTGTTCTACCTGCCTCCCGCGGTTTCCTCTGCGCATGCCGCGTTGGCGCAAACATTTTTCTGTATTGCCGTGGCGATGGCACTCTTCACTGGCAGACGGTGGATCGAAGAACAACCTCCGGTCGAGTTCGATCAGCGGCGTCCCAGCCTCTTTACTCTGACTTTGCTGTCCATCTTCGTCCTCTACGTACAATTGATTCTGGGCGCTATGTTCCGACACCACGGTTTGAGCTGGTGGCCCCACGTCGTACATGCCGTCGTAGTCTCGTTTGTTCTGGCCTGGACGGCGATCCGCGCGCTTACCGTCTATTCGCAGATTGAAGCCATTCGCCGCCCCGCGATCACGATGCTCGCCCTTGTGATTGCCCAACTCTGCCTTGGCTTTACCGCATTTCTAACGCGGGTGGCTTGGGGACGAGACGCCGTGCAACCAGAACTTCCCATGGTAGTGTCGACGGTTGCCCACGTCGCGGTAGGAGCGCTTCTGCTGGCTACGACCGTTATTCTCGCGATCCAAGTATGGCGGCACGTTCCTGTCGCCTTCGAAGAACGGTTGCCTCAACCGCAACGCGACCCGACCACCGCCTGAATTAATGAGCTCCATCGCAGCTAGACGGTTCTTCTTTCAGAGCTGGGCACGTTGGCAACCTCACCGTCGTCTTCGTTCGCCAAGATGAAGTAAACTGTAAGCAGTCCCTGGGGAAACTCTTTTGGTCTCGAAGGTCTCCGCACTCGCCGACGCCGGTCCTGAAGTTGACCGCACTTCCGCGCCGGTAATTTCGGTAGAAAATCTCGTCCATCGCTACGAAAATCGCACCGCGCTCAACGGCGTTTCCTTCGACGTGCGTCCGGCGGAATTGTTCGGCCTACTCGGCCCGAACGGCAGCGGGAAGACCACGCTCTTCCGAATCCTTTCGACGCTCATGATTCCAACCTCGGGCCGTGCCCTGGTGATGGGTTGCGATGCCGCCCAGGATGCCCCGAGCCTCCGCCGTCAGATCGGCGTTGTATTTCAAGCGCAGAGTGTTGATCCAAAGCTCACCGCTTACGAGAATTTGTGGCATCAGGGCCATCTCTACGGCCTGCGCGGCTCCGCGCTGAAAGCCCGTGTCGGAGAAATACTGGAACGCGTCGGCTTGGCTGATCGCGCCAAAGAGCGCGTCGAAACCTTCTCCGGCGGCATGCAACGCCGCATCGAACTGGGAAAAGGCCTTTTACATCACCCGGGAGTGTTATTGCTCGATGAACCGACAACGGGTCTCGATCCGGGCGCCCGCCGCGATTTGTGGCAGTACTTGCAAATGCTGCGCGACGAGGAGCATGTTTCGGTTCTAGTGACCACGCACCTGATGGAAGAAGCCGAACGCTGCGACCGCCTGGCCATTATGAACGAAGGAAACCTGGTCGCGCTGGGCACGCCTACGGAACTGAAAAGCGAGATCGGCGGCGACGTGATCATGCTCGACGCAGCGCACGATGCCGGTTCGCTAGCCGACCATATTCGCGCTCGTTTCCACGTCGAAGCAACCGTGATGGGCAACCAGGTGCGCATTGAGCGCGAGGGCGGGCACCGCTTCGTCCCCGACGTAGTCGAGGCTTTCCCCGGAGAGATTCAGGCCATCTCCGTCAGCAAGCCGGCGCTGGAGGATGTTTTCATCCACCGGACCGGACACAAGTTTTGGAGTGAAGAACGCGAACCAAATCCCGAACCCAAGAAAAAGAGGAGGTAGCTTGCGTCCCATGATCCTGGTGCTTTCTCTCGTGCTCGGTCTGCTACCGCTGGTGGGCGTTGTTTGGATCTTTGTAAGTGGAATGATCATCCTCTGGCCGTTTTCTGCAACCGTCGACGGACTATTCATGACGCTCATCCTGCTGACATTGTCAGTGTGTTTTCTGCTGAATGCGTTCTGGGAAATGCGCGATCGCGGGCTGATCGGCAAGAAGAAGGCCGAACCGGCGAAAACTCCGGCGGCGAAGGTGAGTTAGGAATGGCCAGTCAGGCAGC
>DASSRO010000367.1:0-4727 GCA_035701745.1 Candidatus Sulfotelmatobacter sp. | reverse complement strand
GAGAACGAACTTGGCAACAGTGCTCGATCCAAACCGCCGCAGCAACGATGCAGGAGAGTTTGACGCGGCACTGCGCCGCCGCATCGTGGGTCAGGACGCCGCTATCGAAAAGGTCGTCGAGATCTACCAGATGTTTCTGGCCGGGCTGAACGCGCCAGGGCGTCCGGTGGGGAACCTGCTGTTTCTGGGGCCGACTGGATCCGGTAAAACTCGGGTGGTCGAAGCCATGGCCGAGGCGCTGTTTGGGGACGCGCGGGCCTGCATCAAGATCGACTGCGCCGAGTTTCAGCATTCGCACGAGATTGCCAAGCTGATTGGATCGCCTCCGGGATATTTGGGGCACCGCGAGACGCACCCGCTGCTCACGCAGGAGGCGTTGAACCAGTGGTATACGGAGAAGCTCAAGCTCTCGATCCTGCTGTTTGACGAGATCGAGAAGGCGTCGGACTCGCTGTGGCAGCTGCTGCTGGGTATTCTGGACAAGGCGACGCTGACCCTGGGCGACAACCGTCGTGTCGATCTGTCGCAGTGCATCATCATTATGACTTCGAACCTTGGCGCTGGCGAGATGACGGCGCTGGTCGACGGCGGGTTCGGATTCGCGCCGAAAGCGGTCGAGGTCGATCAGTCGTTCGACGACAAGATTCAGCGGACAGCGGTGGAAGCGGCGCGGCGCAAGTTCACGCCGGAGTTCATGAACCGGATCGACAAGACGGTGGTGTTCAAGACACTGCGCGACGAGCATCTCTCGCAGATTCTGGACATCGAACTCGGGATGGTGCAGCAGCGCGTGCTGATGGCCGCGGGCACGAACCAGTTTGTGTTCAATTGCACGGCGGCGGTGAAGGAATACTTGCTGAAGGAAGGAACCGATCCGCGCTACGGAGCGCGGCACTTGAAGCGGGCCATCGAGCGCAACCTGGTCTTCCCGCTGGCGAATCTGGTCGCGACCGGGCAGGTGAAGCTGGGGGACTTCGTCCGCATCGACATGGCGTCGGAGAACCGGATGATCTTCGTGAAGGAAGCGGAGAATACGATGGCGCCGGTAATGCTGGAACGCTACGGCGCAGCCGCGGCGAATCAGCCGAATGTACGCGCCGCGCGCACGGCCGCGAATAATCGCCGCGACTTTGGAACCAGCCCGTCGGTGGCGGAGAGTAAATAAGCTATAAGCTACGGGCTAAGGCTTAACAAAATAAGATCTCGCTTGAACGCATCTCGCGAGTTGTATCCCTGATGGCGCCGGTACCCTTCCGGCGCCTTTTTTATTGAGAGGCGTACTGCGCTATTTCCTGGCGACTGATTCGGCCTTAGCTTCGCGGACTGCGTCGAGGAATCGCTCAGCTGAAGCGGGCGCCCTCACCCGGCCAAGCAGCGTGGAGCGCGTGGTCACTCTGGGCCCGTAAAGAGCACGCCTGGAGCGGTTGTCGGCGCGGACCAAAGCACCCTTGAATGTAAATCCGACAAAAGCGCCCTTGGCGCGCGAGTAGGTGAGTACAAGGACATCCAATTTCACATCGGTGTTTTCCGAGGAGTACCGGCCTACCGGGCCAGCCGCGACCGATGCGTCTCTTCCAATTTCCAATTTGCTCGAGAGCAGCTTCTGCATTCCTTTTTCGCTGTTGATGAGCATTACCAGGTCCACGGCTTCGGCGCCGATCTGGGTTCCCCAGCTTCCGCCGGCGATTCGAATGAAGGCCGGCGCGCTCCAACCATTGGCGGTGCGACAGGTAGCAACGCCTTTGCCGTGCTCGGCTCCGAAGACGAATCCGCCCTTCATCAGGTGTGGAACGACAGCCACGCACTTAGCGCGCTTCATGGTCGCCTCGGGAATGCGTCGGTCGGGCGCGGCCATGATCTCGTTCAGAACCTTGGCCGAATTGTTGAGCCTGTCGACGGCGTCTTTGCGCGCCGGTCCTGCCCAGCACACGCTCGCCAGGACAAGCATGGCGCCCAGCATCACGAAGTTCTTCATGAATGGCCACCCTTCTATTCTTTTTCTTCTTCTGCAGCACCCACCCTCGCCAAACTGAAGCCGCTTCGCGGGTCAGGCCTGTAATCAGCGAAGTATGGCGATTCAGGAGGGGACCTGCTATACGGGGGAGGCTGCATGAACGGAGAAAAGGGGCGGTAGCGGCGGAGAGAGTCTTGCAAACGGCGGAGCGGATTATGCGTTCGGCGTTTACGGCACTGCGGTCAGACGGCTTTTTTTCTCTTTTCCAGGGCGGAGGGGAAGTTCATGAGATTGTAGTTCGACAGGTTCTGCACTTCGTTGATCAGAGCGGGCAGGGCGAGTTCGAGTTCTGCCAAGGCAACATCCTGCTCCGCACCCTTGGTGGCGGAAATGATGGTGCACAAATCTCTTACTCGCTGTTCCAAAGGGGAGGGCACGACTAATTGAGAATCTCAAAAAACGTCGGGGATTGCCCTACAGTATTTCACGTAACGAATTGAGAAAGGCCCTAAGGGTTATTGCTTACAACTTCTCATTCGACGTGAGCCTGAGCGGCGCGTTCTTTCCATTGTTCGCGGGAGGGTGTTTATTTCCTTCCAGCAATTGGTTGAGTTCACGCAGAAGAGCGTGGAATCTGGCGGCATCGGTCTCCGATGCGACCTGGGCTGCCAGTGCGACCAATCGTTGTCGTTGCTCGGCTTGCACAGATAAGCTCCGACGAGGAGGCTGTGATGCAGAAGGTTTACCACGAATCATAAATGGCAGCAAGGATTTTCCGCCAGCGTGCCGTGACCGAGAATGTGGGCGCCGGCGGGACGCGGCGGGTTGACTTGATTATCGCCAGTGGTAAACTGTGGCGCGGACAGATTAGCATGTCCGTTAAATGACCGGGGCAACCCGCCTGCCCAAGTCATCAAGCAGAACACCGCGGGCCGAACTTCCGTTTCCGGGGGGACGCGGCGGTGTGCGTTTCATAATAATGGGCCAATTTGTTATCCTTCAAACAGGAATGGCCCGGCCCCGACAATTCGTGGCGGCACCTCTGCCAGCATGGGCGCGGCGGATTCGAGCATTGCGGGAAGAGCTCGGGCTGAACCAGTTCGAATTCGGAAAGCATTTAAAGTGCTCGTCCATGGTGATCTCGCGATGGGAGCGTGGGCTGCAGAAACCCCCCGCTGACTGCCTGATTACCATGGGGAAACTGGCGGGGCCTCCCGCCGGATGGTATTTCTGGCGAATGGCGGGCATTGCGCCAGCGGACGCGAAGCGGATGCTGAAGAACGGCTGACGCCCGCCTTGCTGTTCCGATTCCTAAGTCGCCGCCTTGTTTCTCTCTTAAGTCTCAGAAATCACGGACTCTACCAGCGGGGATTGGCCTCTCGCGGTCAGGCAGGATGAATTTGGTTCCGATCGCCAGTGTTCGGGCCGAAGGCGCGAGCGGACGGTATTTGAACCAGTTCAAACTGTCGTTTCGGCCCAAGAGGAAAAGCAAAGGCCGCGGTTTCGCTCAACCCGACTCACGGGTTCGCTGGGCGACCCCTAGACTTTGTGACCACCGCACTAAGATCAGTTCCCGTCCAATGTTTGGCAAGGTGGGTACAGCGACTTCGGCTCGCGCTAGGAGGCCGGCCGCGACTGGTTCCGATTGGAACCGTTGGCGGAAGGTCGCCGTTTCTGTTTATCGACCCGCTGCCGCCGAAGAGATCCCAGTAAATCCAGGGCGTTCTCATCAGTCAACGACGTTTTTTTTCGTACAAGTGCAATAGCTTGCTCAGGGGTTAACGTGGTCAGGCTGGGGAAAGAATATGTTTTCTTTTTATCTTCGGGGGCACGGTCCATTGTTCGTTGCAAACTCTCCTTAGAAGAGGAGTTTGTCATGCGGGCATTTTGGGATTGTCGTGTTCGCAGGAAATTTACGAATACCGAACAAGCATAAGGAAATCGCTGTATTGACTTTGCTGGTGCGCATTGCGACTTTGTATACGGCGGGCAGAGCGCGCAGCTCAAACTGCCTTTTGTGAACATTGGGTTTCGTGCCCGCAGTCCAAAGGCAAAAAGAACCCTAATGGGGTGGCGCAGGCGGAGCTTCCGCTGGTGGAGGTTTTTGAGCTGGAGTCGAACTCTTGTCATCCTTAAACATGCCGGCAATTTTGCCGAAGAATCCCTTTTTCTTCTTCGCTTCATCGGGCTTATTCGGATCTTCCTGAATCGCCGATTCCCCTTGAACCGGAGCAGGTAATGGCTTGTTTCCTCCGCCAAAAATCCGCGAGAAGAAACCTTTCATTCCTTCCTGGGCGTCGCAGGTTTCGCGCGGCTCCGTTCCAGCTACGAACGCGGAAACGTAATCGTCCGGGCAAGTAGGCGTGGCGAGGCGATTCGTGAACTTGTCCAACTGCACGTCTACGACGCCAGTCGGCTGCTGGAACGGCTTCATATCCGAATACTGCGGCAGTGCGGCGGCTTTCTTCATGAACTCCGTCCAGATGGGTCCGGCCGTCATCGCGCCGGTCAAGCGCAAGTCGCTGTAGTCGTCATAACCCACCCACACGATGCACAGCAAGTTCGACGTATACCCCGCGAACCAACCATCGTGCGAACTGCCCGTCTTTCCGGCTGCAGGCTGGGTGAATCCTCGTACTCGCACCGCCGAATATCCCAGCCCATTGTTAATTACGCTCTCCATCATGTTCGTCATGATGTAGGCGATGCGGGGATCGAGCACCTGGCGCTGATCGGTGTTGTAGTTGGCGATTACGTCGCCCTTGCCGTTGCG
>DASSRO010000366.1:0-6365 GCA_035701745.1 Candidatus Sulfotelmatobacter sp. | reverse complement strand
CAAGAACGGAACCTTCCGCAAGGATCTGTATTTCCGGCTCAACGTGGTGACCCTCTACGTGCCGGCGTTGCGCGAGCGCCGCAGCGATACGCCCATGCTGGTGCACTGGTTCCTGGAGCGCTACGCGCCGGGAGCGGAGTTGCACGTTACCAGTGCGGCGATGCGGGCTCTGATGCAGTACGACTGGCCGGGCAATGTGCGCGAATTGGAAAACTGCGTGGAGCGCGCGGTTGCGCTGGGAAACGGGCGAACGATCGACTTGGGCGACCTCCCGCCCGCAATCGCATCGGGCGCTGGGGCGGGTACGCCGGCAGCACCCCGATCGTCGGCGGGTACGACCGTGCTCGATCCTGACCTGGTCGCAGCTCAACCCGTGGGAGAATCCTCTCGGGCGCCGCTCTCCACCACCGATCTCGAGGACATCGAGCGCGCCACCATCCAGCGCGTCTTCCAGCAGGTCAAAGGGGATAAAGCGCTTGCCGGTCGAATGCTCGGCATCAGCCGCGCCACGCTTTACCGCAAGCTGAAGCGCTACAACATCGGCATGAGCTCGGCAGAATCCGGATCGGCGAGCCACACGCTGCAGTGAGATGCAGCCCGGCCTCCCCGTTCGTTCGGGTCGTGAGTAGAGGAAACCTGTCACGGGGAAGTCTACACACGATGGCGTGGGCCACTGGCCTACTCCGCCACGGTAACCGTTAGGAGATTCGACTTCACGGAGCCTTTCCCGGGTTCTTCCGGCAGTTGCCGCTCCAGGCGGATCTTGTAATTACCGGGGCGACTCACGTCGAAGTAGTCGGTGATTGGCACTTTTTCCTGCCAAGTCTCCCCCGGTTTATATTGGCTAGTGAGGCCGTGGCCGGATTTCCTCCTGCCCGGTGCGCGCAGTTTTCGCAGGTACTCTGTTTCGGGGACAGAATTCCCTTGGACGTCCCGAACGTCAATTGTGCAGTACTCATCGTAGTCGATGAGTGAACTGGAAACCGTTCGGTTTGAATGATTGGTCAAGGTTACGAGCACGGTAACGGGTGATCCCGCTTTCTCAATGCCCGTTCCAGCAGATATGCCATCATGCGATTCGCTTACCGTGATCGCAAGCGCTTGTTGGGCGCATTGAGCTAGCCTTGCACCGAGAATTGCGACGATTGCCGTAAGCAATACCAGCGTCAACTGAATCCTCATAGCGGTCCCTTCTCATTATCCCCAACTAGTCCGCTGAAACTCCGCGAGCCTGCTTATTTAGGGGCAAGCGCCGTGGTGCGGAATTCTGAGACGGGGTCTCATCCTGAGACATTCGGATGGTCATGCTGTAAGCGATTACTCTCAAGATCTATCCTAACCTGCTGAAAACGCATTCACCTCGGTACTAATCCTTTCGTTCGATGTGATGGCTGCCGTGTTGCTCCTCCTTTTCTGAACCGTAGATTTTAAGTTTCCCTCAACGATCTTCCGGACCTGGGGGGGCGGGAAGCCGGGTGCAGATTTTGCATTCGGTGTGAGCTTAGATTAGGAGAATTTGATCACTTGGCGCACGAAGCCACAGCAACCGCACGTACGGCCCAGCAAGCCAGCATAGTGGCGGGGCTCGCGCGTTTTTTTCAGGACGCGACGCCGGTGCGAATGCGGGTTCAACTGGCGCGGCTCGCTCTGGACCAGGATTCGGTCACGCGTTTTAGCGAGAGTGTGGTCCTTGAGTTCGGAACGCCGCGCGAAGTTCTATTCGAGTGCGAGACGGCGCTTGAGTTCGGCGATGAGCTGCGCTTGCGCAACTCTGACGGTTCCTTCGATGTAACCGCGTCGGTCGTCGCGGTGCAATATCACCCTGATAAGACCGTAGTGGCCGCCCGTTTTCAAAAGGAAGTACCGAACTGGATCGTGAAATCATGACTGCTTCCACACCCGTGCAGGACCTCGCAGCGCAATGGAAGTCCGCCCGCCGGTTGTATCCCATTTATTACGAGCTGGCGCGGGAATTCGCCATCGACGTGAAACCTTGCTCCGATCTAGAGAGCGGCGTGGAAACGCCCAGCAAGGAAGCAGTCGCGCAGGCCAACCGCTGGCTCGACGACCTGGACCAGAACATTCAAGTGCACCAGATGCGCCAGTTCCTGCAAACCAGCTCGCAGGTGAATCAGGACGCCCTCTTGAGCCTGGTACACCGGTTTTTGGCGAAGACGGTTAAGACCGATATCATGCGCGACAAGGTCGACTTTCTCCTGGTGCAGTATTTCAGCCAGCTGGCGCCGGTGGGAGTCGCCGATGCGGAGGTAGACCTGAGCTATGTGGCGCAGGCTCTGGAGCCGATTTTAGGCGAGGTCGAGCTGAAACCTCCGGTCTGGCTGAATGCCCTTGATCGCGTACTGGAAAGCGCGCGGCGCTGCCGTTCGCTGGACGAACTTCTGCATGGCGGCATTCTGGAGCAGGGCCGGAAGGCCAAGGGACTGGCTGGGGATTTGTTCTATTTACCCGTCGCGCTGGTGGCGTTCACCCGCTTTGGATATCTGATGCGGAGAACTTTTTTCCGGCTCATGCTGGCGGACCTTAATACCATCCTTGAGGGGCTGACTGAACTGGAAGAAGCCGGCGTTACGGCTATCGACTGCCGTCGCGCGCAGTTTTCGGCGCAGGAGCCGATCGTCCGCCTGCGAGTGATCTGCCAGTCGTGGAAGGTGATGTTCCAGGCGGAATATTCTTCGGGATCGCCGTTGCGCATGCTGGTCGACTTGCGCGCGTCGGTGGACCAGGCGCTGGGCCGCGGCAAACCCGTCGAACCCGAAGTTAAACGCGACGCGGAAGCAAAATCGGCCAATGCGGGGAAAACGGCGGTCAGATTACCCGCAAGTCGCAAGCCCGGAATTGCGGCGGCGAAGCCGGTGGCGGCAGCTGCCGCGGCTGGAATTGCAAGCAAACCCCTCGGCAAGCCCGCCACTCCCCCGGCGCCTGGCGGAAAGCCCAACGCAAAGCCGGCCGTCGCAAAGTCGGTCGCTCCTGAGTTCGAGATTTCCGGCACGCCCGGATGGGAGCCAGACTCGGAAGCGTAGCCGGCAAAAAAGCTGGATGACATCAGGCCCGAAGATAAGCAAAGTCCTATCCCAAGGACAAAGGGGATTGTAGAAGTGGAAGCGCCGACGGTACTCATCATTGCTGACGAAGTGGATTTTGCCCGCAGCATCGCTGCTCGCTGGCAGTTGGAACGCAATGCCCCGGCGTTCACTGTATTGAGCGGCGAGTTGTGGCCGCGCTTCGCGGTGGACGCGTTCGATGTGGCAATCGTCGGAGAGTTGCGCCGGGAACTTCTCTCGGTGGTGTTGGAGCCTTTGCACTCCACGGGACAACCGATTTTCTGTATCTGCCAGGATGGGCCGCTGGCGCCGCTGGTGCGCGGGCGCTGGCCCAGAATTACAGTTCTGCGCCGGACGGAACACTGGATCGAAACGCTGGTGCTCGCGGCGAGCGAGGCGCTATCCCGGTCGCGAGCGGAATCGCGGGCCCGCGCTGCCGAGTTTTCCTGCGCCGCCCTGGAACGGCAGGCGACGCTGGGGCGCTACATGCTCGAAATGCGTCACAACTTGAACAACGCTCTCACCTCGGTGCTGGGGAACTCAGACCTGCTGCTGCTGGAGCCTGGCAGCTTGTCCGCCCAGACGCGGGCGCAAATTGAAACCATTCGCAACATGACGCTTCGCATCCACGAAATCATGCAGCGGTTCTCGTCGCTGGAAAAAGAGATGAACGTGGTGGCGCAGCAGGCGATACAAGATTCAGGCAAGTCTTATGCGGCCACGGCCGCAGGCGATTAAAAAATGACCAGGCATTCCTCCCCTCGCAGCGCGCCGGGCTCAAAGAGTTCGGCAAACGAATTTGGCCAGCCCCTTGGGGAGAAAGCATTATGCATCGATTGATGGCGGGCGTCACGATTCTCGAGCACGAACTCTCCGAACTGCGCCTGCTGGTCGAGCGGCAGACGGGAATTCTTCTGGACTGTCCCAACAGCGCTCTCGCGGCGCATGTCGCCGATTATCTGGAGAGTCACGAACTGGAATCTGCCGCTTCTCTGCTGACCCAGCTTCGGGATGGCAACCGGGATCCGTCGATCTTTTGCACGTTTCTTGACGGCGTCCTCAATGTCAACACCGGTTTCTTCCGTCACCCCGGGGCGATGAACGCGCTGGCGCGGCAAGTGGTGCCTCAACTTTATGCCCGTAAATCCGATGAGGGGGCTTGCACGCTGCGCATCTGGAGCGCCGGCTGTTCGACCGGAGAAGAAACCTATTCGATTGCGATGGCCGTGTGCGATGCGTTCCCGGGCGGCAACGGTAATAACACCAACGGAAATGGCGTCCGCGATACGCGCGAAAGGACCGCGCCTGCGCGCAACGGCGGAATTGCCGACAGCGGGATTACAGCAGGCCCGGCATTGAGAGACTGGTCGATCCACATTGTGGGCAGCGACCTGCTGCCGTCGGCGATTGAAGTGGCGGAGCGAGGTTTGTATCCACAGTCAGCCCTGATGGGACTGCCTCCGGCGGCGATTCGCGCTTCGTTTTCGAAAATCGGAGGTACAAACGGAGGGCAGGGTGCGATTCCAGAGGGCGCCTTAAGCCCGGCCAACGGAGCGGGTAGCTCCGCGAATGGGGCAAATGGCGCGAACGGCTCGAATGGCTCGAGCAACGGCGCTCACCTTCTGGTCAAGCCGCGCTTGCGCAGCCTGGTCACTTTTAACACCATGAATTTGACCAAGCCGGTCTACATTGGCCGCTTCGACTGCATTTTCTGCATGGATGTGCTGCCCCATCTTTCCCGCACCCAGCGCACGGCGTTGCTGGAGCGGTTGCATCTATATCTGGAGCCGGGCGGGTACCTGTTCCTCAGCCAGACCGAAAAGCTTTCCGCGCCGAACCTGAACTTCCGCCCAGAAACCTTCGACGGCTATACCTTCCACCGCAAACCGCTGGCGGCCAGCGCAGCTTACGGACGGTAAATATTGTCTAAAGTGTACATTTATCTATAGTGATCATGTCCGCCGAGGAATATCAGCGCATTCGTAAGCACAACATCGCTGAGTTTAAGCAAACGGTGGACCGCATCGGCGCTCAAGCCGAAACTCGTGGAATGACTGAGGAAATTCTTGTCGACATTCTGAAGAACTAAGACGCACCGATTCATCTGTCGGGAAGTCTCGCTGAGCAACACTCTCCAGATCGATCGCACTTACCGAAGGGATCGGCTGCGGTGCCTGCCGCGACAGAAAGACCGAGATCAGCGATGAAAATCTAAGTTTCATGCGAACAAAAACTCCTTCGTTCGCAACTCCTTGATTACGTCCCTTAGCTTGGCTGCCTTCTCGAATTCAAATTTCTTGGCAGCCTCGCGCATGTCGCTTTCGAGTTTGCCGATGTAGGCATCCACTTCTTCCTGCGTTTTGAATTCCGGTATGCCCTCAGACTCTCCCCCGGTCAAGTCTGCATAATCGGCGGCGACGATTCCCGCCAGAGTCATGTCGAGCGGGCGCACAATCGATTCGGGCGTAATCCCATTTTCCTCGTTGTATGCGGTCTGAATTGCGCGTCGCCGCAAAGTTTCATCAATCGCGCGCTTCATCGAATCGGTCATGCGGTCGGCGTATAAAATCGCCCGCCCGTTCAAGTGCCGCGCGCAGCGGCCGATGGTCTGGATCAGCGATCCCACCGACCGTAGAAAACCTTCTTTGTCCGCGTCCAGAATGGCCACCAGCGAAACTTCCGGCAGGTCGAGCCCCTCGCGCAATAGATTGATGCCGATCAATACGTCAAACTCTCCCTTGCGCAGGTCGCGCAGAATTTTCACCCGCTCCAGGGTTTCAATCTCGGAATGCATGTAGCGGCACTTCACGCCCACCTCGGCGTAGTACTCGGCCAGGTCTTCAGACATGCGCTTAGTTAAGGTCGTCACCAGCACGCGTTGTCCAAGTTCCACGCGGGCGCGAATTTCGTGCAGCAGGTCGTCGATCTGTCCCTTGACCGGACGAACTTCCACCTCTGGATCAATCAGTCCGGTTGGCCGGATGATCTGTTCCACAACCACGCCCGCGGACTTGGTCAACTCGTACGGACCTGGGGTTGCCGAGACATAGACCAGTTGATTGGTGCGATGCTCGAATTCCTCAAACGTCAGCGGACGGTTGTCGAGCGCGGAGGGCATGCGAAAGCCATATTCCACCAGTGTTTCCTTGCGCGAGCGGTCGCCGGCATACATTCCCCGTAATTGTGGAATCGTCTGGTGGGACTCGTCGATAAACATCAGGTAATCGCGCGGGAAATAGTCCAGCAGCGTTGGCGGAGGCTCGCCTGGCAGGCGTCCGGTGAAGTGGCGCGAGTAATTCTCAA
>DASSRO010000365.1:0-4046 GCA_035701745.1 Candidatus Sulfotelmatobacter sp. | reverse complement strand
AGGTAGGTTAGTCACGTGTTACTCACCCGGTCGCCACTTTACTCATGGATTGCTCCACTTTCTCGTTCGACTTGCATGTGTTAGGCACGCCGCCAGCGTTGATTCTGAGCCAGGATCAAACTCTCGTTTGAAACCTGATGTCTGCCGACGGGTAGTTGGCAGACTGCCATCGCCGCACATCCAAGACAACCGGCAAAGGTCACCTTGGTTTCAACAGCGCGGGATGGCGCCACCATTCAGCCTCCACTCAGTTCCGAAGAGCTGGAAGAAGTTCATGGTGGTCTATCTTGTGAGATCGTTTCGGACTTATGCCCGAATTCGCTCTCTCACGACTGGCACGTTCAACCGAGTTGTCAAAGACCGAATCGCCTTCCGCCTGAGCGGCGCGCCTTCAGTTCTAGACGGACTCACTACAAGAGTGAATCCGGCTGTCCTCGAAACCTTTTAAACATATCGTTCGCGCCAGACCCTGTCAACGCATGCATCCCACAGCATTTCCACTTGATTTCCACATTCTGGAAAGTGCCGGACCTGAACGCTGCATTCGGGGAGACGCCTCAAAGTTTCGAAGGTTTCAGAGTTTCAACGGCTTTGAAGCCTTGAGACTTTGCCACTTTGAAACTCGGCGACTCATTGCAACGCGCAACGATATTGCCTTCCGCTTTGGATAACAAAGACGCCGAGAATCGGCGCACGCCGAAGCGGAAGACAGAAAATTGAGAAAAGATCCTAGTTGGAGGTCCTTGCTTTGAAGGTACCCTTCAGAAACCTACAAGATGTTTCCGAATCGAGTCCCGTGGCCGGGACGGTTAAGAGCTCAACACTCTTTTGTAACTTAGATGCCGGACGGACACGAGAGATTCAACAAAAACGACCGGCTGCCACACTTCTGCTCTCGGTGGATTGTTTATAGCAGATGAATGAGAAAAATTGCAAGCATGAATTTGAATTTTGCGTAAGTTTACCGATTTGGTGCGGGAGGCGAGCGGGATCAGCGTGGTTCTTTCGCCCCTCCGGGGCTGGTTGACATGGTTTGCCGCTGATCCCACGGCTTGCGCCGTGGGCTGCAATCTTGCGCCGCTTCGCGGCTTGTCCCTTGGACACTCTTTGCAACGAACGGCAGCGCGAGTCTACGAGGTGGCATTGAGCGAAAGTCACGCTGCGGCGGGCGTGACTTCCATTCCCGATTTGAATTTCGAAGGTTACGCTGCGGTGGGCGTGACTTCGATTACCGATTTGAATTTCAAAGGTTACGCTGCGGTGGGCATAACTTCGATTCCCGATTTGAATTTCAATTGCGGCAATCGTGATGGCGGTCACCGCGCTCCTATTCGTTTCATCGACACAATCGATGGTCACAAAAATCTGTGGCTGTGCACATAGGCTGGCGCGTGCCGCATGGATGTCTTGTTCGGCGAAAGGCAGCTGCGAAGCGGCGAAGGAATGCAGCCCACGGCGCAAGCCGTGGGGTGGGCTACAACAAAAGTTAAGAAAGCTCCGGAGGAGCGAAAGAAATGTCTCACACATCGGGCAATATTTTGCTCCATATAATCTTCTCCACCCACAGCAGGCTACCCGTGATCAAACCGGATTTCCGGGGCGATCTGTTCGCCTACCTCGGCGGGATCATCCGTGAAATGCGCGGAACGGCGTTGATCATCAACGGGACTGCGGACCACGTTCACATGCTGGCGCGCGTTCGTCCATCGCATTCCGCGGCCGAGATCGCGCGCGTGGTGAAGGCCAATTCGTCGCGCTGGGTGCACAAAAAATGGGATGCGAAGTTCGCCTGGCAAACCGGATACGGCGTGTTCAGCGTGAGCGAATCAAGTGTTGCGGCAGTCACGAAATATATTGCGGATCAGGAAGAGCACCATCGGAAGCATTCGTTTCGGGAGGAATTTGTAGCGTTTCTGAAGAAGAACCATGTGGTTTATGACGAGCGCTACATCTGGGACTAGTTTCTTTCGCCCCTTACGGGCCTCGGTATGGTCTGTGGTGCCGTCCCACGGCTGGCGCCGTGGGTGGGCGACAATAAAAAGTTAAGAAGCCCCGAAGGGGCGGAAGACAATTGCTTCCCGCATATGTCGTCGTCCCGGCGGTCTTCTGCGCTTAGGGCCGACATACATTCCGACGAGCGCTTCTTTCGCCCCTCCGGGGCTTGGTTAACATTGTTCGCCCGTCATCCCACGGCTTGCGCCGTGGGCTGTGCTCTGTCGCCGCTTCGCGGCTGTCCTTACGCTTCGCGGCTGTCCTTACGCTTCGCGGCTGTCCTTACGCTTCGCGGCTGTCCTTGCGCTTCGCGGCACGACTGAAGTCGTGCCCTTTCCCCGGGCGTGTCGATCTTAGCGGCGAGAATCCCCGCTTCTCGCAAAGGACGCGAGAAACGGGGCACCCGGCGTCTTCGCGCGGGGCACCCGAAGTCTTCGGTGAGGACTCCTTTTCAGTCGGGGGCGATGTCGGGGGGGGTGCCTGGGTGGATGCCTGGGGCGATGTCGGGTTGGCTGTGGGTGGCCAGGGGCATAAACACATCCGCCCCGGTCATTGTTGCGTGCTTTGATGCGCGACAGCCGAGGCGGCTGTCGCTACGTGAGTCTTGCTGGCTCACTTTGCGCTTGCGACTGGGGCTGGGCTTCGGTACCATCACTGCATTCTGATATGGCTATGAATCACCGCCATCTACACCGAATTCGTGTCTTGTTTTGCGGGGTACGGGTCTTTGTACCCTGTCCGGTGTGGAGGGAACCAGTGAGCTGAGCGACTTGAAATTTTGAAGGCTCCCGAATCCCGCCCCGCCAGAAACGCTGGCCCGGTGGGTTTTGCTTTTTGGGAGCGCGGCAGGAAGATTCGCAGGCAGCAGGCGTTGCAGGAAGGACGAGATATCCATGACACGGCGAAGCATGACGGGCGGCAGCATTCTTTGGGAATGCCTGGAGCGGGAGGGCGTGAAGGAGGTGTTTGGCTACCCGGGGGGAGCGATTCTTCCGGCGTACGACGCGCTGAAGGGGAGCAAGATCCATCACATCCTGGTGCGGCACGAGCAGGGCGCGACGCACATGGCGGATGGCTACGCGCGGGCGAGCGGGCGGGTGGGAGTGGCGGTCGCGACGTCGGGGCCGGGCGCGACCAATATGGTCACGGGGATTGCCACGGCCATGCTGGATTCGTCGCCGATCGTGTGCATCACGGGGCAGGTGGGAAGCAAGCTGATTGGGTCGGATGCGTTTCAGGAGACCGACATCACGGGCGTGACGCTGCCGATTACCAAGCACAATTATCTAGTGACGCATGCAGGCGAAGTGGCGCGTACGATACGCGAGGCGTTTTACGTGGCGCGTTCGGGGCGGCCGGGGCCGGTGCTGGTAGACATCACGAAAGACGCGCAGCAATCGGCGTGCGAGTTCGATTGGGAGGCGGCCAAGCCGCAGTTGCCGGGGTATCGTCCGGATCTGTCGCCGGATAAGAAGGAGTATGAGCAGGCGCTGGAACTGATTCGCAACTCGAAGCGTCCGGTGATTCTGGCGGGGCACGGGATCATTATTTCGGGCGCGATGAATGAAGTGCGGGAGTTTGCCGAGCGGGCGGGCATTCCGGTGGCGCTGACGTTGCTGGGGATCGGGGCGTTTCCGGCGTCGCATCCGCTGAACCTGGGAATGATGGGGATGCACGGCGAGGCGTGGGTGAATCACACGATTCAGGAAGCGGACCTGCTGCTGGCGTTTGGCATGCGCTTCGATGACCGGGTGACGGGGAATCTGAAGACGTACGCGTCGAATGCGAAGAAAATTCACATTGAGATCGATCCGGCGGAGATTAACAAAAACGTTAAAGTTGATGTGCCGCTGGTGGGCGACTTGCGCGAGGTGCTGCACGAGTTGCTACCGCATGTGGAATCGATTGACCGGAGCGAGTGGCTGGACTCGATCGACAAGCTGAAGGGCGATGCGGCGGTGCGCGACATTCAGAATTTGCCGGACAGCGGACACCTTTATGCGGCGCACGTGATCAACGACCTGTGGCGGGAGACCCGCGGTGGGGACACAGTC
>DASSRO010000364.1:0-6126 GCA_035701745.1 Candidatus Sulfotelmatobacter sp. | reverse complement strand
GTCGACGCTCCTTCCTGAAGGGACTCGGTGTTACGGGGGCGGCGCTATCAGCCGGTGCGTTCCTGGGAGTCATGACTGAAGCAAACGCGGAAGCCGAAGAGCGCAATGGCTCGCTCACAAAGGGCGACGCCGCAATTCTGCGCTTCCTCGCCGCCGCCGAAATCATCGAGAGCGACCTCTGGCTGCAATATCAAGAACTCGGAGGAATTCAGGACGATGAAGTCTCCAGCCTAGCCAGCCAGTTGATTCCCGGCTATCCAGCAACGGCCACCGGCGGCAATCCTGTCTATATGCAGGATCTGATCCCGCTCGATGGCGACATGTCGCAGTACATCCACGACAACACCGAAGACGAACTGACTCACGAGGTCTTCATCAATGCGTACCTGAAATCGAAGGGAGCCGACACGGTCAACCTCGATCATTTCCGTACCCTGCCCAGCAGCAAAGCGACCGGCGCGAACCAGTTCGGCCGCATCACCAACCTGATGCAACTCACCGTCGATACAACCTGGTGGACTCGCTACCGCAGCCGCACCAGCAATCCCGACTTCGGCGACAAGACCGATCCTGCCATCCCCTCCCTGGCGGTGGGTCAGCATACTGCGATTCCCCGAACAGATGCTGACACAGCCGATGCCAACTTCATTCAGGCGGTCGCGAATACCGCGGGATTTCACTTTGCTTTTATCGAGCAAGGTGGAACCAGCCTCTACCCCAAACTGGCGCAGAGGGTGACTAGCCCGGAAGTGCTGCGCATCGTGCTGGCAATTGGTGGAACCGAAATCTGCCACTTCCAGACTTGGCACGACAAGGCAGGCAATGCGCCTCATCTGACGAACGTCATCGACCCTGTAACTGGGGTCTCGGTCTCGTTCGACGATTTGAATTCTCCGCCTTTCGGCGGCGAAGATTTTCAGACCAACCTGATCATGCCCGAACCAACCGTGTTCCTTAAACACTTCCCGCCCGTTTCGATTATTCGTCCCACCGCCACGCAGGGCGCGGCTATGGGCGCCGTCAAGGCGCTTACGGACGACGGGCTGTTTATCGGCCAATCCGCGGACTTCTTCGAGTTTCTGCGGGATCTGGCCGAGGACGCGGACGAGGCGCGCCGCCACGGTCGTTAGCCGACGCTGACAACCATCACTCGGCTTCCGGACGAAGCCTGCGATTCGGAGGTTATGGCGAACTGTAGTCCGCTATTGCCTCCGAATTGCCGGCGGGCGACGGGAATGTCATGCTCTGCTCTCGCACCGACCTCACAGCGCCGCGACCCGCCGTTGCACCAGCAGAAAATAGACGGCAACCAGCACCAGCAGCAGGCCGTTCACGCCCAGCACGATGGGAGCCGTAAACATCGGAACCAGCCATCCCGATATCAGATTTCCCATCGGCATCCCGCCGCGAAACGCGCAGTTATACACGCTCATCACCCGCCCGCGCATCTCGTTGGTCGTAATCAATTGCACCAGCGAAGTCACCGTGGCGAATACTGCCATCATCGATGCGCCTACTAGCACGAGCATGGCGTAACTGAGCGGTAGCAACTTCGAAATGGAGAACCCTGAAATGGCGGCACCCAGGCAAATGAGCATCGTGAGGGCGAACAGGCCTTTCTTCCTCATATTACCGATGCCAGCCACGGCCAGCGATCCGCAGATCGACCCCACGCCCATAAGAGAGAGCAGGTTGCCATACGTTTCCGGGCCACGGTGAAAAATATCTTTTACAAATACGGGGATGTAAGTGCGCATGGGCATGCTCAATGCGGTCATGCAAAATGCCAGCAGCGTCAGCGCTTCCATGGAGCCCTGCTTGCGCACAAACTTGATGCCCTGCTTCAGGCTGCTGAAGATCGACTCCGTCGTGGTCGCCGGGAGATATTGTGCCGTGATCATGGAAAGTGAAATGATCGGGGCCAGAAATGAGATGGCATTTAAGCCAAAGCACCATTTCTCTCCAAACTTCGCCAGTGTCTGACCAGCGAGTGCCGGGCCAATCGTCACCGCCATGTTGAACTGAATCGAGTTGAGTGCGATGGCGTTGGGCATGTCTTCGCGATCGACCAGGTTGGGAATCAGGGCTTGATACGCCGGTCCGCCAAACGCCTGCGCCAGGCCCGAAACGAACGATAGGCATAGGATGTGCCAGACGTGCACCCAGCCGAATGCTACAAGAAGGGTGAGGACCCCCGCGCTGGCCATTTGCACATACTGCGACACCAGCAGGATCTTCCGGCGCTCCGTCCGGTCGGCCACGACCCCGCCGATCAACGAAAAAAGAAAGATGGGAATGCCCCCGAGGAACTGGTCCAGCGCGAGCAGAAACGCGGAATGGCTAAGGCGGTAAATGAGCCAGCCCTGCGCCACAATCTGCATCCAGGTGCCAATACTCGAGGTACAGGCGCCAAACCACATCAGGCGGAAGTCGCGATATTGAAATGCTTTGAAAATTCGGCGAAGCGTCGACGTTGGCATCTGTTCCGGGCGGTGCTGCAATCCAATGTCTATCTTCGCACGAGCAAGCGTTCGCTGCTTTGCGGTTACGGGCATCTTCTATTGGACGCGGAAATGCCTAAGATGTGATCGTGCTCGAAAATCGCTAGGTAAACGGAAGTTGCACATTCCCAATCCCAGCTAGTGCCGTCGGGATCATCCCCTGGGGACGCCATCTTCAGTAAAATACTCGCGGAGTCAAGCTGGTCAAGACGTGAAAACCGCCGCCAAACCTACCGGATTGCGCTACTGGATGCTCCGCGTGCTCGAAGAGTACGAGCACGTCGCGACCGACTTTAGTGCCGATCCGGTGCACGATCTGCGAGTGGCACTGCGCCGCTGCCGCTCCATGGCCGATGGAATGATGGCGATGGACCCCGATCGCGAGTGGAAGGCGATGAAAAAAGCCGGGAAGCGCCTGTTCCAAAGCCTGGGCACGCTACGCGACGTCCAGATCATGATGGAGTGGATTGAGAAACTACATCCGGCCACTCAACCTGCGGGTGGGGTTTTGGCGACCAGCCCGTCAGATGCTGCCGAGCCAGGCTCGACGACTGCGGATTCCAACGACGGGCAAGACCCCGCGGCTCGGGCGTTGCTCCAGCTTCTGAAAGCGCGAGAGTCGGAACAGAAGCACCAAGCCCGCGCGGCGCTGGAAGCATTCGATCGCAAACAATGGCGCCAATGGAGCAATTCCCTGCCCCGGCGCGGCGTCCGCATTCGGCCCGGCAGCGCGGTCTTCAAACACCTGGCGCTGGAACGCTGGACGGCGGCGCGCGAACTGCACACGCGTGCCATGCGAAATCGCTCGCAAGTGGCTCTTCACACGCTCCGCATCGGAATCAAGCGCTTTCGCTATATCGTCGAGAATTTCCTGCCGGAGGAACATAAAACCTGGAGCAACGATCTGAAGCATATGCAGGACCTGTTGGGCGAGGTGCACGATCTGGATGTCCTGTGGGCAACGGCCCTCTCCTGCCACGTCTTCCCGGACGCTGCATCCCGCCAGGCCTGGCATGCGCGCATCCTGCAAGAGCGTAAGAAGCGAGTGGAAGAGTACCGGGAGCACACGCTCGGCGCGGATTCTCTGTGGAATGTTTGGCGCGCTGGGCTGCCCCAGGGCAAGCAGGTCGAGCAGATTGCGTTGCGGCGAATGAAGTTGTGGGCGAAGGTTCTCGACCCGGACTTTGCGCATTCGGAGCGGGTTGCGCGGATGGCCGTGGAACTCTACGACGGCCTCAACGCTGCAGGGTTGCTGAGTTCCATGGCTGACGATACTCGCAACGGAGCCGCGACAGAAGCGCGCTCTTGCGTTTACCTCGCGGCTCTTTTGCACGACGTGGGAAAGGCGAAAGGAAATAAAGGACATCACAAGGAGTCGCTTGAACTGATTAAAGCTCATGGCGCTCCGCTCGGTTGGAAACCGGCAACCATGGCTCGCGCCGGCGTGGTGGCTCGCTTTCATTGCGGCGCACTGCCGAGCCGAAGCCACAAAGCGCTGCGCGATTTTCTGCCCGACGAGCAGAAAATTACGATCCAGTTGGCTGCGATTCTGCGGTTGGCCAATGCTTTCGATGCCGCGCACGATGGCCATATTCGCCGATTGCGGATCGAGAATGCGGCTGCCCAAACTCAAAATCGCAAACGGCGAACCAACGGGTTTCTGCGCAAATCTCTAAAGCTGGCCTCGAATGAGGCATTGATCGTGGGCGCCGAGGGTTTTGTGGCCAACAACCTGACGGCGCAAACCGTCGCCGCCGAACGGTATTTGCTCGAAATGGTTTTGCGCCGCCCGATCGTGATCCGGCCAATCCACAGTTCGCCACAGAGGAGAGTTGCAAACGAATTGAGACGGATCGCCTCTTGAGCCGACAGCTCGGGGAAACGATCAAGTTACTTTTACCGTTCCAAATCCCCATATAAAAATGTATTCTCGCGTTTCAGCAGAAGCCGGAAGCCCGAAATTCATGACTCACGCCCAACTTGTCGAAAAAGCAGTGCGATGGCTGCGGTCTTATCGCTGCGGAGTGGTGCTATCCGAACAGGCCTGTGTTAGCGGCGAAATGCCCGACGCCATCGGATGGAAGCGGGCAAACCATTCGGTGCTGATGGAGTGCAAAATTTCGCGCGCAGATTTTCTCGCCGACCGGTGCAAACCTTTTCGGCAAAAGCCGGAGCAGGGTGTAGGCTGCGAGCGTTTCTATCTCACGCCGCCGGCGTTGGTAAAACCTGAAGAACTGCCTCCGGGCTGGGGACTGCTGGAATGGCGTCGCGGACGAATCGAAGTGGTCCAGGCATCGGCAAAGAATCTGCGCACGGCGGCAGGCCTGCGCTACGAGATGAACCTGTTGCTTGCCAGCTTGCGGCGCGTGGAAGTGCGTATTGAACCGCAGAGCATCACCGACTTTTTGAAATGGAAGAACCGGATGGCAGAGTACAATCGCGGCAGTTTACCAGAGGGGCTCGCTGCAGCCGACGAAGAGATGAATGTTTTTCTGGAACCGGAACTTCCCTGCTAGCCAAACTTTCCCTTACATATCCCTGCGGCCTTCCATCGCCTTCAGCATGGTGATTTCGTCGGTGTATTCAATATCGCTACCCACCGGAATTCCCATGGCAATGCGGGTGACTTTCACGCCGGCGCGCTTTAGTTGCTGCGAGAGATAGGTCGCCGTCGCTTCGCCTTCGACGGTGGGATTGGTAGCGATGATCACCTCGTCCACGTTGCCCGCCTCAACGCGAGTGATCAGATTCGAGATGCGCAACTGCTCCGGCCCAATTCCATGCAGTGGAGAAATGGCTCCGTGCAGCACGTGGAAAACGCCATTGAAGTGCTTGGTCTTTTCGATGGCAGCGATGTTGGTTGGCTCCTCGACCACGCAAACCAGGCGCTGGTTGCGGGTTGCGCTGGTGCAATAGGCGCACGGATCCACGTCGGTGATGTTGTTGCAAACCGAGCACAGACGCAGGTTGGCCTTCACATCGCGCACGGCGGTGGCCAGAGCTTCTGCGTCTTCGTCGCTGGCCCGCAAAATGTAGAAGGCCAGCCGCTGCGCGCTCTTCGCACCCACGCCGGGGAGCTTTTTCAGTTCGTCGATCAAACGAGACATGGGTTCGGCAAATTTAGACATGAGTGCGATTTTGTAATTTGGAAATTTTGTATTTGAGTAATTTAGAACCGTATGGCTTTATTGTCACCGCCGGCTGAATTTATTCAACCCAACTGGCAAAATCCCACAATCCACTTGGGAACAGGCAAGTCGAATTTTGGAAGCGTTAGAGGCCGGGAATTCCCAGGCCGCCGAGCATGCCACCTACCGTCGACTGCATTTGCGCATCGACTTTGCGGGCGGCTTCGTTCACCGCCGCCAGAACCATGTCCTGAAGCATTTCGACGTCGCCGGACTTTACCGCCTCGGGATCGATGCGCAGGCTGAGCAACTGCTTGCGGCCGTCCATTTTTGCGGTAACGGTGCCGCCGCCCGACGTGGCTTCGACCACGGTTTCCTGCATCTTCCTTTGCAAGGCGTCATACTGCGACTTGGCTTTCGACATCAGATCCTGCAGGTTGAATCCACCCATAACACCTCATGTTTCAAAGTTTCAAGGTTTCAAGGTTTCAAAGTTT
>DASSRO010000363.1:0-25664 GCA_035701745.1 Candidatus Sulfotelmatobacter sp. | reverse complement strand
GATCTTGCGTCCGTGCTGGTGGGCGAGTTCGACCGTCAGGTTGATGCGGTGAATCGACGAGGAAAAACAGGAGATGAAGAGGCGGCGCTTGGTGTGGGCGAAAATTTCGTCGAACTTGCGCCGTACCGCGCGCTCGCTGGGGGTATATCCCTTGCGCTCGACGTTGGTCGAGTCTTGAAGCAGCGCGAGGACCCCAGCCTTGCCGTACTCCGCGAAAGTGTGCAGGTCGAAAAGTTTGTTGTCGGTGGGTGTAGGGTCAACCTTGAAGTCGCCGGTGTGAATGATGACGCCGAGCGGCGTGTGGATCGCAAGAGATACGCAGTCCACCAGGCTGTGCGTTACATGGATAGGATGGATCGTGAAGGCGCCCGCCTTGAAGCGCTCGTTGGGGCGCATTTCGCGCAGGTCGGCATCGTCGAGCAGCCCGTGCTCGTCCAGTTTGTCTTCAACGTAGGCGAGCGTGAACTCGGTTCCCCATACGGGGACCTTGAGCTCGGAGAGAATCCATGGCAGCGCGCCGATGTGGTCTTCGTGGCCGTGGGTGAGGACAATGCCGCGGATACGTTGCCGGTTCTCGATGAGGTAAGAAATGTCAGGAACGACAATGTCGACGCCGAGAAGTTCGGCTTCGGGGAACATGAGTCCAGCGTCGATGACGATGATGTCGTCACCCCAGCGGACGGCCATGCAGTTCATACCGAACTCGCCGAGGCCCCCGAGAGGGATTATCTGCAGTTTTCCGCTTGGCATTGAGTAAGAATGATGCTAGCACACGCGCGACTGCCGAGTACCGAGTACCCAGTGGCGAGCGCCGAATGTATTACGCTGCCCGGGATTCGTGAGGCCGCTGGCAGAGGGGCGGTCTTCCCCCGATGGCATTCTCGCCCTACATGCGGTAGGGTTGACATTGATGGCCGATCCCGAAAAATCGTGGTTGCGGCGCCGCGTCGAGTCAGGGATGGTCCGCGGCTTGACGCGCGCCTATTCGACGGTGCGCGTGGATCCCGATAAATTCCTGCTGCAGTTGCGCGCCGGCTATCGCATGCCGATCAGCGGATATCACGGCGTCTATTCGCTGGAGATAGGCGAAATCGATGTGGTCGCCGACTCGGTTATTCGTGCTGCGATGAAAATTGCGGCCGTCGAGGGTGCTGGATTTGGCCTGGGTGGGCTGATCACGATAGTTCCCGATCTCGGGATTCTTTCTGCAATCACCATGCGAACCATCGAAAAACTCAGCCTCGTATACGGCTTTCAGTACAAAACTGACGAGGAGATCGCAGAACTCTGGCTGGCGGCAGCCAGCGCCGCTGGCGTTGACGTGAGCCGCGAATTTCTGGAAAAAGAAGTGGTCAACAAATTTGTGCCTCGCGTCATCCAAAGAATAGCGGCTAAAGCCAGCGCGGAAGTGGTGGAAAAGTGGGCGGGGCGGATGATTCCGCTCGCCAGTTCGGCCATCGGCGCAGGTCTGAATTACTGGTTCGTGCGCGCCTGGGGCGAACGTGCAAAACAGCACTTCCGGCAGCGGCACTTGGCTTTGCGGCAACGGGCGCAACACGAAATCTGGGACGCCCCAGGCCCTATCGTACTTCCGGCCAAGAGTTAGGTACCTTCGTTTTTACTCCGCATACTTGACCCCCTGCGCTGTGTTTAAATAATTAGAGATGCCTAATTTTTCCTGTTCAGCCATTCTTTTTGATCTCGACGGCGTTCTTGTCGACTCCACCCGCGCAGTAGATCGTGAGTGGCGCAGCTGGGCGCTGCGCAAGGGCGTGGATGGCGACGCGATCATGGCCATTGCCCACGGAGTGCGGACGATTGAAGTAATTCGCCGCGTGGCGCCCCATCTCGATGCCGCCGCCGAGGCCTGGGAGATTGAAAACGAGGAAGCGGGCGATCAGGAGGGCGTCAGCGTGATGCCCGGCGCCGTCTCGCTTGTACGCTCCATTCCAGAAGGACGCTGGGGAGTGGTTACCTCCGGATCGCGGTTGCTGGCAAGCGCCCGATTGCGCTTCTGCGGACTGCCGGTCCCAAGAGTGCTGGTGACCGCCGATGACGTGACGAACGGAAAGCCCAACCCTGAGCCTTATTTGAAGGGCGTGGAGCAATTCCGCTCGAAGCCCGCCGATTGTCTGGTGATTGAGGATGCCCCTGCGGGAATTCAGTCGGCGCGCGGCGGCGGCTTCAACGTAATCGGCATTTCGAGCACTTATCCGGCCGACGTCCTCCACACTGCTGACGCGGTGATTGCAAATCTGGGCCAGATTAGAATTAAGTCGAACGGCGGCGGAAAATTCGCGGTTGAGGTTGGATAGGCAGCTCGCGAGACAGGCGAATCGGGCGCCGAGTTTAAGCAGTTCTCAGGGTCCGTTGCCGAACTGAAGTTTTCTGCTGCGATTGCCGAAGATGGGCTAAGAGAGAACGATGACTGCTCACGCCCAGCTCCGTCCCGTCGAAAAAACCATTCCTTGCATCGCGCGGCAGCCGATCCTGACCGCCGACGAGAACGTGATCGGCTACGAGTTGTTCCTTCGCGAAAGCCAATTCCAAAACCGCACTACGACCGACGCGGAACAGGAAGCGGCGGCCACCATTGATATGCTGAATCTGGTGGGGCTTGGCGTTTTATGCGACGGGCGCCTGGCCTTCATTAATTGCACCCACAACATGCTGCTGTCGGACTACCTGGCTCTTCTGCCCCCAAGTGAGGTGGTAGTGGAGTTGCAGAACGATATCCCCGCCAACGAAAAAGTGCTTCAGAAGTGTCAGGCGCTCAAAAACATGAAATATTCGATCGCCCTGGATAATTTCATTCCCAATGATCCTCGCGAAGCCCTGATTCCGTATGCGCGCTTCCTCAAAATCGATATTACTCGGGTGAGTGCCGAACAGAGCGCGCTCCTGGCCCGGCTTCACGCCACTGAAGAGTGCCGGCTATTAGCACAGCAGGTGGAAACGCGAGAACAGTTCCTGATAGCGAAGAAAAGCGGTTTTACGCGTTTTGAGGGATATTTCTTCCGCGTGCCCGAAAATCTGCGAACTCGCCAGATTCCGGCGAACCAGGCCACATACGTTCGGCTGCTGAGTGCTGTGTCAAAACCGGAAATTGATTTTCCCGAGATCGAAGACCTCATCAAGCACGAACCATCGCTGTGCTATCGATTGTTGCGCTACTTGAATTCTCCGCTGCTGGGGCTTTCGGTGCCCGTGGTTTCGGTGCGTGGCGCCCTAAGTTTGTTAGGCGAGGACGAATCAGTGCGCTGGATACGAATGGCGACCACGCTGGTGATGGGGCAGGAGAGATCCTCCGACTTGGTTCTGGCGTCGCTGGTGAGAGCTCGTTTCTGCGAATTGATCGCCCCGCGGGTTGAGCACGGGAACTCAGATCTGTTTTTGATGGGAATGTTGTCGCTCATCGACTCTATTTTGTCGGTGCCCATCGGCATGGTGATTGACGAGCTCTGCCTCGACCCTAATCTCAAAGCGCAATTGCTGGGTGCAAAAACCAATAAAAAAACACCCTTGTCTCTTATTTACGATCTGATGATTGCGCGCGAAGCTGGCGACTGGGGCAAGGTCTCAAATCTGGGAAAGCAGTTGAACCTTTCGCTCGCCTTCATTGCCGAAACTTCCAACGCCGCCATGCGCTGGGCGCACCAGGTTACCGGAGGAGCGCGTGGAGATCGGCCGCATTGAAGTCCTTGGCCGAGAGCGGAATTTCGCACGAAGGACGGTCCACGCTCCGCTAACTGGTAATCAATGTCTGTGCTGCGCGCGATCGCCTCCTCAGCCCGCTTGTCGAATAAAAGTCAATGGGCCAACATTGCCTAAAACCAGATGAATAGAAGGTACGTACTCGCAATCGTAATGGCTCTGCGTACGGGAACGGTATCTGGAGTTTTAGTCCCGAATCGAGCAACTAAAGCGACAAGAAAAAGGGCGAAATGTATGCTGTCCGTTCAAGAGCCTGCTCTGGCGTTTCGGTCAACTTTCTGACGCCTGTTACCGGAGCCAATCTTCCAACTCGATGCCGCGGTCGGTCTTCTCGTCGCGGTACTTGACGATGACTGGGGTATAGAGAGAAAGATTCCATTCCGCGGCTGCGCCTTTCTTTACCGCGCGTGAGCCGGGCACGACCACGGCGTTTTCCGGAACCTTCAGGGGATCGTCGGCGGTAGCGCGATAAACTTCGCCGCGAACCAGGTCGTAAAGGGGAGTCGAGCGCGTCAGGATCGTTCCCGCTCCGATCACGGCGCGTGCGCGCACCAACGTTCCTTCGTAGATTCCGCAGTTGCCGCCCACCAACACGTCATCTTCGATGATCACGGGCGCCGCGTTGATGGGCTCCAGCACCCCGCCAATCTGCGCCGCAGCGCTCAGGTGAACGCGTTTGCCGATCTGCGCGCAGGAGCCGACCAGCGCGTGCGAGTCGATCATGGTTCCCTCGTCGACATAAGCGCCCACATTAATGAACATCGGCGGCATGCAGATGACCGACGGCGCAACATAGGCGCCGATGCGCACCGACGAACCGCCGGGAACAACCCGGACCCGGTCTGCCACGGTGAACTGGCGAGCGGGAAAAGTATCTTTGTCGACAAACGACAATCCCGCGCTCATGTCGGCGAGTTCCCCGAGCCGAAAGCCAAGCAAGATGCCTTGTTTGACCCACGGGTTCACCGTCCAACGCGCCTCCTTGCCGCCGAGTTTTTCGGCGGCGCGAATTTTTCCTTGCGTGAGTTGGTCGCGGAATTCAAGAAAAGTTCGTCGTGCGTCGGGATCGTGCTCAACCTCGCCGAGGGAAGCGAGCCGCTCGATGGAAGATTTCAGGGAAGACATGGATGGACGATTGTCGACCGCTGATTCTTGATTTGTCAAAAAAGAGCAAACCCTGAAGCATAGCGGACACCCGGTTCACGAAAGCAAATCCGGGTCTTTCCAATCAGCAATCAACAATCAGAAATCACCAATATCCTCACACGCACTTGCACTCGCTGCGAATCAGCACTCCGGTCATGGCATGAGCCGTCTCGCGAGCCTCGGGTAGCGAGGTATAGGGGCCGTGCCAGCGGGCGTGATTCACGTCGTGTCCCGCGGGACGGCCCTTGCCGTGGCTGCACTGGCCGCAGGTTCCGCGATGCAGGACGATTTTACGAGGACCTGCGGCCCAGTTTTCATAGATGAAAAATTCCGGCGCTCCCCCGGCGGGGGCGGCAGGCTTGGCGACCAGCCCAACTTCGGTTGCGATCTTCTGCAGACGCGAGCGCGTGTCGCGGCGCATGGGCAGCAACGGCAGGCGATAGACCTCTTCGATTTTTCCCATCATCGCCAGAACCGCCTTCACCGGCAGCGGGCTAGATTCGATGAAGTTGGCTTGCATTAGCGGAAGATATTTCCGATTTAAAGTTCGTGCCGTCGCCCAGTCGTTCGCCAAAGCCGCGCGCGTGAGCGCCGCCATCTCATGCGGGATTTCATTTCCGGCAACCGAAATGACACCGACGCCGCCCAAGGCAATTACCGGCAATGTGGCCGCATCGTCTCCTGAAAAAAAGAGGAATGTTTCAGGAACTGCACTGATCGCCTCGGCAATCTGCGTCATGTTGCCACTGGCTTCCTTTACGCCCACGATGTTAGGAATCTCCGTAAGGCGCGCCAGGGTTGCGGGTTCGAGGTTGGCGGCGGTGCGGCCCGGCACATTGTAGAGAATGACCGGCTTGTCTCCGACCGCCTCGGCGATGGCCTTGAAATGGCGATACTGCCCCTCCTGCGTAGGTTTGTTGTAGTACGGCGAGGCGGTGAGTATGGCATTGACCCCGGGGCGTGCGGCGATTTCCTTCGCCTTCTCGACGGCTTCATGGGTGGAGTTCGACGTGGCGCCGGCGACAATGGGAACGCGTCCGGCCGCCACTTCGATCGTCGCGTCAATTACGTACAGCCATTCGTCGTGCGTGAGAGTCGGAGTTTCGCCGGTCGTTCCACAAGGCACAAGAAAATCGATGCCCGATTCGATCTGCCACGCGACCAGGCTGCGCAGGGCTGCGTCGTCGATGGAGCCATCCTGATGAAAGGGGGTGACGAGAGCTGTGCCGCAGCCGCGCAGTTGCATAAGAATAAGATATCGCGAATAGGGAAGGATGGAAAACCGGGCGACAATCCCCGCGCTGACCGGCCGCCGGTTCTACTTCGCGCTCAGCCAGATCTCGGGAGTGCTGCGATTGAAGTTTGCCAGCACGTGCGGGGTAATGACGATCATCAGTTCGTCGCTATCCGATTGCTTCGTGTTCGTCACCATTGCCTGATTCAGGCCGGGCAAGGCGCCAAGCCCGGGAATGCCGCTCATAGATAGAGTGTCGGTTTGCGATACTTCTCCGGCCACGACAGCAGGTTCGCCATCTCTCAGATTGATGCTGCCTTTGTATTCCCGGTTCGAAATGATCGGAACTCCATTGTTCGACTGCCCGGTGAGCGAGCGCACTTGCAACTCCAGGTCCATGCTAACGGAGCCGTCGCCATGGATGACCGGCTTCGCCTTCACGTTTAAGCCTAAGTCTTCATAGCTCACTGAAGGGAAGGGCGGGACATAGGATTGATTGCCCAGCACCTGCGAAATCTGCGGGGAGTTGAAAATGGGCGCATAGCTTGAATTGAGAACTGGATAGCGTTCCCCCAAATGAAACGTAGCGTCGTTACCCTGGCTGGCGCGCATGCTCATGTTCTCCAGGCTGCGCACCCACGACTCGTTGACGGAGAGAGCGGCGGCGAGCTGATCCAGGCTCAACCCCATAAACGTGAGGCCGCCTCCGAACGTGGCCAAAGGCTGGCTGAAGATGGAATTCTGTTGTCCTCCAAGCTGTGCTAGGAGGCCCGAAAGTGCCGAATTGCCCGCCTGGTTGATTCCGCCCGATGCGATCAGCTGATTGATCAGTTGCTGAATATTCTGGCCGCCCAGCCCGGCGAGCCCCGCCAGCGCGGCGGCGGGAATGTTGTACATATTGAATGTGTTGGGGATGTGTACGCCAATATTACGGGTGAGCTGGTGGCTGATCTGAAACACGCGCACATCGAGCATCACCTGCGGGCGCTCATTGCTGAGCTGCTCCAGGACTTGGGAACAAGCTTCGAGCATCGGCGGAGGACCGCGAACTTCCACGCTGTCGCCGGTCTGTCCGGAACTGACAAAGCGCAGCTCAAAAACGTTGCGCATCATGGTGATCAGATCGGTCGCTTCCTGAGGGGTCGAATGCGGAGGCAGGATAAACGTCCGCAACGACATGCGGTCGAACTGTTTGTGGTTTTCCAGTGTGTCGGCGGCGAGCAGCAACTGATGCCGGTCAAGCGCCGCCCACATGGTCTTGCTGACCTCGCACGCCAGCTTCAGGGCGGTTAAGAACTCCACGTCGTCTACGTTGAAGCGTACCGACCGGGTCTGCACCGAATCGTCAAACTGTGCCGTGATCCCGTAAGCGGCAGACAGTTCGGCGAACAGCCCGCGAACGTCTCCGCTGTAATGGAAGGTGGCCCGGTCTTCTTTGGGTTCAAGGTGAATTTCGCCGGAATCGACCAGGGCGACGGGCAAGGCGCGAGGAGGGACTGTCGCCAATTCTCGTGTGGCTTCTGCAAGTCTTTCCTGGACGTACTGGTTTTGTCCATCAAGATCGAGGGCAGACCGAAATTCCGCGGCCGCCTGGGGCCGTGAATTTTCGTAGAGCAGCAGATTTCCGCGCTGCACATGATCGAAGACAAGCCGGGCCTTCACCAATTCTCGCGCCGCCAGAAACTGAACATTTTGTGGCGCTAGCCTCGAAGCCTCGTCGAATCGCGCCAAAGCCTGTTCCAGTTGCTGGTGTTCCTGAAGTTTGACGCCTTCGCGGAACGCGTAGTGAGCCTCTTTCAGGTCTTTCTTCGAAACCAGGCAGTTGATTCCGCCAGGAACTCCGTTTCCACAAGAAATCGGCGCGGACGAGGGATCATTACCGGCGAATGCGGGCGGGGCGAGCATCGCCACCAGAAGACCGAATTTGAGAATGAGTCCTTTTCTCCGCATCTCGTGTGATTCTAATGTAGTTTCTGCGTATACGGGATAAGCCGATAGGACCTAGTACCTTCGGGTCCAAGGGTTAAGGCAGAATTATCCCCCTCCAGAACGTACGGCCCGGACAGTCTTGCAAGGCTTCTTCATTTGGTAAAGGATAGTTGGGGATCGGGGGTGGGAAGTCTCGTAATCAACCTCTCTATGAGAGCATCAAACGTTCAATCTTGCTTGCCTTGCCCGAATGTTCGTCGCAATCGATAATGACCGCGCACAGGCGAGTATCTCCCGTGGCAGGCTCGAACCGCACTGGCATTCCGTTGAGAAATTTTCCCACAACCAGTTCCTTCTTTACCCCGATCACGCCATCGTAGGGTCCGGTCATGCCAACATCGGTCACATAGGCGGTGCCATTGGGCAGAACACGTTCATCCGCCGTCGGCACATGGGTGTGGGTCCCGACAACCGCGGTAACGCGCCCGTCAAGATACCAGCCCATAGAGATCTTTTCCGATGTCGCCTCCGCATGGATATCGACCAGAATCACCTTCGCCTGAATCTTCTGCAAGAGATGGTCCGCAGTGCGGAATGGATCGTCGTTCGACGCCATAAATACACGCCCCTGCAGGTTGATCACGGCGTATGGAATCTTGCCTTTCATCCCTTCATACACGCCCGACCCGGGCATGTCCGCGGGATAATTCGCGGGACGCAGCACCCGGCGCGCCGGGCCGTGACCGTTTCCCTCGACCAGTTGAAAGTAGTCGACAATTTCCCGCTTGTCCCAGACGTGGTTCCCGGTGGTGATCACGTCGATGTTGAATTCGAAAAGCTCTTCCGCCAGGGCTGGAGTGATCCCAAAACCAGCCGCAGAATTTTCCCCATTCGCAATGATCAGGTTGATTGAGTGGTCGCGGACGATTCCCGGCAGTCGGTCCTTGACGATATTCCGTCCCGGCCGCCCGAAGATGTCGCCAATGAAGAGAATCCGCATAACTTAGCGCCGAAATTCGATGGTAACACGCAGGTAGGGATAGCCGCCCCGGTTGCCCGGCTGAGCTAAGCTCGACGGCGTATCGAATACTTGCGCAAACAGAGATGCGCTCTATTGAGCCAGCTCTGCAGTCCTTAAGAAGTCATAATTTCCGGCGGGATTCATCTTCAGATTTTTCACTCGGCGCGTATGCACCAGGACATTATCGAGGTACCACAGATCGATGTATGGCAACTCATCGGCCAGGATGCGTTGCACGTCGGCATACAGCGGCTTGCGTACGTTGGGATCGACCGCGCGCCGGGCTTTATCGATAAGTTCATCTACCCTGGGGTTCGAATAGTAACCACGGTTGGCGCCGTTGGGTGGAAACTTCGCCGAGTCAAACGCGTATTCGAAAATGTCAGGATCTTCATTGCCGCCGATCCAGCGCAGTCCGTACATCTGAAACGCGCCATGCTGCACATCGGAAAAAAAAGTCGCAAACTCGAAGCTGCGAATATCGAGCGCAATCCCCGCCTCCCGCAACTGTTGCTGCATAACGGCCACCATCAAACGGGTGTTCTCGTCGGTCGAAGTCTTCATGGTGATGTGGAAACGTACGCCCTTTACAGCCGGGTAGCCCGCGGCATCGAGTAATTGATTCGCCTTGGTAACGTCGTGATCGTAAGCCGGCACGCTTCCGTTGTATGCCCAACTCTGTTGCGGCAGAACGCTGCGCGCCGGCTCGGCCTGGCCGCGCCACAAGTATTCGATCATAGGCCGCCGGTCGAGAGCGTAGGCGATAGCCTGCCTCACGCGCGCATCTTTCAGAATCGGATCACGCAGATTGAACGCGAGATATGCGAGCCTGGTTCCCGCCGCGCGCTCGACCGCAAGATTGGGATCGCGCGCCAACGTATAGACCGTATCGGGCGTGAGCGAGTTAATCGTGACGTCGCCGCTGCCTTTGCGCAATTCGAGAGCTTCCGTAGTCGCATCGGGAACTATAGCGAAGCGCACGCGCGCAAGTTTGGCGGGTCCGCCCCAATACTGGTCGTTGCGTTCGATCACGACCTCCCGGTCAGTCTCCGCGCTAACGAATCTGAATGGCCCCGAGCCGATCGGATGCTGCGTCATCTCATCCCCGCTGCCATACGGCACAATTCCCATGGCTCCATCGGATAGATTCCAGAGCAAGGTCGCGTCTTGCTCCTTCATGTGGAAGATCACGGTCGCGTCGTCAGGCGCGTCGATCCGATCCACGAAACGATAGACCGCCTTTTTCGTGCTGCGAATCTTGCCCTGCAGCAGCGAGTCGAAGGTCCATTTCACATCGCGTGCAGTCAGCGGGCGTCCGTCGTGAAAGGTAACCCCGCGGTGCAGATGAAATATGTAGGTGAGCGGATCGGGAATCTCCCATCGTTCGGCGAGTCCCGGAGCCACATTCAGATCCTGGCCGCGCGCCAACAGGTCATCGAAGATCAGATTGTCAATTCGCTCCGAAAATGCGTCGATTCCAACCCGCGGATCAAGATTGGTTGGGCTGGATTCGATCACCATAACCAGCGTGTTGGAATCGGGCTTAGCCGAGCAAGATAGGAGAGGGAGGATTGTGATCAGAGTGAGTAATCCGCCGATAACTTGACCCCGGACCGCAGACTTCAGGCCTCCGCCGCAGATCAGGGGAAAGGCCTGAGGTCCGGGGGGCACGGTCCGTGCGCTACGCATACGAAATCTTTCCCAGGATCGCGTCCCGTCTTGCGCCGGTGGCTGAAGGCACATTTGAAGGCCGGCGGTTCCAGGTTTCATAAGCCATCGCCGCAAAAGCCATCGCCTCTTTTGCCTCTGTGGGTACGCCGAACGCGTCAGAAAATCGCAACTGGATTCCGAGCGGCGCAAGAGTAGTCGTCAACATGGAAACCAGGGTCGCGTTCCGCGCACCGCCGCCGGAAAGAATCATTTCACGAAAAGAGTTCTTAGAACCGTGCGCCACCACTTGCCGCACCGCGTCGCCGATCGATCGTGCGGTGAGCGCGGTGGCCGTCGCGACCACATCTTCCTTTCGAAACCCCGCGCATCTGTGCATGAAGTCGCGCACAAATTCGCGCCCAAATTCCTCGCGGCCGGCGGTCTTGGGCGGGCTGGCACGAAAGAACTTCCTCCGCAGAATCTGGTCGAGAACAGGCTCCAAAACCATTCCAGAGGCTGCAATCTTGCCCCCACGATCAAATGCCCGGCGAAACAGCGCCTCAGTCACCGCATCGATGACCATATTTCCCGGCCCGGTGTCGAAGGCGAGGATGCGGCCGGAACTCCCGTCGGGAATCGCGGTTAAATTCGCAATCCCCCCCACGTTCTGCACGATCCGCCCAATCTTCGGATCCCGGAAGAGCAAGCAATCGAGATAGGGAACAAGCGGCGCGCCCTTGCCTCCGGCAGTCATGTCCGCAGGACGAAAGTCCGACACCACAGGCACGCCCACTCGGGCTGCGATTACAGCGGATTCTCCCGTCTGCCACGTCGCGACTACTTTTCGTCCCAAGAACTGCCGCGCTTCCCCTTGATGGTAGAGCGTTTGCCCGTGGCATCCGATCAACTCGGCCTTCACGCGAAACTGCTGCTGCGCGGCCAGCACCGCGTCCGCGTATAGCTCGCCTAAGAAAAAGTTCAGCCGCGCAATATCCGCGACGCGAGCGGATTCGGCATTCATCGTTGCCAAAATTGTATTGCGGACCTTTGCCGGATAAGGATGCTCCATATGGCCAAGCAACTGGATGCGAAGACCGCGGGCAGCGGATAACCGAGACGTGCCGGAACGCCGTCCTCCTCTGCGGATCCGCACGAGCGCCACATTAATCCCATCAGCTGACGTCCCACTCATCACCCCGGCGACAACCATCGCACCGTTGTTCATGCGCGGGACCGCCGTCGGTCCGCTTCCCGGCTGAAAGGCACGAGGCGCACCTCTTCACTGAATTCCCACAGTCGACGCGACAATTTTTTAACCGTCGCGTCCGATGGAGCCGGCCGTGCACGCAACGTCTTTGCTGATTTCTTTTTGAACGCCACCACGCGCCGCGACGACTCCGCGACCCGCCGCGCGAACTTCGCGTCCCGATCCGCGCTCGAGATCAGCGCCTCATGAGCCTGAAGTATGTAATCTTCCCGATGACAGAGCAGGCACAAATCTCCACCCGCCCGGACGAACGCCACGGCCGCTTCGCCGATCGGCGCCGCCGCGAGCGCGCCACCCATCTCCAGATCGTCCGACGCGATCAGATTTCGATAGCCAATGCGCTTGCGCAGGATGTCGGTGATCCAAATATTCGACAGGGAGGCGGGAGTTCGATCGCCCGTGACTTGCGGATAGGCCGCATGCGAGATCATCACAAACGGTAGTTGGCGGCGCAACGTCCGGTAGGGAACAAGATCTTGAGACCAAAGTTTTTTCAAGGGCTTTTCAATCACCGGCAAATCGTGATGACTATCAAGCTGACCTTCGCCCAGTCCGGGAAAATGCTTGCCGCATCCCAACACGTTCGCCGCCCGAAGGCCTGCCAGAAACTCGCGAGCGTAGGCAACGGTTTCGCCCGGATCTGCTGAAACCGCCCGCGATCCCATCACGCTGTGTGACGCCTCCAATGCGAGATCGAGCACGGGCGCGAAGTCCACGTTAAATCCCATGCACCGGCAATTCTCGCCGATGATTTGCCCATGCCTGCGAAATAGCTTGCTGTCGCCCGTCTCAAACACATCCGCCGGAGAAGGAGAGGCTCCCAGGGCGTCACGAAAGCGATCAACCGTCCCGCCCTCAAGATCAATGCAGGTGAACAATGGCGTGGCAACGCACTTCTGGCACTCCCGAAGCAAGCGCCGGGTCTGTTCCGGGCTTTTGATGTTGCGCGCGAACAGGATCACACCCGCTGGCTGCAGCCGCGACAGCAGGGAACTGATCCGCGTTGTCATCTCCAGGCCGTCAAATCCTACGATCAAAAGCTGGCCGATTTCTTCGGTCCCGGAATGCTTGCGTGCGCCCGTCATTTCGTAAAGATCGACTTCCTCCTGGAATCGCGTTCAGGGGTCAGATTTCTTTTTTTAACTCCGCCAGCAAATTCAGTGCTTCCAGCGGCGTCAGCCGATTTAAATCCACTTCGCGCAGTTTCTCCAGAACGGGCTGCGACAGGGGAGTAAAAATCGTTAGCTGCGTCGGTGGCGGAGTCGCTCCCGGCGAGAGATGCGCGGTCGCTTGCTGCTCGGCATACTCATGCTCCTCGAGCACCTCGCGCGCCCGGCTGATGACTTCGTTGGGCAATCCCGCCAGCTTGGCAACTTCGATGCCGTAGCTGCGATCCGCCGCACCTGGTTCGACTCTGCGCAAGAATACAATTCCGCCGCCGGTCTCCTTAACCGAGACGTGATAATTCTTCACGCCCGAGAGTTGTTCAGCCAACTCGGTCAGCTCAAAATAATGGGTTGCGAACAAAGTCTTGGCCCGGACGCGCCCGTGCAGGTACTCGACCGCTGCCCAGGCAATCGCGAGACCGTCGTAGGTAGAAGTGCCGCGTCCTACCTCGTCGAGCAGGATGAGCGATCTCGCCGTCGCCGTGTGCAGAATCGCCGCCGTTTCCGTCATCTCCACCATGAAGGTCGAGCGGCCGCGCGCGAGATTGTCGCTGGCTCCAATGCGGGTAAACACGCGATCGACCAGGCTCAGCTTCGCCGATCGCGCCGGCACAAACGATCCCATCTGCGCCAGGATGACGATCAGCGCTGTTTGCCTCAGATAGGTCGATTTGCCGCCCATGTTGGGCCCGGTGAGCAGCACCACGTTGTGCGTGGTTCCATTCAGATAAAGATCGTTGGGTACGAAGCGCTCGCTGCCTCCCGCCATCTCCTGTTGCTCGATAACCGGATGGCGACCTTCGATAATCTCGATTTCGCCGGAGTCGTTCGACTCCACAAATGTTGGGCGGCAGTAATTGCGCAACGCTGCCAGATGCGCCAGAGACGCGAGTACATCTACTTCGGCCAGGGCAAGGGCGGCCTGGCGGATCCGCTTGGCCTCCGCCGCAATTGCCGTGCGCAATTCCGTGAAGAGGCGCCGCTCGATATCGACAATCTTTTCCTGCGCATCGAGAATCTTCGTCTCGTACTCTTTCAATTCCGGAGTGGTGAAGCGCTCCGCGCCGACCAGCGTCTGCTTCCGTTCATAATCCTGCGGAACCAGGTGCAAGTTCGGCTTCGAAACCTCAAGGTAGTAGCCAAAAATGGAATTGAACTTCACCTTGAGCGACGAAATTCCGGTGCGCCCACGTTCCCTCTGTTCGATCTGCGCCAGCACCTGCTTGCTGTTGCGCGAGAGCTCTCGCAGTTCATCGAGGTTGCGATCCAGACCTGCAGCGATTACGCCGCCGTCGGCAAAGCTCAGCGGTGGCTCAGGCACGATTGTTCTCTCGATGCGTTCTCGCACGTCGGCCAGTTCGTCGAGCGACGAATGCAGAGTCCTCAGTCGCTCCGCGCCGAGCCTGGCGACTGCGACGCGTACAGCGGGAATTTTCCCTAAAGAAGCCGCCAGCGCCAAAACGTCGCGCGGATTTGCTGTCTCAAGGGTGACGCGGCTCAGCAGACGTTCCAGGTCGAGAACGCCATCGAGGGCATGCCGCAATTCCTCGCGCGCCACCAGTTCCTTGACCGCCGCTTCCACAGCATCGAGCCGGCCGCCGATCTCGCTCAAATCGAGGGACGGCCGCAGCAGCCATGCGCGCAGCAACCGCTTACCCATAGGCGTGACCGCGCAATCGATCGAGCGGAATAGTGTGACGCCGGCATCGGTGCCCGCAAATAACGGTTCGATCAACTCCAGATTGCGAACCGTGACCGCATCGAGAACCAGGCAACTCTGCCGCTCATACCATCCAATGCGGTCGACGTGATTGAGCGACCCGCGCTGCGTCGAGCGGACGTAATACAGGATGGCCCCCGCCGCCGCCGCTGCCGCGGTTCGCCCCGCTAATCCGAAGCCCTCCAGCGACAAAACGCCAAAATGATTCTCTAGAAGCGGAATCGCATGATCCGGCGCGAAAATCCAATCGTTCAACGGAGTCTCGGTGCAGGTGCCGCCGGTTCTTCCTTGAGGACTTTGCGGGAACGGCCGCCCCAGGCTGTCCGGCCTGGCGAGGTTCGGTTCGACCTTGCTTGCGGTCCCTGCGCTTTCAAACAACGGCGCAGCCGAGCCATAGAGCAACTCTTTCGGTCGCAGTTGTTCCAACTCTTCTTGTACCCGCCGTAGCGCGCCCTCCCCGGAAAATTCCGTCGCCCGGAATTCCCCGGTGGACAGGTCCAAAGCGGCAAACCCTACACGGTCGCCAACCTGCGCCAAGGCGGCCAGAAAATTATTCTCCTCTGATCCGAGTAACGAATCCGCGGCGGTTCCAGGAGTCACTACCCGCGTAACTTCCCGGCGGACCAGCTTTTTCGCCTGTCGCGGGTCTTCCATCTGCTCGCAGATTGCGACCTTGAAGCCCCTTCGAATCAGCTTCCCAATGTAGCCTTCCGCCGCGTGATAGGGCACGCCGCACATGGGCACTGCAATTCCTTTTTCTTTATTGCGCGAAGTCAGCGTGATCTGCAATTCTTTCGCGGCCAGGATGGCATCATCGAAGAAGAGTTCGTAGAAGTCCCCCAGGCGGAAAAATAAAAGCGCTGTAGGATGTTCTTTTTTGACGGCGGCATACTGCCGCATCAGCGGAGTGGACGGCTCGGTCATCGGGACGGGCTTCGGCGGATTATAACAAAGCGCGCCGCCGTTCCACTGCGCGATTTCCAATCAGTCGGTGGAAAATTACAGCAGGAAATCGCGGTTGACTCCAGTTCTCTTCTGGTGTTCTCCTTCCTCATGGAACTGCGCAAGGATCCCATCACTCGCTCCTGGGTCATCACCGGAGATGATCCAGCCGGACCCCGCTCGGAAACGATCTGTCCGTTCTGCGACGCCGGGGCGGCACCCTTGCAAGTGATTTCCAAGTCGCCCAACGCGCCCGGTGTTCCATGGTCTGCACGTTCCGTCGTGCATCCAAATCCTCTTTATCGTATCGAGGGCGAACCCGGCCGCCGCGGCGACGGGATCTATGACCGCATGCACGCGGTCGGCGCACATGAAGTTCTGGTCGAGAATCCGCGCCACGACCGCCATCTTTGGAATGCCAGCGACGATGAGATTGCTCATTTTCTGCGGGTAGCTGCCGAGCGCATTCTCGATCTCAAGCGCGACCCGCGCATCAAGTATGTAAGCTTGTATAAGGACTACGGGAAAAATGCCGGTCAGGAGTTCACTCATCCCACGTCACAAATTACAGCGACCATGTTCGTTCCGCGGCGCGTACTTTACGAGTTGCGGGCGGGACGCGAGTATTTTGTCACCAAGGAACGATGCGTCTTTTGCGACATCATTCAGCAAGAGGAGCGGCAGGCCCTGCGGGTCATCGAGGCGCGCGGCGATTATCTTGCGATTGGCCCCTACGCTCCGCGCGTTCCCTATGAAACCTGGATTATGCCGCGCAATCACGACGCTTCTTTCGAGCGAACGGGATTGAACAAGCCCGGATTGCGCGTCAACCTGGCTGCTCTTCTTCGCCGGACTTTGCAGCGCGTGCGATCCGTTACAGAGGACTTTCATCTCGTGCTGCATACCTCTCCGAGCAGTTTGCATCCGTCCAAAAGTCTCGGCTATTGGAAGACTATCGATGATGACTATCACTGGCACATCGAAATTCTTCCAGTTTTGAGTTCCAAGGCGCGATCCTACACGTTCAAGGAAGTCTATTACTCGCCCGTCAGTTCTGAAACCGCGGTAAAACAGTTGCGAGAGGCAAAAATCGATGGCTGAAACTGGCGTCACCCTCGCAGAATCCCAATGCGCAGCCGACCTGCAGCGCTCGTCGGTCTCGATGAAAGACCAGGGATGGAAGTAAGGTGTCTAGCTAAAAGGCTTCGGCTTGAACTGCTGTTACAATCCCTGCCGTGAAAGAACTCCGCTTCATCAAACAGCTTTTTTGTTATTGGCTTTTGCTCGCTGCGTGCTTTGCTCAGACATCGGCGCCTTCGGCAGCAAAACAGAAGGTTCTCTGGCAAAAACTTGAGGCCGATATTCACGACGTCGACGGTCACCTCGATGGCGTTATGGGTGTAGCGATTGAGGATCTGTCCAACAGCGATCACTTGTTTCTGCGCGAGGACGAAGTCTTTGCGCAGGCCAGTTCTATCAAGGTCGCAGTCCTCGCCGATCTGTACTTGCAGGCGCAAGAGGGCAAGCTCAAGCTCACGGATTTATACACCGTGCAATCGTCCGATCTTGTTCCAGACAGCGACATTATGGGGGGCCTGACGCCTGGCGTTACGCGTCTGACTCTGCGCGATCTGGCAACGATGATGGTTGCCGTCAGCGACAACTCTGCCACGAATGTGCTCATCGACCGCGTCGGCATGCAGAATGTGAATGCCATGCTCGACTCGCTCGGCCTTGCGCACACCCGCCTGCGCCGCAAGATGATGGACCTGCAGGCCGCAAAAGAAGGCCGCGAGAACATTTCCACGCCGCGCGAAATGATGACGCTGCTCGCCGCCCTCTACCAGGGCAAGCTGCTGAATAAAGAGACGACCGCCGATTTCTTCAAAATGCTGAGTACGAACAAAGAATCATTCATTCCGCGCGACCTGCCCGCTGATTTGAAGGTCGCGAACAAGCCCGGCGAACTGGAGGCCGTGCGCAACGACTGCGGAATTGTCTTCGTCGAAGGCCGTCCCTACGTGATCTGTGTGATGACGGCCTTTCTCCGCAACGAGCGCGAGGGGGAGGAGGCCATCAGCAAAGTTTCGCTTGAGGCTTGGCGGATGTTTGACCGTCTGAGCCGCGCGACTGAATATGGAAGAGTTGTTTCTGCGGGTAATGGCGTGCGGTGACTGAATGCGCCTATTTCGCCGCGCCCAGGCCGCGCGCGGGGGCGACCGGCAGGCGCATGAACTGCTCTGCCGCCTTTGCTTCCAGGGGCTGAGAAAAATAATAGCCTTGCCCGTACTCGCATCCCAGTTCTAATAATCGCTCCGCCTGCCGGGCGCTTTCAATGCCTTCCGCAATCGCTCGCAGATTCATTTTGTGCGCCAGCGTCGCGATGAGTTCAACCACATCGCTGGCGGCCCGGTCGGTCTGCATCTCGCTAACCAACGACCGGTCGATCTTGAGCGCATCCACCGGGAACTGCCTCAATCCCCGAAGCGAGGTGGCACCCGTGCCGAAGTCGTCGAGAATCACTTCGATTCCCAGATGTTTCAGGTGGGAAAGCACGGTAATCGTGAGCTTCGGATCCGCGGCGGCGATGCTCTCGGTAAACTCCAGTTGCAGACGTGACGGATTGACCGCGGTTTCCTGAAGTGCGTTTTGGATGTCGCTGAGCAGCCGGGCATCGGCGAATTGGCGCGCCGACACGTTCACCGTGACACTTACCGGGTGCTCGCCACAATTGCTCATCTCCCACTCATGCAACTGGCGGCACGCCTGCAACATCAACCAATAGCCGATCGACACAAGGATTCCGGTGTCCTCGGCGGCTTCGATGAAGCGGTAGGGAGAGATCAGTCCTTGCGAGGGATGTTCCCACCGCAGCAGCGCCTCAAAACTCACGACGCGGCGAGTCGCAAGATGAAGGATCGGCTGGTAAAGCACTCGAAACTGGTGTTCGGCCATCGCAGCGCGCAAATCCGATTCCAACCGCAGGCGCCCAACCGCGCGAGTGTGCATCGCCTCATCAAAAACTTCGCAGCGCGTCCCGCCGAGCGTCTTGGCGCGCCGCATTGCCACTCCCGCGTCCTTCAGCAGGTCTTCCGGTTGCTCGTGGGTCGGTGCGCTCAGGGCTATGCCAATGCTCAGCGAAACCCTGACCTCGTGTCCCTCCACCAGGAACGGTTCTGCTACGCCTGCCTGGACTCCCTGCGCCACACGCATCGCATCACTGGGATCGTCAACCGCATCGAGCAAAATGGCAAATTCATCTCCCCCTAGTCGAAAGACAACGACTTCCGCCGAGGCACCCGGCATTGCGACCGCATCTTGCTCTCTTAAATGCGCTCCCAGACGCCGTCCGATTTCCTGCAGGATGCGGTCGCCGGCTGCCGTCCCCATGCTCTCGTTAAAGACCTTGAAATGATCGACGTTGACCAGAAGCAGACTGTGAGGCCGCCCCGAACTTCGCCTTGATCTCGCAAACGAGTACTGCAGCCGGTCGAGAAAAAGGCGGCGGTTCGGCAACCCCGTCAGCGGGTCATGAAACAAGTTGTGCTCGAGTTGCGCTTCCGCCCGCTTACGCTCGGTCACATCGCGATTTACGATCACCAGCTTTGCGACTTCGCCTTTGGCGTCCCGGATGGTGCTGGCCACCGATTCCAACACTCGCCAACTGCCGTCCTTGTGTTTGATCCGGTATTCCAGCCGTTTGCCGATACCGGTCTCTCGCGATTCTCGCGCCGCCTCGAGCACCTTGAATCGATCGTCAGGGTGAATCTGTTCGAAAGCGGAAGTCTCTCCTAGCTCCGCCGGCGTGTAACCCAGAATTCTTTTGTATGCAGGACTGTTGTACAGCCGCCTCCCCGTCATGTCGACTAAAGCGATCATGTCGGCGGCGTTCTCGGTAACGATCTGGAAAAGTTCTTCGTTCTTCTTGGATTCACGGTGAATCTGGTAAATCCGCAACTGCTGGTAAATCACCAGAGTAGCCAGCGCGCCCAGCGGAATCCAGAACCATTGCAGAAGCATGCAGAGTTCTCTCTGAGCGTATATCGGCGGAAACGGCGGCAGGTTGAATGGGAGGTTACACCGTCGGACTGCGAAAATGGCAACTTGTGGAACCTGCCGCCGTCAAAGCAATTTGGGCGTGCGGATGCTGGCGCCGCTCCATTAGTCGCGGTCGTGATCGTGCTCGTCCCAATCCCGATCCGTGCGCCAGCGGTGTTCGTGTTCATCCCACCACCGATGCTGCTCGCGCCAGCAACGCTCCCGGGCTTCGTGCAGTTCCCGGCGTTCGTGGTCGGCCTGCCGGCTGTGGCGCCCGTGGCGCTCAATCGCCTCGTGCAATTCATGTTCAGCGTGCTCCACGCGGCGCTGGCAGCGGTCCATGTCTTCTGCGTGCAGGCGCGGCACAGCGCTGAAAAGCAGCGCTGCCGTTAGAATCGCGCCCGACATGACGGATAGAGTGATGCTGGGCATCTTGTTCGAGCCATTCATGCGAAATTCCTCGCTTTCCCTGGTCTTTCGTAGACGAATAACCGATTGATTCGCCGGCCAGTAAGACGCCTTCCACTGCGTTGCAGTTGCAGGAAAATCGAATGGCGGCGTATGCCAGGCCGAACCTCATCGCCCTGGCGCCCTCCCCGGGACCTCGGCAAAACGTTGAAAAGCGGGGGCATGTCCTTGCGCTATGTCCTCTCCCGCCTGCCTGTTACCTCCGTAACGTTTCGGGCCTTACTGTTTCGCTTTAACCTTGAGCTTCGAACCTGCGTTTAGAGGAGCGTTCTATCTCTGCACCAAATACATCGCAAGCTGCACGAGCAGCCTCTGCGCGCGCGTTTGTTCATAGCCTGAACATCCTGATCAAGTATGCGCGGATGTATGGCTACGATCACAAGCGCACCGAGGCACAGTTCGAAATTACGTGGAACGAACTGAAACAGGGCCTGCCGACCACAGGCGACGCCGGATTCCTGCTCGGAGTATCCGACAACAAATTGTTACTGGATGGGATTCCGCTCGAAACGGGAAACGCAGAACGTAGCTTTGCTACTCTGTTGACCACGGCGGGACTCGCGAGCCTGCATTTTTCCAAAGACGTGACGGAAGAGGATTTTGTTCGCCTGGTTCGTGCCTTCACGGTGGCCGGTTCCAAAGCCCAGGATGTAGCGAAGCAAATCAAAGAGGCATTAGGCGCGACCAAAGCGGGCAGTGGCATCCGCATCAACGAAGTGAAGTTCGTCGCGGCCGATCCGCTTACCGGCGATGTCAGCATTGCTGCGCAGATCGCAGCCCAAACCCTCGGACCCGAGTTCAAGCAGTGGTTGAACGACCCCCAGAAGTTGCTGCAACTGATTGCTGCCGCTGAGGGGGCGAATGCCGGCGGCGGCGGAAAGCTGGGCGACGGAGTTCCCATGGTGCCATTGGGCAGCGTGCCCAACCTCCCTCAGGGAACGGGCAAGGGCAGATGGGTTCCTGACGGCACCCCCATCGGAGCGCCCGGCGGCACGGCAACCGGCGCCGCCCCAGCCTGGACTGGTGGAATGGTCCCTCTGCAAGAGCAGGAAGTGATTCAGGCGATCCGTCTGCTCACGCGGTTTGGCGAGGTCCAGCAGGATCCCAGCATTCAAGAAGAAGATCTGCAGAAGGAACTCACCCAGACCGACCCTAACACGCGGCTGAACCTGCAGCAGTTACTCGGAAGTCTTGCGGCCAAGGCCGCTACAGCCGACGAGGAAGACACGCCCCTGCTGATGAAGGCGGCCGAACACATGGCGATCCGCTTCGCCCTGGAGCGCTATCAGAAGGGCGAAGTCAAGGTTAACGCTGTGCACCAGATGATGGAGCACATGAGCCGTCAGATGGATTCCCTGCGGCAGATCTTGAAACTGCAGGAAGAGAAGATGAGCAAGGCCGGAATTCTCGTCGAGTCGCACGCCGACATCCTCGACCGCATGTTCTGGGCAGAGGTTCCGGAATCGGGCAAGAAGAGCGTTCTCATGTCGCACGAAGCGCCCTGCGTTCCGCCGCGGAATCTGCGGCAGTTCGTCGAAGTGCTGCTCGATCGCGACGACAAGCAGGTAGCTGCCGAGATTCTCAATAATTACTCGAGCTGCCTGGGCGCCAAGGAAACCGAGCCGCGGCGTCGAACCGCAATCGGTCTCAGCCAATTGGCCGATCTCTATGCGCGCGTAGGCGGAGAGCCCATGGGCCAGGCCATCCGCAGATTGAGCGAGCATCTCATCCACGAGAAAGACGCGGAGCTGCAAAGCCTGTTCAGCGCAGCCTTTGTGCGCCTCAGCCAGGAGGCTAGCGCGGCCAAAAACTATGGCGCGGTGAACGAAGTTTGCGCCGGCATGGAAATGATCAACATCGAGCGCCCGGTGCTGATGAACGACTTGCGTCCGCGCGTTGGAGTGGAGAATCGCCTTCCGGAGTTTATTGAAGAAGCTTTGCAGCTCGGAAACATTCCCCCAGATATGTTGGCGGTCCTGCGTCGGACCAGCCAGGCGGGAGCCGAACACCTGGCCGACCGTTTTTTCCGCTGCATGCGGCGCGACGAATGCGACCGCATGATCGAGTTAGTGAAAGAACTGGGGTCTCCAGTGCTCCTGCAGTTGCGTGAGATCCTGCGCACTGGGCAGCCGCGACAGGCGTCAGGCGCAGTCGGGCTGGTGAGCCGCCTCGACGTGGGAACGCTCCTCGAACTTCTGCCGGCTCGTCTGCCGGAATGGAACCGCTTCTACCACGATATCGTCGTGCGCCAGATTGCCTATGGAGCTGCGGCCGATCGGGGACGTACCTTGCTTGAGCTGACCGAAATACTGGATTCGCTTGTTCTTCCAGAGGCCGTGGATGAGATTGGGATGAGCGGAGACCTTACCGCCACACCGCCCTTGATTGCCATGGCTCGTCCCGGCGAGGCCGCTTCGCGTTCTCCTTACGTGCAGCTTAAGGCGATTGAGTCGCTTGGCCGTCTGAAAGACGGCGAGGCGGTTGCGACCCTGCGCGAAATCCTGGAAGCCAAGAAAACTTTTGGTTATGTGCATCACCGCGAATTACGGATTGCGGCGGCGCAGGCGCTGGCCAAGACTGATCCCCGCTACAGTTCGCAGCTTATGTCCGACAGCGGCCTGGAGCCGGCGGAACTGGCAATTGCCCCGCTGGATATGGCGCCGGCATGTCCCTGGGTCCGGCAACGCCGTTACGAGCGGTTGGTGCTCGCAAAAACCGTGTACGGCTTGTTAGGCAGCTCCTGGGGCAAGTCGCGAATTCAGATTCGCGAGTTGAGCCTGGGCGGTGGAATGGGAACGAAAGAAGACAACCTGCGGATCGGCAGCGAAGCAGACATCGAAATTTCCGTCGGAATGCGGTCGAAAATTCGCGCTCACGTTCTGCTGCGGCGTGCCCGCGTCAACGAAGTGGGATTTGAAATTGTCAGCACCGATCTGGACAGCCGCTACCGGCTGCGCCGGTTGCTGGTCGAAGCCCTGCAGCGCGCTCCTCAGAACAAAGAGCAGGAGTGGAGCGGCGAGCGTAAAATCTAGAAGCAAGCTGTCAGCTCTCAGCCGTCAGCATTCAAGAAACAAAAGCCTCTGCCTTCCGGCAGAGGCTTCTATCCTTAGCGCCGGCGTCTTGCCGGCTCTACCTACTTTACCTTGGCAAAGATGATAACCAGGGTGTAAAGCGCCAGCGACTCGATCAGCGCCAGTCCCAGAATCAGCGCCAGCTGAATGCCCGGACGTGCTGCCGGATTGCGAGCCAATCCCTCCGCCGCAGCGGCGGTCGCCTTGCCTTGCGCCAAGGCACAAATGCCCGACGCGAAGGCCATTGAAAATCCGGCCGAAATTGCGACCCAGTTGACTTCACTGGAAGCTCCGCCCTGCGCGAAGGCCGGGACGGCGAACGAAAGCACCGACAGTGCCATAAACAGCTTGCTCAACAAACGCATGGTGTTTCTCCTCGTATGAATTGCCGCCAGTGGGTGGTTGACGTCATCCCGTACAGACGCCCTCACGCTGATCGGCCCTGCCAAAATCGAAACGAAATCAGTGCTCGTCGGCGACCGCGCCCTGCAAATAAACGGTCGTCAAAAGAACGAAAATGTAGGTCTGCAGCAGCGACACGCCAACGTGCAACCCCAGAAACAGAATTGGCACGCCAAGCGGCACCAGCGAAAAGAAAACCAAGGTGACCATGTCTCCGGCGAACATGTTTGCAAACAGACGGATAGTCAGCGACAGCACCCGCGCCAGGTGGCTGATCAGTTCGATGGGAATCATCAGCGGCGCCAATGCCGGCATCGGTCCGGCGAAATGCTTCAGGTAACCGATTCCCGCGTGCCGAAATCCCTGGTACTGGTAATAAACGAAGGCGCACAGCGCGCATCCCAACGGAACGATCGGAACCGCGGTCGGCGACTCGAATCCGGGGAGCACACCGATCAGATTGCACAACAGAATAAAGAACGCGAGCGTGGCGAGGAAAGGCGTGTAGCTCTCACTGTGATGGCCGATAATCTCATTGCTCTGGTTTTGAATGAGGCCTTCCACAACTTCAAACAGATGTTGCGTTCCACCGGGGTTCTCCACCGACAAACGCGATCGCACCAACAGGAACAAGAAGAGCAGAAAAAAGAAGACGAGCAACTCCATCGCCAGTGAATTTGGAATCGGCGCGTTCGGATACTTGGGTGCAATGGAAAGAGCATGCAGAAGGCTGGTTACCGGTCCCGCAAACAGATGGTTAAGAATTCTGGTGAACCAAAGTTGTTCAGGCATAAGAATGTCTGCTGAAACGCGCTCATTTACATTCCGCGGGCCAATGCCGCGTAAACCTCGTATGCGGCTTCGCAGGCAATCGCTGCTACGGGCAAAAATAAGCCCGCAAGAAGCCCATTCAGGCTCGCGGGTGAAACAGTCAATATAACATACGCGCCGACGGCCATCAAAACATACCGCAGCAGGAATCGGAAGACAATTCCGTCGCTCGGCGTTGATGTTGTCGTACCGGTGGCTCGATCCACAAAGCCGCTGATGACACGTTTTAACCAATAAAAATTGACGTAAGCGATGAGGCATCCAAATGCCAGACCCGCAGCTGCCCGTATTCCGAATCTCCACCACGCGGCCGCGACCAGTGGAACCGCGAGCGCCGTCATGAAATAACGAATTCGGTCGAGCGCTCCGGAATAAAAGCGCTCAGCGGTCGCGCCTTCAGGGGTGATATCGGAATGTGGCTGGTCGGGCATTGTAGGTCGCAATCAGCATAGTAGCGCTCCACAGTTTGCGCTCGCTACTTGGAGTCGCTGTCGCGAAGAACGGTGCGGATGAGTTCCACAAATCCAGCCGCGATACCGAGAAGAATGCCCGCGAGGTAAATCCATGTAGTATGCAGCCAACGGTCGAGGGCCGCGCCTACGAGCCACCCGACGACAAGCGCGGCGGGAAGAACGAAAGCCAGTTGGCTGTAACGTGCGAATTGCAGCCAGAAGCTCTTCTTCTGGTCGGAATTACGGTCCTCGGGCGGGGTGGAAGACGGCATGAGGCTTAATTTTATCTGCTGGGAAGACTCCGTGGGCACCCTCTACTGCGTCAGCCTCGCCACGTTCGGATTCTGCGCGATCCCCAGCGCCCAGTTCACGAGTTGGATAAAGCTGTTCGGCAGCAGCCCGATGTAAAGCGTGGCAATCCCGGTCACCGCAATCGCGGCTCGCATCGTCAGGCTGACGGGAAGTCTCTCTTCGCCCTTCTCCACCTGCCCCATGAACATTGCGTTCGCAATTTTCAAATAGTAGTACAGCCCGAAAACCGAGTAGAGCACCCCCAGCGAGGCCAGCACATAATGCCCAGACGCGATCAGGCTGAGAAAGATGAAATATTTCC
>DASSRO010000362.1:0-12289 GCA_035701745.1 Candidatus Sulfotelmatobacter sp. | reverse complement strand
CCAAGAGTAAAACCAGCGCCCATACCGCGCCGCTTGGCCAACACCATGAAATGGATCTATCGCCTTCGTCCATCCGTGTGGGAGTGAATGTTCTGGTGTAAGACAATATCGTATTCCGATAGGAATTGCTTTGCAAGGTTTCTTCTTCCCTCTCCCCTACGTTCAATGCCCCTCATTGTGCCCCCGTTCCCGCAGCACAAGGTCAGTCAGTAGTGCATAGTGTTTACGCTATAGGTTCACTTCTTGTAGTCGAACCAATACTCCACCGAAATCTTGCCCCCTGGGTAATCCGGCGGCAAGGGACCGAAAGTATCAATGCGCTGCAACGCCCGCACTGCAGACACGTCCAGCGAAGGGACACCGCTCGATTGCTCGATTCGCTCGTTCGAAGGATGTCCGTCGCGCGCAATGTCGAAGGTGATATACACCCGTTGCGCGCTCGTAATTCTTGGATCAACCTCGTACTTCATCCAGTTTTCCGAAACCTTTTGCTGGATCACGCGCACATACCACGCGTACTTGGTGCCGAAATCCCCGCCGCCTCCGGTAATTCCAAATCCGCCCTTGGCTCCCGCGGCGCTGAACGTCCCGTATGGACCGCTGACCGGGCCGCCTTCCCCGAAGGCAACCTGATTCGTCTCCTCCTCAGGCGGGGCCACCGCCTTTTCCTTCGACGCGGTCTCCTGTTTCTTCTTTGGTTTTATCTTCGCGTTCTTGCCCTGAATCTCAATCGCGTCCGGCTCAGGCTGCTTCTCCTCGACCTTCGGCTGCGATTGCGTCACGCCCTTCGACTCGTTGGCCAGCACGTTCTTGGTCTGCGCCGGATTCGCCGGCAGCGGCACGGTGCTCACCAGCGTCGCGCCAATCGCCTCCCCGCCTCCGCCCGCGCCCCACGTATCTCCGCTCGGCCCCATGACGATCGCGGAATAGATCAGCAGCGCCGCCGTGATTCCCACATGCAGCCCCGCGGACCAGGCCAACGCCCGGCCCCAACTGTCATGTTCGAAATAAATCTCAGCGCTTGCTGCCATTTTGCTCTAAAGGTTGCGTCACAATGCTCACGTTCGTGATGCCCGCCTGTTTCACCGCGTCCATCACCGTGGCGAACGCCCCGAACGGAACGTTCTCGTCCGCCCTCACAAAAATAAACTGGTTCCTGGGATCACGGATCTTCTGCCGCAACTTCGTTTTAATCTCATTGATATTGATGGCGTCGTTGCCCAAAAAGACACGCTGATCTTTGTTGATCGTGATCACGGTGCGCTCCTCGGTGATCTCTTTCACCGTCCGCGTCTTCGGCACGCTCACGTCAATTCCCGACTGCAGCACGGGCGCCGTCACCATAAAAATAATCAGCAACACCAGAACCACGTCCACCAGCGGAGTGATGTTGATGTCGGCCATCGCCGTCTGCGTGCGTCCGTTGGAAGCCGTGAATGCCATCAGCGCCTCACTTCACTCGCCACTTGCGCCTGCGATTGTGCCTGGCTGTGCTCCACCGCATTCAGCAACTCCAGCGCAAAATCGTCGCTGCGCGCCGCAAACTCCCTGATCGACGCGCCAATCAGGTTGTAGGCAATCACCGCCGGAATCGCAGCCGCCAGCCCGGCAGCCGTCGTGATCAATGCTTCCGATATGCCGGGCGCGACCGCGCGCAGCGTCGCCGCTCCCGCCGTCCCCAGTCCGTGAAACGCATCAATGATTCCCCAGACGGTTCCAAACAATCCCACAAACGGCGTCACTGCTGCGGTGATCGCAAGCCACGGAAGGTTTCGCTCCAACCGCGTGATCTCCTCCGACGCCCCGATCTGCATTCCCCGCTGAATCGTCACCAGGTTCCGCAACGTCCCAAACGTTCCCGCCTGCCGCTTGTATTCTTCATACCCGCCCTCGAACACGCCCACCAGCGGGCTCGGCTTGAACTGTTCCGCCACGGCGGCAATATCCTGCAATCGCTGCGCCTTGCGAAACGCGCGCACGAACCTTCCGCTCTGCGCGCGCGCCCGCCGCAACAAGCTCCACTTTGTGAGGATGATCGCCCACGAGATCAGGCTGAACACCAGCAGGGCAAGCAAAACCAGCCTGGCGACGGCGCCCATGTTGGAAATCATGTCGACGATTTCGCCGCCGACAAACACTGCTAGCAAGGGGAAAAAATGCATCGTTTTCTTTGGAGAACGCCTTGTTACGATTATAGATGAAGCTAGTCGCTAACTTTCCCACACGTATCTGATCTGCCAACCAAACAATTACTGCGATCGAACGATCCTTACGATGCAATCCGCAAAGCTTGTCGCGATCATCGCCGGCTCGCGGCTTCCACATTGCCAGCGCCGGAAGATTCTGGGATTGCTCCGACTATTGTCCGCAGCCGTTCGCACAGCGCCAATGACGCACGACGGCTATTCCGCGCCAACCGCGCCAATTTCGCCCACAGCCACGGGCGCAGCGCCGTATGCAACGCAAATCTGCCTTCCAGAAATCGTCCGTTGGAGTCGACGAAACTTTCCATCGCCGGGAAGTCGAAGTCGAATTCATCAGAGATCGCTTTCATTACCGCGAAGCCCGCGCCTCGCGCTTCCGCCGCCCGCGCCACCGCGGCCGCTTCCATGTCCACGGCGTGCGCTTGAAACGAATCTCTCAGGCTCGCCTTTTGTGCGGGATTCGCAACTGAACCGAAGCTCACCAGTACACCGTCGCCCCGACCAAGCGTCAAACTGCTCCCATCGCCCGCATTCACCACGCGCCGTGGCTGCACGATGTCTCCAACCTTCAGCGCCGGATCGAGCGCCCCCGCAAATCCCGCAGAATAAATCACGCCTGGCTCATAGAGCGCGATCACCGCCTCCGCCGCTCGCCGCGCCGCTTCCGCTCCAATTCCCCCGCACACCACAACGACGTCGCCTTGCTCAAAAAAACGAAAACGCCGTCCGCTGAATTCCTTTTCACTCACGCGCCATGACCGGACCAGCGGCCGCATCTCCCGCTCCAGCGCAGCCACGATGGCGACTCTAGACATATCCGTTGCTCTTGAACCATTGCACCGCACGCCGTAAAGCCGCGTCGACCGGCACAATCTTCCAACCCAGTTCGCGTTCCGCCTTGGCCGAACTGGCAAACATTTTTTTCTTGCCCATGCGCACGGTGTCGACAGTGGCGCGCGGCTCGCGATGCAGAATGCGCCCGGTAATCGCCTCGTCCACCACTCCCGCCGCGAACGCGAACACGTACGGCAGTTTCACCCTCGGCGACGGCAGCCCCGTGATTTCTCCCAGCCTGTCCAGAATTTGCTTGAGCGTTAGATCTTCCCCGCCCAAAATGTAGCGCTCGCCCGATCTACCTTTTTCCAAAGCCGCAATATGCCCTCGCGCGCATTCCCGCACGTCGACCAGGTTCAATCCCGTTTCCACATAAGCTGGAAATTTTCGCTTCAGAAAGTCGAGGACGATGCGTCCAGTCGGAGTCGGTTTCACATCCTGCTCCCCCACCGGCGTCGTCGGATTCACTGTCACCACATCCATCCCGCCGCGCCCAGCCTCGAGCGCCACCTGCTCAGCCATAAACTTCGACCGCTTGTAGTGGCCAATCATGTCGCCGAGAGATACCGGAGAATCTTCATCCGCTGGCCGGCCATTGCCAGTAAATCCCACCGTCGCAACACTCGACGTGTACACCACCCGCCGCACGCCATTCTTCCGCGCCGCTTCCAGAATTGCCCGCGTTCCTTCCACGTTCGACCTGTACATCTCCGCCGGATCCCGCACCCAAAGCCGGTAGTCAGCCGCCACGTGAAACACCGTGTCGCACCCGGACATGGCTTTTTCAAGCGACGCGGCATCGCGCAGATCCCCAGTCGCGGTCTCCGCCCGGAGTCCTTCAAGGTTGCGCAAATTGCTCGTGGAACGCACCAGCAGCCGCAGGTCCGCGCCCTGGTCTGCGAGAACGCGGGCGACGTGCGAACCTAGAAATCCGGTAGCGCCTGTGACGAAAGCTTTCAAAACAGTTCTCAGTTCTCGCTTCCCAGTTCCCGGAAACCAAGATTTAGATTTCCTCTGTGCCTCTCTGTGCCCTCAGTGGTCCACGCTTTTGACTGAGAACTGAGAACCGAGAACTGAGAACTAGTTTTGCGCCTTCTCCATCATCTTGCCGTAGGTAGTCAGCGCCAGCAGCGGGAAGTAATCGCGGTAGAGGTGGTACATCAGATAAAACACGCGCGGAAATCCGGTGCCCGTAAAGAAAGGCTCATCCCACGACCCATCTTTTCTCTGCGTGCGCAGCAGGTAGGCCACTCCGCGCGCTACCGAGTCGCTGCGGGTATCGTTGGCCGCCAGCAATCCCAGGATCGCCCATGCAGTCTGCGATGGCGTGCTCTCGCCTTGCCCTCGCAAACTTGGATCGTCATACGATCCCACGGTTTCTCCCCATCCGCCGTCGGCGTTCTGCACCATGCGCAGCCACTCCGCTCCCTGCTGCACGCAAGGCTCGTGCAGGTCCATGCCAATCGCGTCCAGCCCGCGCAACACCAGCGCCGTGCCGTAAATGTAGTTCACGCCCCAGCGTCCAAACCAGCTTCCGTCCGGCTCCTGCTCGTCGCGAATGAACTTTATCGCCCGCGTCACCGCCGGATGATTTTTGTCATAGCCGTAAGTCGCCAGCATCTCAAGAATGCGTCCGGTGATGTCGACGGTCGGCGGATCGAGCATGGCGTTGTGATCGGCAAACGGAATGTACTGGAACACCATCTTGTCGTTGTCTTTGTCAAACGATGCCCAGCCGCCGTTCTTGCACTGCATCGAAAAAATCCAGTCGATCGCGCGCTGCACCGACTCGCGTTGATAGCGCCCGTTGGGATGCTCCACCCGGCTCAGCCCCAGGCACACCATCGCACTATCATCCACGTCGGGATAGAACTCATTGTTGAACTCGAAGTACCATCCGCCCGGCTTCCCGCTTTTGTTTTTGACCTGCCAGTCGCCCGGGTTGCGCACTTGCTTCTGCAGAATCCAGTCCGCGCACTTGACCATCCGCGGATCGTCCGCCGGTACTCCCGCTTCACCGAGCGCAAACATCGCGTACGCCGTATCCCAGACCGGCGACATGCACGGCTGCATGCGGAACGTGTCTTCCTCTTCGATCCCCAACTTTTCGAACTCGTCCATCGCGCGAATCACCTGCGGATCGTCCAGCGAATACCCCAGGCAGCGCAGCGCGATGATCGCGTTCATCATCGAGGGATAAATCGCGCCCAGCCCATCGCTCATCTCGAACCGTTCCAGCATCCACTTCTCCGCGCTTTTCAGCGCGATCGAACGCAGAGGACGCACATGCACTCGCTCCAGCCAATGCGTCAGGCGATCGAGCACCAGAAAGAAATTGCGCCACGAAACGATCTTCTTCGCCCAGTGCAGGTGCATGCGCGACTTCTGCATCCCGCCAACAAACAGTTCCTCCACGCCCATCTCCCGCGCAATCTTCTTGAACGGTTTCTTGGCGTAGCAGATCGACAACGGCACCAGGATGGCGCGCGACCACGATGAAATTTCGTAGATGTTGAACCAGAACCAGTTGGGAAATAGCACGATCTCCGGCGGAATCGCCGGAACCGCGTCGTAGTCATACTGCCCGAAGAAGCAAAGATAGATCTTGGTAAATGTATTGACTTCGGTGACGCCGCCCATCTCCAGAATTTTCTTGCGCGCCCGCTGCAGCGCCGGATGATCCGCCGTGTACCCCGCCAGCTTCAATCCAAAATAAGCCTTCACCGACGCGCTGATGTTCGACGGCCCGGCCGCGTAGATACTCCACCCGCCATCCTCGTTCTGATGCCGCAGGATCCAGTTCGCCGCCTTCTGAAACCGCTCCTGATTGCCAGTCCCCAACAGCGTATGCAGCAGGATGTAATCCGACTCGAGCGTCGTGTCCGCTTCGAGTTCACCGCACCAGTACCCATCTTCGTGCTGCTGCGAAAAAAGGAATTTGCGCGCAGCCGCAATCGCCGCGCCCACTCGGCTGCCCAGTTCCTCAATTTTTCCGAAACGCAACTCTGGACTCGAACCTAAAGGTGCGGAAGAAGTTTGGGACTCGGGGGAGTTTGTGTCCATACCGTCTATCACTCCATTCCATTCGCAAATGTGGTTGCCTGATTCACTGTTCCCCACCCTCTAGACGGGTCAGGCGTTGCTCTTTGACCTGCGCGATTTGTAAAAGCCGAGCAGCGGCCTCCATGATGTCGGTAATCTGCTGGGTATGCTCGTGGGTGGTCCGCGCTAGAATTTCCACGGTTTGGGTCAGAGCTTCATGCCTCTCGGTCAGCCGATCAAGGCGTTCGTCAATCGTCATATCTCACCTCTGCAAACGATCTGGAGCTTTCGCTTACAGCTAATCTCCGTTCGCGCTCACCGGCGCCGCCGCAATGGCGCCCACAATCTCCGGCGGCAGCCCAAACCGCACGTTCTCCGGCATCACTTCCAATTCCTGCAAATTGTCGAATCCCTTGTTCCGCAAGAACGTCACCGTCTCTTCCACCAGACATTCAGGAGCAGACGCCCCGGCGGTCAGTGCAATCGTCTTCACGCCCTTCAACCAATCGGGCTCAATGTCGTTGCAGCTATCGATCAGGTGCGCGTTCGTGCCCAGGTTGCGCGCCACTTCCACCAGCCGGTTCGAGTTCGAACTGTTTTCCGATCCCACCACCAGCAGCAAGTCGGCCTCCGACGCCACCTGTTTCACCGCGACCTGACGATTCTCCGTGGCATAGCAGATATCCTGCGCCGCCGGCCCCTTGATGTTCGGAAATTTCTGTTTCAGCGCCGCAATAATATCCTTGGTCTCGTCCAGGCTCAGCGTCGTCTGCGTCAGGTACGCCACCCGGTCCGGATCCGGCACGCTCAGCGATTTCACTTGCTCGGGCGACCCCACAACCTGCGTCACCAGCGGCGCCTCGCCCAGCGTTCCCACCACCTCATCGTGATCCTTGTGCCCAATCAGGATCAGCGAAAATCCTTCCTTGGCAAACTTCACCGCCTCAACGTGCACCTTAGTCACCAGCGGGCAGGTCGCATCAATCACGCGCAACCCGCGCCGCGCGCTGTGTTCCCGCACCTCGGGCGACACGCCGTGCGCGCTGTAGATAATCCGTTCGCCGTTGGGCACCTCGTCCTCGCTGTCGACGAAGATCGCGCCCTTGCCGCGCAGCTCTTCCACCACGAAGCTGTTGTGCACGATTTCCTTGCGCACATAAATCGGCGGCCCAAATGCCTCCAGCGCAATCCGGACTACGTCAATCGCCCGCACTACGCCCGCGCAGAAACCTCTCGGCTTCAGCAACAGTAAAGTTTTTCCGTCAGTCTTCCCTAGAATTCCAGCCACGATGTCTGCCTGCTCCCCAAATCCCACAAATGCTCCGCCCGACCAACTCTCAGGGCCTAAGCCCGCTGTTTGTCATTTCGAGCGAAGCGAGGAATCTGCTTTTCTGTCTCAACTGCCACAAACCTGTACCTTCAGGGTACACAATCCCCATTGTGGCGATACTATTAAATTACCGGAAAGTACCCCTCTGGTCAACGTAAGCCACAGAAAGCGCGGGGATTAGCAGCGAATAGGGAATTTCAGCCCTCGAATGGATCAGCCCCAGCAACTCATTCGTCAAAGGCGGCGACCGGCCCCAGCCGCCGGCTATAGTGCTCCTGGACTTTCCCCGTAGTCCGATTACAAATTTCCTCTGGAGACCCCTTGGCCTCCACCTCGATCAGTAAGCAAAGTTTCTTATAGAACTCAATCACCGGCGCCGTGCTCTTTTCGTAAGCCTGCAGCCGTACCTTGATCGATTCCGGCCGGTCGTCCTCGCGCTGAAACAGCTTGCCCTCGCACCGGTCGCAGCGGCCCGCAGTCCGCGGAGGCCGCTCGGTCACGTGATATACCGCCTTGCACTTCTCGCAAGTCCGGCGCCCGCCCAGTCGCGCCACTATCTCATCAAACGGCAGCGCATAGCTCACCACCGCCGTCAGCCCCAGCCCTTCGCTGTCCATCAACTGCTTCAGCGACTCCGCCTGCGCCACCGTCCGGGGAAACCCGTCCAGGATGAAGCCCCCCTCGCATCTCAAGCACATGATTCGCTCGCGCACCATCTCCCAGACGGTCGCGTCCGGCACCAGCGCGCCCTGCCGCATGTACTCCAGCGCCTGCTTCATCGCCGGACTCTGCTCACACTCACCGCGACCGCTCGCCGCGCGGAAAATGTCTCCCGTCGACAAATGGCATGCCCCCATCCGCTGATTCAGCAGGTCGGCCTGTGTTCCCTTGCCCACGCCCGGCGCTCCCAGCAGCACCAGTCTCCAGGGAGTCTCCGAATTTTCCGGCACGCCGTCGCAGCGAAGCGCAGGTCCTTGCAGCCACGCCATTCGATTTTTTGGGCTCTGTGTCTTCATTCTTGTGGATATATCCCCGCCGGCCGCACCACGCAGTGATCCAAATCACAGCCTCGCCCCTGCCCGAACACAAATTTTTCTTCCCACACCGTATGGCCCTCTCGTGCCCCCATCCCCCCTCCGCGTGCCATTGCGACGACACGCCAGTTCGCGCAACATACAGATGTTGTTGCTCAAACCCCAGGTGAGCGTCAATGCGGGAATTCAATAACAGACCGGCGATCGAAACCTCTGAGGAGCGGATTGCTCAGAAAGCCCGCCAGTCTCAGCGTCTCCTGCTCGCTCTCGTCATTCTGGTTGCCGCCATCGCCGTCGTGATCGTAACCGATCGCCAGTTCTGGTTCGGCTCCAACCAACTCATCCTGGATTCAGACGGAACCGAAACCGCCGCCACGCCCACCGCGCAGCCAGTTCCGAACCGTCAGCAAGCAGCACCCGCCGCGAAAAAGCAGGCCGCCAAGTCCACCACCGCGAAAGCCGCGACCTCGCCCGCGGTCTCCACTACCCGCACCGTGCTGCCTCCGCTGAATGTTGAAATCGTAGCCGGAAACCCGCATCACGCGGTTCGTCCCGCCAACCAGGCTGCCACTGTCCAAATGACGAATCCCGCTCCTAGCGCCGGCACGAATGCCCTCACCAGCGCAGTCGGCCGTGAACCCATCTCTTCCGACGCCGCCCAGCAGACTTCCTATCCGCCGCTGGCGCAGCATATGAATGTTCAAGGTTCGGTGGTTTTGAAAGCTCTGATCGGTTCGGATGGAATTATTCAGGACCTTCATGTTCTAAGCGGCCCAGCTATCCTGGCGGCCGCCGCGCAGCAAGCCGTTCGCGAATGGCACTTCAAGCCGATTTTGCAGGATGGCCGGCCCGTCGAAACCATGGCCAACATCGTCGTCAACTTCAGCATTCGAATTGCGGACAATTCCGAAAAAATCACCTTGGCCGAGAGCCGCTCGGACCGCATCCTGGTCCTGACCCGTTAAGCCCGCCCGCTGGGTCCCCGTTGAAGATCAGCCATTCGTCTTGATCATCTGCTCCGCATGCTTGCGCGATGTTTCCGTCAGCTTCGCCCCGCTCAGCATGCGCGCCACTTCTTCGGTGCGCTCCTCGCCCGTCACCCGGCGAATACTCGTCCGGGTCCGTCCGCCGGATTCCTTCTTCTCAATAACATAATGATGATCCCCAAACGTTGCGATCTGCGGCAGATGCGTGACGCACAACACCTGGTTCGATCGCGCCAGCGACTTCAACTTCTTCCCCACCGCCTCCGCCGCCCGCCCCCCGATCCCCGTATCAATCTCATCAAACACCAGCGTCCGTTGGGTAAGCCCCTCATCTTTTTTGCGCGACTGATTATTATGGGTGCCCCATTTCTCGCGTTCTTTGCGAGAAGTGGGGCTTTTGCCCGCCTCCACGCTGGCCTTCAGCGCCAGCATCACCCGCGACAATTCCCCGCCCGACGCAATATGTTCCAACTGCCGCAACGGTTCCCCTGGATTGGTCGAAATCATATACACGACCTGGTCAATGCCCGCGCCCGTCCAGTTCCCTTCCTCTTCCGCGCTCGTCATCTCAATCCGGAACGCCGACTTCATCGCCAGATCATTGATCTCCGCCTCCACCAATTTCTCCAGCCGCCGCGCCGCCTCGCCCCGTTTCTTCGACAACGCCCGCGCCGCCCGCAAATATTCTCCCGCAGCCTTCCCCAGTTCGCTCCGCAACCCGCGCAGAACCTCGTCTTTGTTCTCCACCTCCGACAATTTCCGCGCGACATCCGCTCCGAACGCGATCACCTCATCCAGGCTCGGCCCATATTTCCGCTTCAACCGTTCCAGCAGCGCCAGCCGGTCTTCCACCTGCGCCAAGTGTTCCGGCGACGCGTGAATCCCCCCTGCATAATCGCGGACGGTCGCCCCCACATCCTCCACGCTGATGCGCGCGGTCTCCAGAGCCGCCAGCGCTTCTTGAAACTTAGGCTCGTACCGAACCAGTTCCTCCACCTGCTTCTGCGCCGCCCGTAGCGACGACGCAGTCGAACCGTTTCCCTCGTACAGCAGATCAAACGCATTCATCGCCGCGTTATAAATTTTTTCCGCGTTCGCCAGAACGCGTTTTTCCGTCTCCAGCCGCTCGTCTTCTCCGCTTTGCGGCCGCGCTTCTTCAATCTCCTTCTTCTGGAAAATCCACAAATCGACCAGCCGCAAGCGGTCCTGCTCTCCGCGCTCCAGTTCGTCGATGCGGTTCCGAATCTCCTTCCAGCCCGCAAACCCGCTTTCTACCGCGTCCAGTTGGGAGCCGGCAAAAGCGTCCAGCAGCCCCAGCCGCGCCGGACCATCAAACGACGCCAGCGATTCATTCTGCGCGTGGACCGTCGCCAGCAACGGCGCCAGCAGCCGCAACACCCCGACCGTCGCCGGCTGGTTATTCACGAACACCCGCCCTTTGCCCCCCGCCGCGATCTCGCGCCGTAAAATCAGAGACCCATCGTCTGACTCGTCCAACCCGTTGGCTTCCAGAATTTTCGCCAGCGGCTTCTCCGCCGCACCCTCGGCCTCAAACACCGCCGAGACCATGGCCCGCTCCGCTCCCGTACGAATCACGTCGCTCGACGCCTTCTCGCCCAGCAGCAGCGCCAGCGCATCCACCAGGATCGACTTCCCCGCTCCCGTCTCGCCCGTCAGCAGGTTCAATCCCTGCCCGAACTCCACCACCAGGTTGTCGATCACCGCGTAGTTCTCCAGCCGCATTTCAATCAGCACGGCCACTCCTGAATCCAAAAGTTTTGCGCAGCATAGCATGAAACGCTCCGCGAGTCCGTGAAGCATCATCAACAACATCGGTCTACTCTTCGAGTCCCCCCTGTTTTCGGCGGCCGAAATCCTCAGAACCCACTGTGTACGACACCGCACACGCGAAAGCCCAGTTACCATCAGTCCACCCGCACCCCTGATTTGAACCAAACTCCACGCCCGCATCATCTAAAATAGAACCCAATGGCCATAGCCGGACAGTATGCGCTCGAAACGGACGCACGCTCGGTCCCCGCGACCATGCTCGCCGCCGTCTACCGCGGCGTGAACGACGTTCGCACAGAAACCGTCCCCGTCCCCGAAATCGGCGCCAAAGAAATTCTCGTCCGCGTCCACTCTTGCGGCGTCTGCGGCACCGACCTCAAGAAAATTTCCACCGGTTCTCATTCCGCCCCGCGCATCTTTGGGCACGAAACTTCTGGCACCATCGCCGCCGTTGGCCAGGACGTTAAGAACTACCGTCCCGGCGACCGCGTGATGGTCTTCCATCACATCCCTTGCCGCGAGTGCTTCTACTGCGAGAACAAGACTTTCGCCCAGTGCGCCACCTACAAGAAAGTCGGCGTGACTGCCGGATTCGAGCCCTCGGGCGGCGGTTTCGCCGAATACGTTCGCGTCATGGACTGGATCGTCGAACACGGCACCGTCCGCATTCCCGACGGCATTTCCTTCGAGCAAGCCTGCTTCGTCGAGCCCGTCAACACCTGCATGAAAGGAATCGAGGCGCTTCGCCTGCGTCAGGGCGAGACCGTGCTGACCATCGGCCAGGGCCCCATTGGCATCATATTGAGCATGCTGGCCCGGCGCGCCGGGGCCACCTTAATTACTTCCGATTTATATCTCGAGAGGCTTAGAATAGGGTCAAGTTTCGGGTTAGACCTTACAATTGATGCTTCGCGGGCAAACGTGGTGGAGCGTGTCCGCGAGTTGACCCAGGGGCGTGGGGCTGACGCCGTCATTCTTGCAGTGGGTGGCAATTCTCTGATTCGCACTGCGATGGATGCGGCTCGTCCCGGTGGCCGGGTATTGCTTTTTGCTCAAACCCAGCATGGG